>JAZNLL010000072.1:0-4457 GCA_045579045.1 Candidatus Avilachnospira sp.
GACGAAAACAGCGCCAATGCCCGCTTGTTGGCCCGGTGAAGCTTCACTCTCACGCCTCCGGGACTGCAGTCCAAAAGCTGCGCCAGCTCATTGGAATCCAGGCCCACTACATAATGCCCCAGCAGCAGCGTCTGGTCCTCCACGGGAAGCTGACGCATGACCTCGTAAAGCTCCACCGTCCGGAAAGAGCGCTCCGCCGCTGACGCACTTTCCCCGGGCCGGCTAACCAGCTCTTCCAGCACGCCATCGGGGATGTCCACCAGATTCATTCTGCGCTCCTTACGCAGATAGTCGATACTGGCGTGGCGCACAGCTAAAAGCAGATAGGCCTTCAGCTGGGGTGCTGTCAGCTCCATGATCCGCTCCTGATTCCGAATCAGAGCCAGAAACGCATTGTGGAACACATCCTCGCAGGCCTGGGGATCGTCAATATAGGATCCGGCAATGCGCAGCATAAAGTGGCGGTATTCCGAATACACCGCGTCCAGCACTGCCGGCCATGATTGTTCTTTTTCTGTACTTTTCATAACGACCATTTCCTCGAATGAATTCTTTCTCTTACTATATTAAACCTACCTGTCCGCAAACTGCAACATTATTTTTTGTGCGGCAGAGAAAATCATTTACATCATAGGAAAGGAGTTACCTATGCTCCCTACGAACACCAGCGAAGCAGAGAACTCTGCGATCATCATCGAATTCTTTCTGAATCATAAAAAGCTTCTGTACACAGAGGCCTGGAAATATCTGACCCTTCAGGAAGATGTGGAGGATATCGTCTACGAGGCCCTTGCCCGGATCATGGGGCATATAGAGACCTTCCGGGCGCTGCTTCCCCGGGAGCAGGTGCAGTACGCCAAAGCCATCGTCCGAAATCTGTCCTATATCCACTTAAAAAGAAGCTCCCGCTTCACCATAGTGCCCTTTGAGGATGTGGATGCCTATTTGACTGTTGAAGAAAACCAGCTGCCGGAGAGCATCGTGTCCAAAGGCATCCAACTGGAGCAGCTTCGAAAGATCTGGGCAGCCATTCCTGTAGGCGACCGGCTTCTTTTGGAGCAGAAATACATTCTGAAGTGGTCTGACCAGGAGCTGGCGTCTATTTTGGGCATCCAGCCCCAAAGCGTGCGGATGCGCCTGACCCGGGCAAAGCGGCGGGTCATAGAGCTATTGAAGGAGCAGGGGTTCCACATTTCAGATTGGCTGTAAAACCGGTAGGCATTGACCTACCGGTTTTTGCGTCAGCTGCAGCATCTATCCCAGCATCACATCCAGCAGCATCATAACCGCAAAACCAAGAACAATCCCCATTGTGGCAAGATAAGGCTGGGCTTCCTGGTTTCTCTGGCATTCCGGGATTAGTTCATGCACCGCTACCAGGATCATCGCTCCGGCGGCAAAGGATAAGGCATAGGGCAAAATCGTCTCCACATAGACAACCAGCAATGCACCCAGAACTCCGGCAAAGGGTTCCACCATACCGGAGGCCTGACCGAACAGAAAGCTCTTTTTCCTGGAATACCCCTCTCTTCTTAAAGGAACCGAAACCGCCGCACCTTCAGGAAAATTCTGCAGACCAATCCCTACTGCCACCGAGATTGCCCCCATTAGATTTTCCGCCCCATAACCGCCCTCCTGCAATGCGCCAAAGGCCACACCTACCGCCAGACCTTCCGGTATGTTATGAAGGGTGATGGACAAAATCAGCATAATGATGCGGTGCAGGCGCTCATTGGTTTTTCCTCCGGCGATATCTGCTTTTCTTCTTGCAAAGGAAACGACCTTGTCGGATGTCCACATGAACAGGGCTCCGAACAAAAAGCCCGCAGTTGCCACAAGATACGCAGGAAGCCTGGAAACAGCCTCCGCACGCTCAATTGCCGGCTGCAGCAAAGACCAGAAGCTGGCTGCAATCATAACACCGGACGCAAAGCCAAGCATAATATTGAGGCTTTTCGGGTTAGGGGAAGTAAAAAAGACGACCGTCGCCGCCCCAAGTGCCGTTACAAACCAAGTCCCCAAAGTCGCAATGAGGGCCATTATGACAAAGTGATTCATATTACACCTCCTATCCCATTATAGATTCTCCGGTCTTTACGGTGCGTAAATCATGAGGGCTTTGCAGCCCAATGTCATTAAGTTAGGTGTCATTGCGAAACCAGTCCGCAGACTGGTTGTGGCAATCTCCTTCTTAATAGGGGATTCCCAGGAGGTGAATTGCCGCATGGCGGCAAGAGAAACCACCCTGGGGTGCGCCAGTGTGCGCACTGGCTCGGAATGACATGCTTCTTAGCTTAATGACATTGCTTTGCTGCCCTCTCTTTTCTTTTCCAGAAAATAATAAATTTTTTCACTTTTGCATTGACGGCCGGGATAGGGATGAGTAGAATAGTGGCGAAGCAAGACCCAAACCTTTCCAATATGTTTTTCTTTATCATAAAGAGGTGCATTATGGCTAAGAACGCAGGTACTAAGAACATTATCTACATGGCTACAAAAGACGGTGCTTTGACCGCCGCCATGCCCATGGTCAACGGCAGTCTGATCCAGCTGTTTCTGACAAACCGCCACGTCAGCGCTTACTATGTCGGTCTTTTCAGCACTTTGGTGTCCATCATCACCGTGGTGGGCATGATGCTCTGCTCCTATCTTTCAGAAAAGCTTCCGAAGCCGCTGAAGCAGTATCAGTGGCTTTACTTCCTGCAGATGGCGGTGTATCTTGCCATGATTCCCATCGGCTACTTCACCATGTCCCCCATGGCGCTGTTTTTGGTGCTGTCGCTGGTGGCCTGCGCCATCACATTCCTGTCGTCCTGGAGCGGCATTTTGGGCTATAAGATTCCCTACATGACCATTCCCTTCGATGCCTACGGCACCTATACCGCCGCCAGCGGCGCCGTCACCGGCATCGTGGGTGTGGCTTCCAGCTTCGCTTTCTCCGCGATCATTAACGCCGGCATCGGCGGCAATCCGTATCTGGTCTGCATCTGCATTTCCTTCGTTTTGATGCTGGTGGCATGGTACTGCACCCATCGGATGCAGCCGGTGAACGATGTCTATGACGCCCCTTCCCACAACACCATGACCGTCAAGAAGCTGCTGGAAGTGTTCCGGATGCCCCTGTTCCGGAAATTCCTGGTGCCCAACACCCTGCGGGGCATCACCATCGGCATCACCAACTCCATCGCATTGATCGCCCTGTATATGGGGCTGACAGAAGGTCAGGCATCCATACTGCCCATCATCTGCGCCCTGGGTTATGTCCTGTCCAGTTTCCTGTTCCATTTCCTGTCCAAATATATGCCCCTGCCTGTGGTGGCCATCATCGGAAGCCTGCTGGTGCTGGCGATGATCTCCCTGCCCCATGACAAGCCCACCGTATTTTTGGTGGTGTTCCTGGTGGCATATGTGGGCCGCGTGCTGGTGGACTATGCCATCCCCGTGATGCTGATCCGGGTCGTGCCGGCAGATATCGCAGGCATTTATAATGCCGGCCGCAATATTCTGCTGAATATCTCCTCCACCGTCAGCGTTTTCGCTGTGGGTGCGCTGCTGGGCAAGATCTCCGCCCTGTGGCTGCTGAGTGCCTGCGCCCTGGCCTACATCATCGGCATGATTTGGTACATGCTGCTGTATAAGAAATATATGAAGTAAGTATAAGCCGGAGGGATATCCCTCCGGCTTTTTTCAGATAACAGGACGCAACTGCATCATGACCTGCCTTGACTAATACATTACAATTCAGTAAAATATACATACAGAAGCTATATGATAAGGCAATAAGACAGCGAACCGTCCCCTGTCTTACATTTGGCCTTGCTTATGACCGCTATTGATAAGTTTGGATTGAGGTAAACAATGGGCAGCAATTTTAAACAATTCCACACGCTCAAGGGCAAATGGTATGCATCTTTCCCAGGCGCAACAGCATTGTTTGTAGTTTGGGGTTTTGCAGTGCTTTATTTTGCCGTTACAATGCTTATCTGTTTAAAAGAGCAGCAACTAGATGGTTTTTGGCTTTGCTTCTTTAACATGATTCTAAGCATTGTGATTGCATATATCACTATAAGAAATGCCGTTAGTTATATCAAGCTTTATGTCGATCATCTTGTATGTCTGGTTCCCTTCAAGCGCAGGATCACCATAAGATATGATAATTGTGAAGCTGGGTTGGACTATTGTCTAGATGTCAACAGGAACAAGCTTTGGTGGATCTATATCAGTGAAGGACCCCTGCCTCAATATCCCGGCAAAAATCCCCGTAATCGAATCAATACCATCCCTTGCCAAAAAGGATTTGTTCGAATTCGGTACCAAAAAGAGATTTTCCTGGCGCTGATAGAGGTTTTACCCAAAAAGCAACGCACAGCGCTCATCTCTGCAGAGCGTTTCATGGACTAAGTTATAGAGATAAGACAGGGGACGGTTCTGTGTCTTAGGCGAGGTGCTCTTTGGTA
>JAZNLL010000073.1:0-21159 GCA_045579045.1 Candidatus Avilachnospira sp.
GGGCAGTGCGGGACCGGCAAACTTACCGGCCTTGCCCGTATGGGCATCGGGATCGTCGACTTTTTCTTCGCCGGCGAACAGATAGAAGTTATCGATGCTCCAGTCATAGACGTGCTGAGCGCCCTTGCCGGTAGCATCCAGATCTGCCTGCACCTGAGCAGGCAGGTTGGTTTCTGCAGCAGAAGCCATGACGGGCACCATGCCGAAAATCATGACCAGAGCCAGAAGCAGAGCTAATGTTCTTTTGATTTTCATGTTTGCATTTTCCTTTCGTTGTTTGTTGGTGGGACACGAAATTAATGGAACGGAATGCTTTTTTGCCTTCCACACCCCCAAAAAGGGCGCAGAGACACCTTTACCTGTGCATTATAACACAAACTTTATCCCATTGGCAACCTTTTCTTTTTGAAAATTGCAAAAAGCTGCCCATCCGTTTTTGTGCGTTTTGACCAGTTTTTAGTCTCAAAAGCAGGGAATATCCCAGCCGTTCCAAAGAAAACACAATATATTGTGCCTCGTCAAAACCAGCCTACTATAACCTCTCCTCCGGCGGGGTTATATGATTTTTTGTCTCAGAAGCTGGCAAAAAGGCTCCTCTTTGGCAGAGGAGCCTTTTATACATTATTATAATAGTATCAAACTTCCCTCTGGAGGCGGAAGGCACAGATATCCGAGCGATAATAGGCCTTTTTATACTCCAGCAGGCTGCCGTCTGCATCGTAATAGCAGGATACGGCCACCAGCACCGCCTTGCCCTTGGAAATTTTCAATACCGCTGCCAGAGATGCATCGGCATCAGTGGCGGTGATCTCCTGCTCCACGCGGACAGGCTTCCGATCCATATACTCATACAGTTCGTAAGTGGAGAAGGGTCTGCCATCTTTGACAGCCTGCTCGGCAGCTTCCTTCATCTGCTGACCCAGATCCGGCAGCAGATAGGAGCGATAGAACACAAAGGGCTGCTCCCCTGCATAGCCCACCAGATCCAGATTGACGCATTTGCCGGGGAAGACGGATTCTTCCTTGGTCACCTCGCAGTTGGCGATGACTGTATGTCCCTCCAGACCGCGCTGACGGAGTGTTTCGGAAAAGCCCACGATCTTCCGGGTGTCATACCGCAGAATCGGCTGGTTGACAAAGGAACCTTTTCCGTGGACGGAATAGATCAATCCCTGCTGGATCAGCTGTCCCAGCGCAAGTCGAACAGTCATGCGGCTGACGGAATACATCTGACACAGTTCATACTCGGAAGGCAGCTTGTCTCCGGGCTGATACTGACCCGAATGGATGCCGGAAGCAAGCGCTTCCGCGATTTGCTGATATAACGGTTGCGATGATTTTTTCTTCAGCATTTCTTAGTTTTCCCTTTCTTTTTGCTACCTTTAATTTATCCATTTTTCCCTGTTTTGTCAATGGTTTGCGGCACAAAACCACTCCTGCGCCAAGAATACAGAGGAATATCTCAAAGCCCAAACAAAACAACAGAAAATCGAAAAGCTTTTTGACCGAAACGGAAACCATCTCAAAAGAGTCTTTCCATAACAACCGCACAACTTGTATGGTCAAAAATCGTGACTTTTCTGTAATTTTCAGATGAATATCGAATTTTTTTAGAAAAACCATTGACTTTTCCCTGTAACGGATGTATATTGAACTCGCTTGTAATAACAAGAATGAACAAGGAGGTTCATCATGGCAAAGGATACATTGAGAATCATTTCCCCCAACGGTCACCTGGGCTTCGCTCCCACCAAGGAAGAGAGCTTCTGGCTCGGTGCCGCTACCAAACCCGACTACTACTGCTGCGACTCCGGTTCTGACGATATCGGTCCCGTTCCTCTGGGTGCCGACAAGTGCGCCAGCCACAAGGACTGGCAGTATCACGATCTGGAGCTGATGCTCCTGGCTTCCCGCGAGCAGGGCGTGCCCATGATCATCGGTTCCGCCGGTGACACCGGTACCAACAGCCGCGTTGACATGTATGTGGATATGATCCGCGACATGGCCAAGAAGCACAATCTGAAAAAGTTCAAGCTGGCCTACTTCTATTCCGAAGTGGACAAGGAATACATCCGCAAGAAGATGCTTGCCGGTGAGAAGATCGAAGGCCTCAACAGCCGTACCGATCTGACCATCGAAGAACTGGATGCCACCACCCGTATCGTGGCTGTCGCCGGTGTCCATCCTTTCGTCAAGGCTCTGGAAATGGGCGCTGATGTCATCATCGGCGGCCGTACCAGCGATGCCTGCGTCTTCGCTGCCGCTGCCATCCACGAAGGCTTCCCCGAAAACATCGCTTACTACACCGGTAAGGTTCTGGAATGCGCTTCCTTCTGCTGCGAGCCTTACGGCGCAAAGGAATCCGTCATCGGCACCATCACCAAGGACGATGTGAAGGTCACCGCCTGCGCTCCCTTCCAGCGCTGCACCATCGCTTCCGTGGCAGGTCATGCCATGTACGAGCGTACCAACCCCTACTATGAATATGTGGCCGGCGGCTGCCTCGACATGAGCGAATGCCAGTACGAGCAGTTCGATGAGAGAACCTGCCGCATCACCAACCCCAAATTCATCCCCATCGAAGGCAAGGTCAAGGTCAAGCTGGAAGGCTCCGGCTTCGTCGGCTACCGCTATCTGGGTATGGCCGGTATCCGCGATCCCTACACCATCAAGCACGTTGACGAAGTCATCGAGTGGGCCCGCTCTCAAGTCAAGGAGCGTCATCCCAACGAAAAGTACGAGCTGAGCTACCGTATCTTCGGCAAGAACGGTGTCATGGGCGAAATGGAACCCGTCAAGGAGACCAAGTCCCACGAGCTGCTGGTCGTCGTTGAAGGTGTCGCCGATACCCCCGAGCTGGCTGAAGAAGTCACTCTGATCGGTATGCGCCAGATCTTCTATGCCCGTCTGCCCGAGGTCAAGGGTACTGCCGGTACCGCCGCCTTCGTTCTCGACGAGGTCACCAAGATCTCCGACGCTTACACCTGGACCATGGATCATACCGTTGCTGTTGACGATCCTCTGGAGCTGTTCCCCATCTCCATGATCGAACTGGGCGAATAAGGAGGTACTTACATGAAAACCGTAAAACTGGTCGATCTGGCCAAGACCATCCGCAGCAAGAATGCCGGCACAGACCGTATTACCTTCGACATCATCTTCCGTGACCCCGCCAACTATGAGCTGGTCAAGAAGAGCGGTGTTCTGAACCGTCAGTTCGTCTGCGAGCTCTACAGCATTCCCGAAAGCCGTCTGGCTGATTTCGTAGAATTCGATCCCGGCTATGCCATCAAGTTCACCATCAACCGTCTGCGTCCCTCCGGTGCATTCGGCGAAGGCGATATCTTTGGCTGCCAGCAGTATGCTCCCCTGCTGGATGTTGAAATTCCCATCGAAGAATGATAAAATCATTACGCCGGCTCTGCCGGCGTAATGTGTTTATACGAGAAACGGATTTTCGCATCGCTCCACTCATCGGAACGGCACGCCTTAAAAGAATGTCATTGCGAGGCTTGCGGCGCAAGCCGTGGCAATCCGCCTCCTTTTTGAAAGGAACATCAACATGCAAGCATCTTTGTTCACCGCCCTCGGTGCGGTATTGGTTCTGGCTCTGATCACCTTTGTGGGTGTCCGGGCAGGTAAAAATGTCAAAAATGCCAGCGATTTCACCACCGGCAGCGGCATGGGTTCTCTCATGGTGGCCGGTTCTCTCATCGGCACGCTGGTGGGCGGTGCATCCACCATCGGTACCGCACAGCTGGCCTTCACCTACGGTCTTTCCGCATGGTGGTTCACCCTCGGCGGCGGTCTGGGTCTGCTGGTCATGACTCTGTGGTTCATCCGCCCCCTGCGGGAAAGCGGACTTTCCACCCTGCCTCAGATTCTGACCAAAGAATACGGCAAAAAGGTCGCCACGGCTGCCGCCATTCTCATGTCCGTTGGCACTTTCATCAGCATTGTCTCCCAGCTTCTCTCCGGCGCTGCCCTCATCACATCCCTATGGCAGTTCCCCACCGCCGCCGCTGTCTTGCTGACGGTGGTACTCATGCTGGTCTATGTCTTTTTTGGCGGTGCATGGGGTGCCGGTATGGTGGGTATCGTCAAAACCGTCCTGCTCTATGCCGTCACGCTGGTCTGCGGCATCGCCGCCATCGCGTTGGCAGGCGGTCTGGATGCCTTCACCGCCGCCCTACCCAGAGAACAGTACTTTAATCTGTTCGCCAGAGGCGCATGGAAGGATGGCGGTGCCGGTGCATCTCTGATTTTCGGTGTGCTGACAACCCAGGCTTATTTCCTGCCGATTCTCTCGGCAAAAAACGAAAAAATTGCGAAAAAAGGCGCAATTTTTGGCGGAATTTTGACGATTTTTAT
The DNA here is from genome assembly GCA_045579045.1 of Candidatus Avilachnospira sp. Lineage (GTDB taxonomy): Bacteria > Bacillota > Clostridia > Oscillospirales > Oscillospiraceae > Avoscillospira. The sequence continues at coordinate 4,372 of JAZNLL010000073.1, forward strand.
CGGTCTGGCAGGCATTCTGGTAGGTTTTTACATGCGAATCCACTTCCCGGAGACCCCTTCTGCCTCGGTTTTGCCCACTTTTGTGCTGCTTCATCTGCCGGATTTCATCGGTGGAATCATCCTTGCCGCCCTGCTGGTAGCGCTGGTGGGCACCGGTGCCGGACTGGCTCTGGGCATCAGCTCCGTCCTGTCTGCAGATATCTACAAACCCTTGCGCCGCAAGGCTTCCGAAAGGGAGATGCTGCTGGTTTCCAGAGGGTTTGTCCTGCTGATTCTGCTGGCTGCCGGTGTTTTCGCCTGCGGCGAGGCCGGTTCCATGATCCTCAACTGGAGCTTCCTGTCCATGGGTCTGCGAGGTGCCGTTCTCTTCGCCCCTTTGTGCTTCGCCCTGTTCCTGCCGGGCAGAGTTCCTACGGGATTTGCCGCAGCGGCAGTCCTTGCAGGTCCTGTGGCGGTTTTACTGGGCAACGCTTTGCTGCCTGCCTACATCGATCCCCTGTTCCCCGGCATGGCTGCAGCGCTGCTGATCTGCACCGTAGGTATCTTGATGAAAAAGAAATACTAACAGAAAAACGGATTGCTATTTGCAATCCGTTTTTTATGTAAAAAGAAGACCACCAAAGGTGGTCTTCTTCGTAAGTGCATATGTTTCCAATCAGCGCTTGGAGAACTGTCGGAGCGTTCAGAAAATATGCCGGTGGCATATTTTTAGCTCCGACCGCAGCGGCTATGCCGCGAGGACGCACATCAGTTCGTAAAAAGTCCCGAAAGACGCAAGGTCTTCCGGGACATAAATCTCTCGAAGAAAATTATCTCTTGGAGAACTGAGGTGCGCGACGTGCGGCCTTCAAGCCGTACTTCTTTCTTTCCTTCATTCTGGGGTCGCGGGTCAGGAAGCCGGCGGCCTTCAGAGCGGGACGGTATTCAGCGTTCAGACCCAGCAGAGCGCGGGAAACGCCATGGCGGATAGCGCCGGCCTGGCCGGTAACGCCGCCGCCTGCAACAGTGATGACCAGGTCGACCTTGCCGACCAGCTCAGTCAGAACCAGAGGCTGACGAACCAGCAGCTTCAGGGTGTCCAGACCGAAGTAATCATCGATGTCACGGCCGTTGATGGTGATGGAACCGGTGCCGTTTTCATAAACGCGGACGCGGGCGACGGAGGACTTCCGACGGCCGGTGCCGTAGTGGTATGCTCTTTTGCTCTCGTACATATTCCGTTACCTCCGATTAGTCCAGAGTCCAAGCGACGGGCTTCTGGGCTTCGTTGTTGTGCTCAGCACCTGCGTACAGCTTCAGACGGGTCATGGCAGCGCGGCCCAGGGCGTTCTTGGGCAGCATGCCCTTGACAGCCAGTTCCATTGCGAACTCAGGACGCTCTTCCATCAGGATGCGATACTTGACTTCCTTCAGATTGCCGACCCAACCGGTGTGGTGGTAGTACTTCTTCTGCTCCAGCTTCTTGCCGGTCAGAATAGCCTTGTCGGTGTTGATGATGATGACGAAATCACCGCAGTCAACGTTGGGGGTGAAATCGGCCTTGTGCTTGCCGCGCAGCAGCTTGGCAGCAGTAACAGCGGTACGGCCCAGAGGCTTGCCGGCTGCATCTAGAACGTACCAGTTTCTCTGGGCGGTCTCCTTCTTTGCCATAGTAGTGGACATTGTCTTACCTCCATTGAAGGCGGATGCCTTCAGAATATACAAAATTTTTGACAAACGGGCTGCGCGCCGCTACAATAATAGCACACAGAACATTTTTGCCCCGGAAAACGCGCCTACTCTTTATAACACAGGAGAAAATCCCTGTCAACCCTATTTTTTGAAAATTTTATTTTTCGCAGAACAATCTCTTGTTTTCTCCGTTTTTCTCTTGTTTGCTCTCGTTTTCTCGTTTGGCATTTTTCTTTTAAAAGGAGCATATTATGCAGCATCTGATGGGTCTCGTCCGCCGATGCGTGGATGACTACAATATGATACAGGAAGGTGACCGGATCGCCGTAGGCGTTTCCGGCGGCAAAGACTCCCTTGCCCTGCTGGTTCTCATGGCAGGATTGCAGCAATATTACCCCAAAAAGTTCGAACTGGAAGCCCTGACGGTGGATATGGGTCTGCCGGGAATGGATTTTTCTCCCGTGGCAGCGCTTTGCGAAAAACTGGGCGTACCCTACACCTGCCTCCACACAGAGATCGGCCCCATCATCTTTGAAGCCCGGAAGGAAAAGAACCCCTGCTCCATGTGTGCCAAAATGCGCAGAGGTGCCCTCCACGAGGCCATGAAGGCCAAGGGCATCAACAAGATTGCTCTGGGGCATCACTATGATGACGCAGTGGAGACTTTCCTGCTGAGTCTGTTTTATGAAGGCCGCCTCAGCTGCTTCCAGCCGGTGACCTGGCTCAGCCGCATGGAAGTGACCCAGATCCGACCCATGCTCTATGTGGGTGAAAAAGCCGTGGCATCCTTCTCCGACAGGCAAAATCTCCCCGTTGTCCACAACACCTGTCCCGCCGATAAATCCACCAAGCGGCAGGAAGTCAAGGATCTTCTGGCGGTGCTGCAGAAGCAATATCCCGACCTGAAGACCAAGATTTTCGGTGCGATGCAGCGGCTGCCATTACCTGAGTGGGGCCCTGTGACCCCGGCGAAGGGCAGAAATTCCATTCCGCAAGGGGATTCTGAACAAAAAACCTTGTAATTTCCATCGTCCCATTGTATAATAGTGGCAACAATCCACAAGGAGGTCGTTCCATATGACAAATAAAATTATCACCATCAGCCGTGCTTTCGGCAGCGGCGGCCGTACCATCGGCAGAGAAGTTGCCAAGCGTTTGGGCATCCCCTGTTACGATAAGGAACTGGTGGATAAAGTTGCCGAGGAAAGCGGCTTCCATGCTGATTTTATCGAAGAAGCCGGTGAATATGCCCCCGTCACCAACAGCTTCCTGTTCAATATCGCCGTCTCCCCCAACCCCATGGCCATGATGGGCTCTATGTCCATGTCTGACAAGCTCTTTGTCACCCAGACAAACGTCATTCGCAGCTATGCCGATCAGGGTCCCTGCGTTATCATCGGTCGCTGCGCAGATTATATCCTGCGTGACCGGGAGGACTGCCTCCATGTGTTCATCCATTCCGATATGGAACATCGGGCAAAGCGCATCGTGGAGCTCTACGGCGAAACCAAGCAGACGCCCCAGAAGCGCCTCATCGACAAGGACAACAAGCGTAAGGTGTATTACAAGCACTACACCGGCCGCAACTGGGGCGAAGCCCAGAACTATCACCTGTCCCTCAACTCCGGCCTGATCGGTGTGGACAAGTGCGTGGATTTCATTGTGGACATCGCAAAGATCTACGAGAACGAAGAATAATAGATATAAAAGACCGCCGAAAGGCGGTCTTTTATCAATCCCTCAGTCTGCCCTACGGGCAGCCAGCTCCCTTTGCACAAGGGAGCCTTGCAAAAAAGCACCGAAGCAAGGCTTCGGTGCTTTTTTGCAATTAGTCAGCCACGTAGGGCAGCAGGGCGATGTGCCGTGCGCGCTTGATGGCGACGGTCAGCTGACGCTGATGAGCAGCGCAGGTGCCGGTGGTACGGGGGGGCAGGACCTTGCCACGCTGGGACAGGTAACGGCGGAGCTTAGCCGTATCCTTGTAATCGATATGCTCGACCTTATCCACGCAGAAGCTGCATACCTTCTTGCGCTTACGAGGACGCATCTTATCGTTAGCCATTGAGGTTTCCTCCTATCTTGAAGTTATCGTGAAAAAATTCATTGTTATGCCGATCAGAAGGGAAGTTCGGAATCGTCATCTTCCAGCATGGCGAAATCAGAAGCCGGGGCAGGACCGGGCACAGGGGCCGGTTCGTAGCCGTATGCAGGCTGCTGATTGAATGCTGCAGGCTGGGAGTAGCTCTGACCGTAAGACTGGTCGAAGCCGCCGGCGGCACCGTCACGCTTGCTGTCGCCAAAGTAGACATTATCTGCCACAACTTCGGCGGAGCGGCGCTTGTTGCCGTCCTTATCGTTCCAGTTTCTGATCTGCAGTCGGCCGGAGACCACCGCCATACGGCCCTTGGCAAAATACTTGGAGACGAACTCCGCTGTATTTCTCCAGGTGACGATGTCGATGAAATCCGTTTCCCTTTCACCGGTCTCGCGATTGGAACTGAAGTCCCGATCCACTGCCAGTGTAAAGGTTGCCACGGCGGTTCCGCTGCCGGTTCGCCGAAGCTCCGGGTCGCGGGTAAGACGGCCCATGAGAACGATGTGGTTCAGCATGAACTCGCCTCCTTACAGTTCCACGTCGGTGATCAGGGAACGCAGGATGCCTTCAGTGATCTTGAACACGCGGTCCAGTTCTGCGGGGAACTCGGGCTTGGTGTCCATGGTCATCAGGACATAGTAGCCTTCCACCAGGTCATTGATGGGATAAGCCATGCGGCGCTTGCCCCACTCGTCGATGCTGGTCAGAGTACCATTTGCTTCAACGAGAGCCTTGAATTTTTCCACGAGAGCCGCAATACCTTCTTCGCCCTTGGCAGGGTCGATGATGTAGAGGACCTCATACTTGCCGGAAATCTTTGCCATTTCGTTGCACCTCCTTTTGGACGTATGGCCACCGCTCTGAGTCGGTGGCAAGGATTCTTCTGCCTGTTCAGACAGGCTAAATCATTATATGGGACAAGGTTCACTTTGTCAAGGAAAAACTTGAAAAATTCCCATTTTTCCGCTATACTGCCCTTGTAAAGCATGTGAAAGGAGGGGATACTTTGCGTACCTATGTGCTTCTGCCCAATGACAGGATGCCCTTATATGAACAGCTCTACCGGGCTTTGAAGGAAGATATCCTTTCCGGGGCCATTGCCGGCGGCGAAAAGCTCCCTTCCAAACGCACTTTGGCAGAACATCTGAACATCAGCCGTATCACCGTGGAAACGGCTTACAATCAGCTTCTGGCAGAGGGCTACATCGCCTCCCATCCCAGATCCGGCTACTATGCCGAGACGCTGGAGGCCCTTCCTCAGGTACAGACACAGCGGACAGCTCCCTTGGAGCTTCCCCCTCCGCCGCCTACGGTTTCGGCAGAGCAGTTTCCCTTCTCCGTCTGGGCAAAGCTCATGCGAAGCGTCCTGCTGGACGATCACGATCTGCTTCTGCAGCCGCCCCCCAACACCGGCCTGTCCGCTCTTCGAAATGCCATTGCCGGTATGCTTCTGCGAAGCCGGGGCATGGACGTCTGCCCGGAAAACATCGTCATCGGTGCCGGTGCCGAATACCTCTACAATATTCTTATTCAGCTGCTGGGCAGAGACAAGTGCTATGGACTGGAAAACCCCGGTCACCGGAAGATCCGGCAGGTCTGTGAGGCCAACGGCGTTGCCGTGGCGGCCATTCCTCTGGACGAAAGCGGCGCAGCACTTCAGGAGCTGGTGGATTCTCAGGCAGACGTGCTCCACATCTCTCCCGGACACCAGTACCCCACCGGCGCGGTCATGCCCATCGTCCGGCGGCGGCAGCTGATGAACTGGGTGGGAAGCGGCGACCGCTGGATCATCGAAGACGACTATGACTCGGAGTTCCGCTTCTCCGGCAAGCCCGTACCCACCATGTTCAGCATGGACACGCTGGGCAAAGTCATCTACCTGAACACCTTCTCCAGAACCATCACCCCGGCCCTGCGCATCAGCTACATGATCCTGCCGGACAGTCTCATGGCAAGATATCGGCAGCAGCTGGGCTTTTACAGCTGCACCGTTCCCAGCTTTGAACAGCTGACTCTGGCGAAATTTCTGGATGACGGACACTTTGAAAAACACGTCAGCCGCATGAAGCGGCGGTACCGCCTGTTACGGGATGAATTTCTCACGTTGCTTGCACAGTCCAAAAAATCTTCCGCCATTACCGTCCGAGGTGACGAGGCCGGTCTGCACCTGCTGCTGCAATTACAGACCCCTCTCTCCGACGATATCATCGAGCAGCGGCTTCGGGAGGCCGGCATCCGTGCCGCCGGTCTGCGGCAGTATGCAGTCGGTCTGTCAGAGGAGGAGATCCGGGGCAGACTGGTGCTCCACTATTCCGATCTGGCGGCGGCAGACCTGCCCAGAGCCGTTGCCTTGCTGGAGGGGCTTGTCAAGAATGATGTTCTCTGATACAATCGACTTACATTCATAATAAGGAGTATGACCATGCGTATCACCACCAAAGAAAATGACATTACAGAAGTTCTGTATTCCGAAAAACAAATCGCAGCCATGGTGGAAACTCTGGGCGAACAGCTGACCAATGACTACAGGGGCACCCGTCCCGTTATGGTCTGCGTGCTGAAGGGTGCTTCCATTTTCTTCACCGACCTGTGCCGGGAAATGGACTGCAATCTGGACATGGATTTCATCACCGTCTCCAGCTACGGCGCATCCAGCAAGTCCTCCGGTGTCGTCAAGCTGACCAAGGATCTGGATGTGGACATCAACGGTCGGGATGTGGTCATTGTGGATGACATCATCGACAGCGGTCTGACCCTGAAGCATCTGAAGCAGCTGTTCATGACCAGAAACCCCAGAAGCGTCAAGACCATTGCCCTGCTGGATAAGAAGGTCCGTCACGAGCCCGATCTGACCCCCGATTATGTGGGCTTCCAGTGCCCTGACCATTTTGTGGTGGGCTACGGTCTGGACTATGCCAACAATTACCGCAATCTGCCCTACATCGGCATCCTCAACAGAGAGGTCTACAAGTGATTCGCAACACGACCCTGTGCTACATTGAGCAGGACGGCAAATACCTGATGCTCCATCGGGTGAAGAAGAAAAACGACATCAACCACGACAAGTGGATCGGCATCGGCGGCAAGTTTGAGTTTCAGGAGAGCCCTGAGGACTGCCTGCTTCGGGAGGCATTGGAGGAGACCGGTCTGACCCTGACCGCATGGCGGTATCGGGGCATCGTGACTTTCATCTCCGGTCCCGGAGATGATGCGGAGTATATGCACCTGTTCACCGCTCACGGTTTTCACGGGGAGCTGAAGGTCTGCGACGAAGGCGATCTGGAATGGATCGAAAAATCCCGGCTCCGGGAACTGACCCTCTGGGAGGGTGACAAGCTGTTTCTGGAGCTGCTGGAGCAGGATGCCCCCTTCTTCTCTCTGAAATTGGTCTATGAAGGTGACACTCTCAAACAGGCTGTGCTGGACGGCCAAGTTTTGGAAAACTTCCGGCTGCCTGCGCCGAAAAAAGAGAAAGAACCGCTGCTGATCTCTGCCTGTCTCATGGGCATCCCCTGCCGCTACGACGGCAAGAAGAAGGAATACCCGGAACTGCAGGCACTGCAGGATCGCTATACGCTGATCCCCGTCTGCCCGGAACAGCTGGGCGGTCTTGCCACCCCCAGAACTCCTGCCGAACGGCAAAATGGTCTGGTCGTCACTGCCGAAGGCAAGGATGTGACAGCCCAATACTCTGCCGGTGCTGAGGCTGTTTTGCAGCTGGCAAAAGCACTGGGCTGCAGGAAAGCGCTCCTGAAAGAACGGAGCCCCAGCTGCGGAAGCCGTGAGATCTATGACGGCACCTTCAGCCGCAGGCTCATCCCCGGCATGGGCATCACCGCAGAGCTGCTGACAGAAAACGAATTGACGGTCTATGGCGAAAGTCATTGGGAGGAACTGCTTTGAATATTTCCACCATTTTGTTTGAAGCCGCCAAGATCATCGGCTGTGTGGCTTTTGCCCTCTCCGGTGCCATGGTGGCACTGAAGCATCGGCTGGATCTGTTCGGCATCATCGTGCTGGGTGTTGTGACCGCTCTTGGCGGCGGCTTTATCCGGGATCTCATCATCGGCTGCACGCCGCCCATGATGTTCCGGGACCCTACATATGCCATCATTTCCGCCGCCACCGCTTTGCTCCTGTTTCTCATTGCCCGTTTCTGCGGCAAATTTTACCATCGGGCAGAGCCTTATATGGAAAATCTTGCCAATATATTTGACGCCATCGGTCTGGGTTCCTTCACCGTGGTGGGCATGCAGACCGGCATCCAGTACGGTTACAGCGACAACGGTTTTTTTCTTGTGTTTCTCAGCCTGCTCACCGGTGTGGGCGGCGGTCTGACCCGGGATCTGTTCGTCCAAAGAAAACCGGCCATCCTCCACAAGCATGTCTATGCTGTGGCAGTGCTGGTGGGAGCAATCGTCTATCTGGTTCTGTACCGAAACGGCGTCAGCGATTTGGTCAATGTGCCCGTCACCACGGTTCTGGTATTTGTGATCCGGATGCTGGCCACCCATTTCCATTGGAATTTCCCCAGTGTGAAGGATATTTAATTGGAAAAATGCTCCCGAAAGGGAGCATTTTTAATTTTTGTTCATTTATTTTCCTTTTCGATGTGCTATACTATCAGATACGATACAAAAGGAGGGATCTTTGTGGAAGAATATACCTACAACCCTAATCCCAATGAATCCAATGAATACAAACCAAAAAAGAACTTCGGCAGAAAGCTGACCGTGGGTTTGGTTATACTGGTGGTACTCATCGCCGTGGGCGTTACCGCCCTGAGTTCCTTCTACACCATCGGTGAACAGGAAAATGCCGTGGTGGTCACCTTTGGTGTGCCCCAGACCGTCACGACCCCCGGCCTGCACTTCAAGATTCCCTTTATCCAGCAGGTTCGCAAGGTGGATATGACCATCAAGGGCTTCTCCATCGGCTACGACCAGAACAGCAACCAGTCCAAACCGGAAGAAAGCCTCATGATTACCAGCGACTACAATTTTGTCAATGTGGACTTTTTCCTGGAATATCGGGTGACAGACCCGGTAAAGTATCTCTATAACAGCCAGAATGCCGTGGGTATCCTCAAGACCCTGGCCCAAAGCTACATCCGTGACACCATCGGTCTGTACCCGGTGGACGATGTCATTACCAGCGGCAAGAGCCAGATTCAGTCGGAAATCAAGGAAAAGATCATGGCTCGCATGGAGGCAGAGGATCTGGGCGTTCAGCTGGTGAACCTGACCATTCAGGACGCCGAACCCCCTACGGCAGAGGTGCTGGCAGCCTTCAAGGATGTGGAAAACGCCAAGCAGGGCAAGGATACGGCTCTGAACAATGCCAATAAGTACCGCAGCGAGCAGCTTCCCAAGGCAGAGGCTCAGGCCGATCAGATTCTGCGTCAGGCAGAAGCCGCCAAGGAAGGCCGCATCAACGAGGCCGAAGGCCAGGTGGCACGCTTCAATGCCATGTATGAAGAATACATCAAGTTCCCTGGTATCACCAAGCAGCGGATGTACTATGAAGCCATGGAAGAGCTTCTTCCCGGTCTGAAAGTCATCATCACCGATGAAAGCGGCAACCATCTGAATATGTTCCAGTTTGACGACCAGAATGTGACAAAGGAGGTGCCTGTACAATGAAAACCCTGAAAAAGCTCCTGCTCATCGTTCTGGTGATCGTGATACTGGTAGGTGCAGGCTCCTGTTTCGTGGTGACCCAGGCCAATGAGTACACCATCATCCGTCAGTTCGGCAAAGTGGTGGATATCCGGGATCAGGCCGGTATCAGCTTCAAGCTGCCCATCATTCAGGACAGCCAAACCCTGCCCAAGACCGTGCTGCTCTATGACCTGCCCGTCTCCGATGTCATTACCAAGGACAAAAAGACCATGGTGGCTGACAGCTTCGTGCTGTGGCGCATCGAAGACCCCCAAAAATTCATTCAGACCCTCAACGGCAGCGTGTCCAACGGTGAGAGCCGCCTGTCCACTCTGGTCTACAATGCCATGAAGAACACCATCTCCGGTCTCAACCAGACGGAGGTCATCTCCGGCCGTGACGGTGCGTTGGCACAGGCCATCAAGGACAATGTAGGCGGCGGTTTGGCGCAGTACGGCATTGAGCTCATTGCTGTGGAGACCAAGCGGCTGGACCTGCCCGATGACAACAAGGAAGCCGTCTATCAGCGTATGATCTCTGAGCGGAACAACATCGCCGCCCAGTTCGCCGCCGAAGGTGAGAGCGAAGCGCAGATGATTCGCTCCGAAACTGACAAGGAAGTGGAGATCATGATCTCTCAGGCAAAGGCAGAGGCCGAGATTTTGCAGGCAGAAGGCGAAGCGGAATATATGCGCATTCTCTCCGATGCCTATACCAATGCCGAAAAGGCAGAATTCTATAACTTTGTCCGTTCTCTGGATGCCGCCAAGGCCAGCCTTGCAGGCGGTGGGAATACCCTGTTCCTGAGTCCGGACAGCCCCCTGGTACAGATCTTCTACGAAAACGGTAATACACAGTAAAAACGAGGTTTCATTATGGCACGAGATCCCTATGAGGTGCTGGGCGTTCCCCACGGTGCCTCGGAAGACGAGATCAAAACTGCATACCGCCGTCTGGCAAAGAAGTATCACCCGGACCTGAACCCCGGTGATCCCACTGCTGCCCGGAAGATGAACGAGGTCAACGAGGCCTACGACCGCATCAAGAATCCTCAGGCATGGCAGCAGCCTCAGAGCAACCCCTTCACCGGTCAGCAGACCTATACCTGGCAGACCGGTCAGGAGGGCGATCCCTTCGAGGAATTCTTCCGCCAGTTCCACGAACAGCAGCAAAGGCAGAATCAGGGCGGTTATCGCTATACTTATCATTCCGGCAGGCCGAGACCCTTCTCCTTCCTGCGGCTCATCATCACCATTTCCATTTTGCTGAACCTGGTCAGCTGTATCGGAAGAAGTCTGTTCTTCACCCCCACAAGATACTATTATCAGCAATACGGACAGCCATCCGGCTGGCAGCAGTACGACCATAGATAAAAGGAGTTCCCTATGTCCCACATCATCGGTATCGATCTGGGTACCACCAACAGCTGCGTCTGCGTTATGGAAGGCGGCGAGCCGGTGGTCATTCCCAACGCCGAAGGCAGCCGCACCACCCCTTCTGTGGTGGCCTTTGCCAAAACCGGCGAACGGATGATCGGTCAGATCGCCAAACGGCAGACCGTCACCAATCATGAGCGCACCGTTTCCTCCATCAAACGGGAAATGGGCTCGGATCACAAAGTGAATATCGATGGCAAGCGGTACAATCCTCAGGAGATCTCCGCCATGATCCTCCAGAAGCTGAAGGCCGACGCCGAAGCCTATCTGGGCGGTCCTGTGACCCAGGCGGTCATCACCGTCCCTGCCTACTTCACCGATGCCCAGCGGCAGGCCACCAAGGATGCCGGCAAGATCGCCGGTCTGGAGGTCAAGCGGATCATCAATGAGCCTACGGCGGCAGCATTGGCCTACGGCGTGGACAAGGAAGAAAGCCAGAAAATCATGGTCTATGACCTTGGCGGCGGCACCTTTGATGTATCCATTCTGGACATCTCCGGCGGTGTCATTGAAGTCCTTGCCACCGCCGGCAACAACCATCTGGGCGGCGATGATTTTGACAGGTGTATCGTGGACCATCTGGTGCAGGAATTCCGGAAGGAAAACCGGCTGGACCTGAGCCGTGACCCTGCTGCCATACAGCGAATCCGGGAAGCGGCGGAAAAGGCCAAGATCGAGCTTTCCGCTCTGAGCCAGACCACCGTTTCTCTGCCCTATATCGCTGTGGGACGGGATGGTCCTCTCCATCTGGAAGCCACCCTCACCAGAGCCAAATTTAATGAACTGACCGGTCATCTGGTCCAGGCCACCAGAGGCCCCATGGATCAGGCTATCAATGACAGCGGTGTACCCATTTCCCAGATCAGCAAGGTGCTGCTGGTGGGCGGTTCTACCCGTATCCCGGCGGTACAGGAGCTTGTCCAGACCATCACGGGACGCCTGCCCTTCAAGGGCATCAATCCCGATGAATGCGTGGCCATGGGTGCCTGCCTGCAGGGCGGCGTTCTCTCCGGTGCCGTGACAGGACTGCTCCTTCTGGATGTGACGCCCCTTTCTCTGGGTATTGAGACCGTGGGCGGTGTCTGCACCCGGATCATCGAGCGGAACACCACCCTGCCCATCCGAAAGAGCCAGATCTTCTCCACCGCTGCCAATTTCCAAACCTCCGTGGATATCCATGTTTTACAGGGTGAGCGACCTATGGCAAAGCAGAACAAGGAGCTGGGCCGCTTTCAGCTGACCGGTATCCGCCGTGCCATGCGGGGCGTGCCTCAGATCGAAGTGACTTTTGCCATCGATGCCAACGGCATCGTCAATGTATCCGCCAAGGATCTGGCCACCGGTCAGTCCCAGAACATCACCATCACCGGCTCTTCCAACATGAGTCAGGCAGAGATCGACCGGGCAGTCCGGGAGGCACAGCAGTATGCCGAAGCCGATGCCCGGCAGAAGGCAGCAGCCTCCGGCGATGACGATGCCATGGACGCAGAGTTTGAACAGCTGTAAAGAAATACGGATTCCCACGGCTTGCTTTGCAAGCCTCGGAATGACCATCTTTAAGGAGTGTCATTGCGAGGCCTGAAAGGCCGTGGCAATCCGCACACCTCTTTTTTGCAAAAAAATCCGCACCGGCAATGCCGGTGCGGAACAAATGTTATTTAGGCTTCGGAGAACTGATCCTTGCCCACAGAGCACAGGGGGCACTCGAAATCTTCGGGAACATCCTCCCACTTGGTGCCGGGTGCAATGCCCTGATCGGGAGCGCCGACTTCTTCATCGTATTCCCAACCGCACATATCGCAGACATACTTCATTTGATTTTCATCTCCTTACGAGTCAAAGTTTTTGCTGCCTTCAGTATATCGAAGATACAGCACAGTTGCAAGAGGGTATTTGATCGTGAAACGTTTTTTTCCTGCCAACTGGCAAAATTTTTTACGTAGCTGTCTGGCCGACCGGGAAACCGATGACCTTTTCCGACAGGCGGAAGCCGCTTACGGCACTGCCACTGTCTATCCGCCTATGGAGCAGGTGTTCACTGCTTTTCAGCTGACAGCCCCGGAGCAGGTGCGGGTGGTGATTTTGGGGCAGGACCCCTATCATGAGCCGGGACAGGCTCACGGTCTGGCTTTTTCCGTGCAGGAAGGTGTAAAGCTGCCGCCGTCACTGGTGAACATTTATAAGGAACGGCAGGCGGATCTGGGCATTGAACCGACCAAAAGCGGTGATCTGACCCACTGGGCAAAGCAGGGGGTATTCCTGCTCAACGCCGTGCTGACCGTAGAGGACGGAAAGGCCAACAGCCATAAGGACATAGGCTGGCAGGCATTTACGGACAAGGTGGTGGCAGCTCTGGCAGAGCTTCCTCAGCCCATTGCCTTTATTCTCTGGGGCGCACAGGCTCAGAAAAAGGCTAAAGCTGCCGCCAATTCTCCCTATCCCCGGCTGATTCTGCAGTCGGCCCACCCCAGTCCCCTCTCTTCCTATCGGGGCTTTTTCGGAAGCCGTCCCTTCAGTCAGGTCAATGAATTTCTGAAAAAACAGGGAGAAACCCCCATTTTGTGGTAAATATCCATTGACAAAATCGGTTTTTATGGTATCCTAACAGTAATATCGCATACTATGGCAACGATGAGGACAAGTATCCCGAAGGAAGCCCAAAGAGAGCCTGTGGCTGGTGGAAACAGGCGGCGGAAAACGGGAGAATATCACCTCTGAGCCTTCGGCTGAACCGCAGTAAGCCGGACGGGCGCTCCCGTTACAGAGCAGCTTGAGTGGCCGCAAGGCAAAAAGAGTGGTACCGCAAAGGAAATTCACACCTTTGTCTCTTTATGGGGACAGAGGTGTTTTTTATTTGAAATTTAATGTATCTGGAGGATCATATGGAATACAAACAGACTCTGAACATGGGCAAGTCCGGCTTCCCCATGCGTGCAGGACTGCCGGCAAGAGAGCCCGGTATGCTGGAAAACTGGCAGAACATGGACCTATACAACGAACTGCTGAAAAAGAATGAAGGCAAACCCCGGTTCTGCCTCCACGACGGCCCTCCCTTCTCCAACGGCTATATCCACATGGGTCATGCCCTGAACAAGGCACTGAAGGATTTCATCGTCCGTTCCTACGCCATGCGCGGTTATTATACCCCCTACGTTCCCGGCTGGGACAACCACGGCCTGCCCATCGAGCGTGCCATCGAAAATTCCAAGAAAAAGCTCAACAAGGACATGTCTGTCCCCGAGTTCCGCAAGGCCTGCGAGGACTTCGCCGAGGACTTCATCCAGAAGCAGATGGGCGGCTTCAAGCGTCTGGGCGTCGTGGGCGACTGGGAGCATCCCTACCGCACCATGGACAAGCACTTTGAAGCACAGGAAGTCAAGGTCTTTGGCAGAATGTTCGACAAGGGCTTTATCTACAAGGGTCTGAAGCCTGTTACCTGGTGCCCCTTCTGCGCCACCGCCGTGGCAGAGGCCGATATCGAGTACAAGGACGACCCTTGTACCTCCGTCTATGTCAAGTTCCCCATGAAGGACGATCTGGGCAAGCTGGCAGGCTTCGACCTGTCTAACCTCTATTTCGTCATCTGGACCACCACCATCTGGACCCTCCCCGGCAACATGGCAATCTGCCTGCACCCCAGAGACAACTATGTCATCGTCAAGCCCGATTACAGCGATGAGATGTTCATCGTGGCTGAGGCTCTGTGCGAAAAGGTCATGGGCATGGGCGGTTATACCAGCTACGAGATTCTCGCCACCTATCCCGGTGCCTTCTTCGAGAATATGCTGGCTCAGCATCCCTTCCTGGACAAGACCTCCCGTCTGGTCTACGCCGAGTATGTCACCATGGATTCCGGTACCGGCTGTGTCCACACCGCTCCCGGCTTCGGTGCCGACGACTATCAGACCTGTATGCGCTACGGCATGGAGCTGGTGGTTCCCGTGGATGATTACGGCCGCCACACCGACTATGCAGGCAAGTACGCAGGTCTGCCTACGGAAAAGTCCAACCCCGTCATTCTGGAAGATCTGAGGGAACTGGGTATGCTCTTCGCCTCTGAAGACATCGTCCACTCCTATCCCCACCATGACCGCTGCAAGAAGCCCGTTATCTTCCGTGCTACCCCGCAGTGGTTCTGCTCCGTGGAATCCTTCAAGGATCAGGCTGTGAAGGCCATTGAGGATGTCCAGTGGTTCCCCGCATGGGGCGAAGACCGCATGGTCAGCATGATCCGTGAGCGTGCCGACTGGTGTATCTCCCGTCAGCGCCGCTGGGGTCTGCCCATCCCCGTGTTCTACTGCAAGGACTGCGGCAAGCCTGTTTCCAATCCCGATTCTATTGCAAAGCTCTCCAAGCTGTTCGACGAGCACGGCTCCAACATCTGGTTCGAGAAGGAAGCCATGGAGCTGATCCCCGACGGCTTCACCTGCCCCCACTGCGGCGGTAAGGAGTTCGACAAGGAGACCGATACTCTGGACTGCTGGTTCGACTCCGGCTCTACCCACTTCGCCTCCCTTATGAGAGACAACCCTGAGCTGTGGCCTGCCGATGTGTATATCGAAGGCGCTGACCAGTACCGCGGCTGGTTCCAGTCCTCCCTGCTGACCTCTGTGGGCGCTCTGGATCAGGGCGCACCCTTCAAGCAGGTTCTGACCCACGGCTGGGTCGTGGACGGTCAGGGCCGTGCCATGCACAAGTCTCTGGGCAACGGCGTTGACCCTGCCGATCTCATCAAGGACTTCGGTGCCGATATCGTCCGCCTGTGGGCTGCTTCCTCCGACTACCATGCAGACGTCCGCTGCTCCACCGAGATCTTCAAGCAGATCGCTCAGAACTATCTGAAGTTCCGCAACACCGCCAAGTACTGCCTGGACAACCTGGTGGACTTCGATGCCAACAATCTGGTCGCCCCTGCCGATATGATGGAGCTGGACAAGTGGGTTATCACCAAGCTGAACGCCCTCATGGAAAAGGCCGAAGAGGCTTACAAGAACTACGAGTTCCATGCCATCACCCACGCCGTCAACGATTTCTGCGTGGTCACCCTGTCCGCCCGTTATCTGGATATCATCAAGGACCGCCTGTACTGCGACGGCAAGGACTCCCTCAGCCGCCGTTCCGCCCAGACCGCTCTGTGGCTGGTGCTGGATGCCATGACCAAGCTGTTCGCTCCCATTCTGGCCTTCACCTGTGATGAGATCTGGCTGGCCATGCCCCATCGCACCGAAGATGACGCACGGAATGTCCTGCTGAACGAAATGTCCAAGCCCTATGCAGAGTATGCACTGGCTGAGGATGCCATGGCAAAGTGGGATACCCTGTTCCTGCTGAGAGGCGATGTGAACCTGGCTCTGGAAGCTGCCAGAAACGAAAAGCGCATCGGCAAGGCTCTGGAGGCCCATGTGACCCTCTGCGCCAAGGACGATGCCGCCAAGGCAGCCCTCGAAACTGTCAAGGATATGGATCTGGTGTCCGTCCTGCTGGTCTCCGCCGTGGATGTGGCTGAGACTGACGGTGTGCAGGGTGTAGCCTTCCCCGGTCTGACCGTGGCTGTCTCCGAAGCCAAGGGCGTCAAGTGCCCCCGCTGCTGGATGCACTCCGAACAGGCTGATGAAAATGATTTGTGCCCCCGTTGTGCTAAGGTTATGGCTACGATCGAGGTTGAGCTGTAATTCGTCCTGTTGCGGTACCCGGAAAAATGTTCGCACTTCGTTTGCTCCATTTTTTCGACCGCGGCCACTCGCTCACCTCCCTTCTCCCGCCACCGGCGGCGGTCGGATCGCTCCCCCCGTTGCGCTAAGGTTATGGCAACAATCGAGGTTGAAATCTAAAATACAAATACGCCCCCGTTCCTGCCAATGCAGGACCTGGTGCTCGTTTGTTATCGGTGTGTAGTTTTGCGATATTGCCCCGGAGTCTGTCCCGT
>JAZNLL010000074.1:0-11740 GCA_045579045.1 Candidatus Avilachnospira sp.
AGCATAAAAACAGGCCGCTTTAGCGGCGGCCTGTAAAAATTATGCGGTTGGCGGATCTTTTCGGTGCATCTTAAGATGCGGCTAGTAATAGGCCCTTGAAGGGCCTGTGCAAACCACTAGTTACACTAGTGGTTTTGATTATATATTCATTTGAATCCACTTTTCGGCGGTGGAGATAAAGGCATCCATAACAGGGGAACGGTCGCCGTTGGGGATGGCGAGGGCGATGGTGCGGCTGGCTGCGGGGATCAGAGGACGGACTTCCAGATTTTGATCTCTGCCCTTGATGAGCAGACCGGGGACGATGGAAATACCCAATCCTTGCTCCACCATAGCGAGGATGGCATAGTCATCCCGGGTGGTATATTTAATGTTGGGGCGGATACCGGCTTTGTCCAGCGCCCGGTGGATGTCTTGGGCAGAGCTTTGCCGCAGACTGATAAAGGGATCGTGGGTCAGCTCCTCGATGGGGAGCTGTTCTCTTTTTGCCAAAGGGTGCCCCTTGGGCAGAATGGCCACCAGCGGGTCTTCCGCCAGCGGAATGGTCTGCACACCTTCGGGAGCGGGGAGACTGACAAATCCGAGGTCAATGTCGCCGTTTTTCAGCCATTGTTCCATATCGTGATAGTCGCCGTTGAGCATCTGCAGTTCCACCTTGGGATGGGAGTTCTGGAAATCCCGAATCATACCCGGCAGCCAATGGACAGCCACGCTGGTGAAAGCACCCAGCCGCACTGTACCGGCATCGGCATTGCGAATTTCTGCCGCCAGTTCCTTCAGTTCCTCGTTTTCCCGGAGGATGGCCTGCATTTTTGGCAGAAGCAAAGCCCCTGCCTCCGTCAGACGGATGCCGCTCCGACCACGCTCCAACAGGGAAAAGCCGAATTCCTGTTCCAGATCCTTCAGCACATGGCTGATTCGGGACTGGGTGGAGTCCAGCGCCTGCGCCGCCTTGGTCAGACTGCCCAGTTCCACGGTTCTGACAAATGCTTCATATTTTTTCATGCTCATGGAAAGCACCGCCGTTTCATGCGAAATATTCATGGATACTTGCTCTTTTTGTACATAATAATGGATACCCCTGCCTTTTGCAACGGTTTTTTCTACAAAAAGCAGACAAAGTGTCCGTTGCAAAATTTAACAAAATAAAGTATAATCATCCTATCACAATTATAGCATGAATACATGAAAAAAATTCATGCAAAGGAGAGAGTTATTATGAATTGGGAAATGGTAATTTTTATTGCCTATTTCATCTTTATGCTGGGTATCGGCTTGTATTTCTTCTTCAAGCCCAAGACCAGCGGCGGTGACAAGGATTACTTCCTGGGCGGCCGTCAGATGGGCGCATGGGTTTCTGCCCTGTCCGCCGGTGCATCCGATATGAGCGCATGGGTGCTCATGGGCCTGCCCGCTTCCATCTTTGCTGCCGGCATGGGTCAGACCTGGATCGCCATCGGCCTGCTCATCGGCTACATCCTCAGCTGGATTTTTGAAGCACCCCGTCTGCGTCGCTTCTCCATCAAGGCCAAGGACTCCATCACCATCCCTCAGTACCTGACCAACCGCTTCCTGTCTTCCAGCAAGGCACTGCAGGTTCTGTGCGCTGTGATTTTCCTCGTTGCCTACACGGTCTATGCCGCTTCTTCCATCAAGGCCTGCGGCACCCTGTTCAACACCGTTATGAACATCCCTGCTGAGACCGCCATGTACATCGCTGCTTTCATCATCATCGGCTATACCTTCCTGGGCGGCTTCTCCGCTGTCTGCTGGACAGACTTCTTCCAGGGTATGCTGATGCTGGCTGCTCTGCTGGTGGCTCCCATCTTCGCTCTGGCTCTGGTGGAAAACCCCGTGCAGGAGTGGCAGGTTCTGGGTCAGGCCGGTTTCTTCAACTTTGCTTCCTCCTGGCAGGATATCGTTTCCGGCCTCGGCTGGGGTCTCGGCTACTTCGGTATGCCTCATATTATCGTCCGCTTTATGTCCATCCGTTCCCATAAGGAACTGAAGAAGTCCCGTGTCATCGGTATTTCCTGGACTGCCATCATCCTGCTCATGTCCGTGGCCGTTGCCACCATCGGCAAGATGTTCCTGGGCGAGATCGCCGATACCTCCACCGTCTTTATCCAGATGGTTCGCAGAATCTTCCCTCCCATTCTGGCCGGTATCTGCCTGTCTGCCATTCTGGCAGCTTCCATGTCCACCGCCGACTCCCAGCTGCTGGCTTCCGCTTCCGCCTTCGCCAGCGACCTGTATAAGCCTGTCATCCGCAAGGACAAGGCCGGCGAAAAGGAAATGCTCTGGGTCAGCCGTGTGGTGGTCATCGCCATCGCTGTTGTTGCACTGTTCATCGCAAAGGACCCCAATTCCGGCACCATCATGGGTCTGGTTGAGAACGCATGGGGCGTCTTCGGCGCTGCTTTCGGCCCTGCCATCCTGCTGAGCCTGTTCTGGAAGCGCTTTAACTTCGCCGGTGCTGTTGCCGGTATCGCTGCCGGTGCTGTGGTGGATATCCTGTGGCTGGTGGTTCTGAAGTCCACCGGTATCTATGAGATCGTGCCCGGCTTCATCGCCGGTCTCATCGCCGCTGTTCTGGTGTCCAAGTGCACCAAGGCTCCCGGCGCAGAAGTGGAAGCCCTCTTCGACGAGGCTGTCGCTTCCGAAGACTGATCTGTATAACAAAATCCCCGAAGCCGACGCTCCGGGGATTTTTTGTGTTTATTCGCTTTCTTTCCACACGGGAACGGTATCTTTGAACACCTTGGGGAAGAGCTTTCTGCGGAACAGGAAACCGCTGTACAGCACCCACAGGACGAAGAAAATGGCAAGTGCGATACAGGCCTTTGTGAAGGAACCGGCTGCAAAGCTCAGCAGGAACAGCAGCGGTGCAATGAACACCATGGCGGGGAAGGTGGAAAGAATGTACAGGCTGGCAGTGGGGGAGACGAGACCGGGATCGATCTCTTTCATCAAAATCATGCCGTTGGAGGCAGTGCCGGTAAGAGTGCCGAAGCTCATGAGGAAGAACTCGTGCTCGAAGCCCTTATAGCAGTGCTTGGCAGTGGCACGGATATAGATGTAGGTGATCATACCGCCGACCACAGTCAGAACCAGAATGGGCAGGATGTAATTGCGGATATCGTTAATCTCAATGGCCGCCACACCTGCCACGATCATGAGATCGAAGGCAAAGCCGGAGATCCGGTCCATCTGATAGTTGTTGATGTGCCCCCGGGTCATGACCTTGTCCTTTCGCAGGCGCTTGACCACAAACTTGATGAGGATCGCACCGATGGCAGCCCACATGAAGTTGAAGCCCCATGCGATGGAATTGGTGAAGTCGGAGATCACAGCCAGCAGGCACATGATGCCGAAGGAGATGGCATAAGCCAGAGCCACAAAACCCATCTGGATGGAGAACTTGTCCACGGATTCGCTGTCGGGGATCTCGTCGCCGTCGGGGTTGGCAGGGTTTTCTGCCTCGGACTGGACGGCTTTCCGCACCTGCAAAAGTCCTTTGCGCTTAAAGTAGTTGATGTAGAACACGCCGCAGACGGAGGCCACGATAAAGCCGATGGAGGCAAGGGAAAGACCAAAGCTGCCGTTTCCTGCAAACTGGGTCGCCGGGGTGTTGGTGAAATTGATATCCCAGGAGAGGGCGTTGCCGGGACCCTGACCGTAGGCCAAAGGCAGGATCAGACCGCAGATGTAGGAAATGGGGTTTTGTCCGTTCCTGGTCAGCAGGAACAGGAGAATGGTGATACCCAGACCGGCAAAGGCTTGCAGCATATAAGTGCCGCCCTGGAGGGCTGCAAACTCAAAGATCTGTGCTTTTGTACCCTTGAGGGTGCTTTTTTCCGTTTTCAGGGTCATGGCGGCGAAGCCGATGCCCAGGCAGTGGTAGGTGACCACCTGCATGACACGGCGATCAACCAGCACAAAGTTGAAAGACTTGCAGATCAAGTTGGCAATCAGCAGCAGGGTACCGCCGATGAGAGCTGAAGGTACAAGGCATTTACGGAAAAGGGGAACCTGCGTCCGCAGAATATTGCCGATCAGCAAAAAAATCAGCAGCAGCCCGATCTGAACAAGGGTCTGCCACACAGGACCGTAATTGGCTAAGGTAAAATCCCAACTCATTGAGGATACCTCCCTTATGTTTTTCTCGGCTTACATTATAATGTAAAACCCAACCGCTGACAACTGTTTTTTCCAAGGCTCCCCTTGAGGGTGATTCCCCCAGCGGGGGAAATGTCACCGAAGGTGACAAAGGGGGGGCGTACCTGGCACGGCGAAGCCGTGACTGAGAGGTGCCTGCAGGCAGAAGGACTGCTGTGAAGTCAGTTATTTCCGCCTTGTTTTCAGCGATGATTGATGTTATACTGTACATATAGCTGAAAAACACAATGCCTTTGAGGTGATTTTATGTATAAAATTCTGGAATTGAATCCCCAGCTGCAGAGCTGTGCATGGGATATTGACCTGCGAATGGCCATGTATGAGGGCGCAAAGGACCGTTTGCTGCCGGACGGCGGCAAGCTGAAGGACTTTGCCAACGCCCATCATTATTACGGCTTCCACCATGTTCCCGGCGGCTGGTACTATCGGGAATGGGCGCCCAATGCCTACCAGCTGTACCTGACCGGCGACTTCAACAACTGGAATCTCACCAGCCATCCTCTCAAGCGAGTGGACGATGAAAGCTGGGAGATCTGGCTGGAAGGTGACGATGCCCTCTGGCAGGGCTGCGAAGTGAAGGTGGTCGTGGATGCCAACATGGAGCGGCTCCAGCGAATCCCCCTCTTTGCCAATCGGGTCATCCAGAAAAAGGGTACCACCACCTTCAACGCCGTGGTGCTGGATGATATGAAGCAGTTCCCCTGGACGGACAAGGATTTCATCGGCGAGGAGCAGCTGTACATCTATGAAGCCCATGTGGGCATGGCCCAGGAAGAGGGCAGAGTGGGTACTTACACGGAGTTTGCCGACGATGTCCTGCCCAGAGTGAAAAAAGCCGGCTACAATACCATTCAGCTCATGGCCATTATGGAGCATCCCTACTATGGCAGCTTCGGCTATCAGGTCTCCAGCTTCTTTGCCGCATCCTCTTGGTTCGGCGAAGCGGAGGAGCTGAAATACTTAGTCAACAAAGCCCATGAAATGGGCATCCGTGTCCTGCTGGATGTGGTCCACTCCCATGCGGTGAAGAACACCGCCGAGGGCATCAATCTCTTTGACGGCACCACTTATCAGTTCTTCCACAGCGGCGAAAAGGGCGAACATCCTGCCTGGGGCACCAAGTGCTTTGACTACGGCAGGACAGGCGTTCTCCATTTCCTGCTGTCCAATATTAAATATTGGATGGAAGAGTATCATTTCGACGGCTTCCGCTTTGATGGCGTCACCTCCATGCTCTACCACGACCACGGTCTGGGCACGGATTTCGGCACCAACCATTCCTATTTCTCCTATAATACCAATGTGGATGCCATCACCTACCTGCAGCTGGCCAACGAGCTCATGCGGGAAGTGAACCCCAAAGCTATTTCCATTGCGGAGGATATGTCCGGTATGCCGGGTATGTGCCTGCCCATCGAAGATGGCGGTATCGGCTTCGACTACCGTCTGGGCATGGGTCTGCCGGATATGTGGATCAAGACCGTCAAGGAAAAGCAGGATCAGGACTGGGATATCGGCGGTATGTGGGGCAGTATGTGCCTGCGCAGACCCGGTGAAAAGACCATTGCCTATGTGGAGAGCCACGATCAGGCATTGGTGGGCGATAAGACCATGATCTTCCGTCTGGCAGATGCCGCCATGTACACGGATATGGACAGAGCCTGCCACAATCCCGTCATCGACCGAGCCATGGCCCTTCATAAGATGATCCGCCTGTTCACCCTTGGCGGCGGCGGTGAAGGCTATCTGAACTTTATGGGCAACGAATTCGGTCACCCCGAGTGGATCGACTTCCCCAGAGAGGGCAACGGCTGGAGCTTCCACTATTGCCGCCGTCAGTGGAGCCTGCTGGAAAACGGCTTCCTCAAATATGAATTCCTGGGTGCTTTCGACCGGGATATGATTTCCATGGCGAGAAAGTATGACCTGTTCTCCCAGCAGATGGCAGACCTGCGGCTGCTGAAGGAACCGGAAAAGACCATCTGCTTCGAACGGGCAGGATTGCTCTTCGCCCTGAATTTCCATCCGGAGCAGTCCCTTTCCAATGTGCTGGTACCTGTGGGCAGACCCGGTGTCTATGAAGTGGTCCTGTGCAGCGATGACTGGTGCTACGGCGGCTGGGGACAGATCCATCATATGGACTATCACTCCAAGGTCTTTGACGGACAGGAGTATGTGGAACTGTATCTGCCTGCACGGACAGCTGTCGTTCTGCGGAGAAAATAAAAACCCTTTCGGCAAAATAACAAAAGTACAGATGTCTTTGAGACAAAGACAAAATTTGCTCAACAAGAGTATTTTGGAAATAATGTCCGCCGGAAACGCACAAACATGCGATTTCGGCGGACTTTTCCACGCCGAAAGGCAGAAAGATCTGAAAACTTCTGTGAATATTTTGCATTGCAAACAGAGAAAAAAAGAGGTAAAATTCCGTTTATGAGCATCAGATTCTCAGAATCTGAAGTGATTTAACAGGAGGAAAGTAAAATGAAAAAAGTATTAGCTATCGTTTTGGCTCTGCTCATGGTTCTGTCCATGGTGGCCTGCGGTGCCGAAAAGGCTCCCGCTGAAGAAGCTGGCGAAAAGGTCGTCAAGATCGGCGTCTTCGAGCCCCAGACCGGTGACAACGGCGCCGGCGGCAAGCAGGAGATCCTGGGCATGCAGTATGCCAACTATGTCCAGCCCACCGTCGAGATCGGCGGCGAGACCTACAATGTCCAGCTGGAGATCGTGGACAACCGTACCTCTGCTGAGAACGGCCCTTCCGCAGCTGCTGAACTGATCAACCGTGATGTTTCCGTCGTTCTGGGTTCCTACGGCTCCGGCGTCTCCATGGCCGGCGGTGCTGTCTTCGCTGAAGCCGGCGTTCCTGCCATCGGCGTCACCTGCACCAACCCCCAGGTCACCTCTGACTGCGATGTTTACTTCCGTGTCTGCTTCCTGGATCCCTTCCAGGGCACCGTTCTGGCAAACTATGCCTACAACGAGCTGGGCGTGACCACCGCTTACACTCTGGCTATGCTGGGTTCCGACTATGACCAGGGTCTGGTTTACTACTTCACCGAGGCCTTCAAGGCTCTGGGCGGCGAAGTTGTCAACGAAGACTTCACTGAAGGCACTGCCAACTTTGTTTCCTATGTGAACAATGCCAAGGCTGCCGGCGCAGGCGTCATCATGGCTCCTGTCTCCACCAACTATGCACAGCTGATCATCGAGGCTGCTGACGCTCAGGGCTTCGAAGGCGCTCTGCTGGGCTCCGATACCTGGGATAACAACATGGTTCTGGAATCCGCTCAGGGTAAGGCTGTCGATGTCGCTATCACCACCTTCTATCAGGAAAGCGGTTCCGATTTCGATAACGGTATCAAGGAATGGATCAACGCCAACCCCGATGCCAAGACCAACAACGGCGGCAACGACATGGTTTCTGCTGTCACCGCTATGGGTTATGACGCATACTTCACCGCTCTGGAAGCTCTGAAGGCTGCCGGCTCCATCGAGCCCGCCGCTGTTCTGGCTGCTCTGCCCGGCGTGCAGTATGAAGGCGTTTCCGGCCACATCGAATTTGACGAGATCGGCGATGCCATCCGTGACGCTGCCTACATCAAGGCTGCCAACACCGAGACCAACAACTGGGACTTCGTGAAGGTTCAGGGCGTCAACTAATTCTGATATAAAAGAGGATGGCGGCGTGACCGCTGCCATCCTCTTTTTTCGCTGTTTATTGGGTCGCCTCGAAAGAGCTGTAAACAGCTGCTTTTTCGAGACGGCCCTTGCCCTGTGAGGGCCAAAATCCATTTAGAAAGAGGAATCTCCATGCAGCAAATGTTCCCGTATCTGCTCAACGGTATTTCCGTGGGCGGTCAGTATGCACTGATTGCCATCGGCTATACTCTGGTCTACGGCATCCTGCGCCTCATCAACTTCGCCCACGGCGATGTGTTCATGGTGGCAGGTCTGGTCATGGTCTATGCCACGGCTTCTATGCCTTTCTACATCGCTCTGCCTCTGGTTCTGGCAGCCACAGTCCTTCTGGGCTTTGTCATTGAACGGGCGGCCTACAAGCCTCTGCGTACCGCCCCCAGAATGTCTGTCATGATCTCCGCCATCGGCGTCAGCTATCTGATCCAGAACCTGTCCTTCTACATCACCGGCGGTGTTCCCCAGCCTGTGACCAACCCCATCCCCTGGATCTCCGACAGTGTTGTGGTTCTGGGCGCATCCACCAAGATGGTCACTCTGGTCACCCCCGTGCTGACCGTTCTGCTGGTGGTGGTTCTGGTGCTGCTCATCAACCACACCAAGATCGGTATGGCCATGCGTGCTGCCGCCAAGGATTTTGAAACGGCACAGCTCATGGGCATCAAGATCAACCGTGTCATTTCCATGACCTTCATCATCGGCTCCTTCCTGGCAGCTGTCGGTTCTATGCTGTATTTCACCAACTACCCCTCTGTGGCCATCACCTCTGGCGGTATGCCCGGTCTCAAGGCCTTCGTTGCTGCTGTTTTCGGCGGTATCGGTTCCATTCCCGGCGCAGTGGTGGGTGCTTTCATCATCGGTCTGTGCGAAGAGATCATCAAGGGTGTGGGCTATACCACCTTCTCCGATGCCTTCACCTTTGCACTGCTGATCGTGGTTCTGTGTGTCAAGCCCACCGGCCTGTTCGGTGAAAAGGTCACCGATAAGGTCTAAGGAGGGAAATGTCATGACTTTGAACAAGAAGAAAACCCTTTTGACTGCCGGTGTCCTGCTGGTGTTGCTGGCAGCTGCCGTGGTGCTGGATCTGACCCTGCCCACCTATCACATTGCAGTCACAGTTACAAAAAAAGCAGCCGTCTATGCCCTGGTGGCAGTTTCCATGAACCTGCTCAACGGCTTCACCGGTCTGTTCTCTCTGGGTCAGGCAGGCTTCATGCTTCTGGGTGCTTATTCCTATGGTATCCTCATGATCCCCGTTGCCAAGCGTGCCGGTGTCTATCAGTATTTTGACGGCGGTATCGTCAAGTTCTCCCTGCCGGAGCTGTTCGGCGGCGGCGACATGGGCATGATCCTCGGTGTCATCGTGGTTCTGGCCATCGGCGGTCTGCTGGCAGCCTTCATCGCCTATCTGATCGGTCTGCCGGTGCTCCGTCTGAAGTCCGACTATCTGGCCATTGCCACCCTGGGCTTTGCGGAAATACTCCGTGCCTTCTTCCAGTGGAACGCCCTCGGCCCTCTGACCAACGGCTCCAACCTGCTGAAGAGCTATCCCACCTTCAACCGGGCAACTCCCTATGTCATCATCGCCGGTCTGATGATCGCCATTATCGTTCTGCTGATCAATTCCACCTACGGCCGTGCCTTCAAAGCCATCCGTGACGATGAAGTGGCAGCAGAGGCCATGGGTATCAATCTGGCAAAGCACAAGCGTCTGGCTTTCATTGTCAGCTCCTTCTTTGCCGGCGTGGGCGGCGGTCTTATGGCCATGTACATGGGCACCATCGCTGCTGCTCCCTTCAAGAGCACCCTCACCTATGAGATCCTGCTGATCGTGGTCATCGGCGGCATCGGCTCTGTGTCCGGTTCTGTGCTGGCTACTTTCCTGTATGTGTTCTCCTCCGAATGGCTGCTCCGTGGTCTGGACTCCGGCAAATTCCTGGGCATCAACGCCCCCGGCGTGTTCAAAAACGGCTTCCGTATGGCGGTGTTCTCCGTCATCATCATGGTTATCGTCCTGTTCTTCCGCAAGGGCATCATGGGCGATAAGGAGCTGCCGGATCTGCTGAATAAGCGGGTAAAGAAAGAGAAAAAGGAGGCCGCCGACAAATGAAAAATGTTCTGAAAGTGGAAAATGTCACCATGCAGTTCGGCGGCGTCGTGGCAGTCAATAATCTGAATATGGAGATCAACGAAGGCGAGATCGTCGCCCTCATCGGCCCCAACGGCGCCGGTAAGACCACCGCCTTCAATGTTATCACCGGCGTGTACCAGCCCACCAACGGCGCCGTATACTTTGACGGCGCAAAGGTCGTGGAAAACTATCCCCAGGGCAAGATGAAGAAGCTCTATGCCGGTGAGCATGCCGGGGATTACACCCAGAAGCTGGCCCCCACCCCCGATGTCCTCACCAAGCTGGGCATGGCAAGAACCTTCCAGAATATCCGTCTGTGGAAGTCTCAGACTGTGTTCAACAATGTCCTCATTGCCAAGCACTGCCGTGCCAAGGCCGGTGTGTTCTCCGCCATTTTCCGTCTGAACAAGAAGGAGGAGGCCGAGCATCGCAAACATGTGGAAGAACTGCTGAAGATCGTTGGTCTGTGGGATGTGAAGGATGAGTTGGCAACCAGCCTGCCTTACGGCAAACAGCGTCGTCTGGAGATCGCCCGTGCATTGGCAACAGAGCCTACTCTGCTGCTGCTGGATGAGCCTGCAGCCGGTATGAACCCGCAGGAGACCGACGAGCTGACCGCCTTCATCGGCGAGATTCGTGAGAACTTCAAAATGACCATCCTGCTCATCGAGCACCACATGGATCTGGTCATGGATATTTCCGACCGCATTTATGTTCTGGACTTCGGCAAGCTCATCGCCGAAGGCACACCTGCAGAGATCCAGAACAACCAGCGTGTCATTGACGCTTACTTGGGGGTGGCTGAGGATGCTTAAAATTGAAAATCTCCATGTGAACTATGGCGGCATCCAGGCCCTCCGCGGCATTTCTCTGGAAGTGCCTGATGGCAAGATCGTCACTCTGATCGGTGCCAACGGTGCCGGTAAATCCACCACCCTCCGTACCATCACCGGTTTGGTGAAGGCCGCATCCGGCTCTATCAAGTGGGATGATGAGGAACTGCTGGGCAAGTCCATCGACAAGATCGTCACCACCGGCATCGCCATGAGCCCCGAAGGCCGTCGGGTGTTCCCGGATATGACCGTTCTGGAAAACCTGAAGATCGGTGCCTACCTCCGTAAGGATAAGGCAGAGATCGAGAAGGATCTGGCCTGGGTCTATGACCTGTTCCCCCGTCTGAAGGAGCGTTCCTGGCAGCTGGCCGGTACCCTCTCCGGCGGTGAACAGCAGATGCTGGCCGTTGGCCGTGCCCTCATGTCCCGCCCCAAGGTCCTGCTGCTGGATGAGCCTTCTCTGGGTCTGGCTCCTCTGGTGGTCCAGGATATCTTCTCCATCATCAAGGAGATCAACCGCCAGGGCGTCACCGTCCTGCTGATCGAGCAGAACGCCAACATGGCACTGAAGATTGCCGATCTGGCCTATGTGCTGGAAACCGGCAATATCACCCTCTCCGGTACCGGTGCAGAGCTGCTGGTCAATGAGAAGGTCAAGGAAGCCTACCTTGGCAAACATCAGAAGTAATATAACAACAGCCGGGCAGGTTCTGCCCGGCTGTTGTGCGATATAGATTTGCGTAGCAAATCTTCGATATACACCTTGCGGTGCTCGATATGAGCTTCGCTCGCGATATATTTTCTTTGAAAATGTTATGGAAAAAGACGAACTTCTAAAAAAGTTCGTCTTTTCATATTCTAATTGTCGCAAAGCGACACCACCGTGTGCCGCAGG
>JAZNLL010000075.1:0-24671 GCA_045579045.1 Candidatus Avilachnospira sp.
AAAGCTGTATTGTCTTCCTAAGCCCGCTTGGCCTCCGACTTGTCGGTTATGCCACCTCCAACCGCTCCGCTGTTATCCGCATCCCTGCTTATGCAAAGACCCCCAACCTGCGCCGCTTCGAGCTGCGTAACCCCGATGCCACCTGCAATCCCTATCTGTGCTACGCCGCCATCCTCATGGCCGGTCTGGACGGCATCAAGAATCAGATTGACCCCCATGAAAACGGCTGGGGTCCCTATGATATGAACCTGTACCACCTGTCCGATGAGGAGAAGGCCAAGCTGACCCACCTGCCCACCTCTCTGGACGCAGCTCTGGATGCACTGGAGGCTGATCACGATTATCTGACTGCCGGCGGTGTATTCCCCGAGGCTCTGCTGAAGAATTTTATTGCAGGCAAGCGTGCAGAGTGTTCTGAAATGGCAAAGATCCCCCATCCCGCCGAATTTGACCGCTATTATAATCTGTAAGATACACGAAAGACGCCGGCTCAGCCGGCGTCTTTTTTTGCTTTCTTTTCTTTTGTCACCCAACCGACTACCTGTCCGGAGAGTACCACCGTGTACAGAGAGAACAGCATTCTCTGCCAGGGGATATAACTGGCGGACAGAAGCAGCACAGTCAGATCGCTGATAAGGTAAAATGTGGGCAGCTGCATCTTTGTCAGCTTTCGGACACTCATACCAAGGGCATCATCGCCGCTGGGTGCACCACCGTAGCGGATGGACAAGCCACCGCCTCCGCCTACAAAGAAGGCGCCAATGGTAGCTGCCCAGAAGGGCATATCTGCCAGCTCCGGCCAAAGGGGCGGCCACAGCTCACAGATGGCATAGGTTCCGGAAAAGGCTGCACCTGCCACGGCGGAATAGACAATAAACCGCCAGCCCAGGACCTTCAGACCGATGGCATAGCAGACAGCATTCAAAACAAAGCCGGATACTGCCGGAGAAATGTTAAACCAATGCTGCAGCAGCAGGGTCATACCCAGTACACCGCCCTCGGTCACATCGGCAAGGGCATGGATATTATACAGGCCGAAGGCCTGAATGGCACCGCCGAGAGCCAACAGCAGCCACGGCAGGATTTTTTTGCGAAAAGACACAGCAAAGACTCCTTTGATTTCGTTCCCATATTGTAGTATGGCAAAAAGCAAAAGTCAAGTTTCCCCCTCTTTTCCTTGACAACCATTTGCCCGCTTCTTATAATTACTCTTTGCATAACACTTTTGTGAGGATTTTTTATGAGCTTCGGTTTTCGTCTGATTCTTCAAAGCATCCTTCTGGGCGTTGGGCTTGCCATGGATGCCTTTTCTGTTTCCCTGGCAAACGGTCTCAATGAGCCCTGCATGAAAACCAGAAAAATGTGCGGTATAGCCGCCGTGTTTGCAGTATTTCAGGCGCTGATGCCCATGATCGGCTGGATCTGCGTACATACCATCGTGCAATATTTCCGATCGTTTGAAGTGCTGATCCCTTGGATCGCACTGATCCTGTTGGGCTATATCGGCGGAAAAATGCTGTTGGACGGCATCCAAAACAAAGACGAGGAATTTGTCTGCCACAATCTCAGCCTTTCTTTGCTGTTGGTACAGGGTGTGGCCACCTCCATTGATGCCCTTTCCGTAGGCTTTACCATTGCCGACTACGATTTGGTCTCCGCCCTTATTTCCGTGCTGCTCATCGCCATTGTGACCTTTATCATCTGCTTTGCGGGTCTTTCCATAGGCAAAAAAGCCGGCACCAAGCTGGCAGGCAAAGCAGGCATTCTGGGCGGCAGCATTCTCATTCTCATCGGTCTGGAAATCTTCATTACCAGCTTCTTTTGATACAGTAAAAAGCAGCGGCATCGCCGCTGCTTTTTTATTCAATATAGGGTTTGACCGCTTCCCAGACACGCTGGGCCACCACTTCCGGTGCAGCATTGGCATCGATAATTGCCACCCGCTCCGTATCCTTTGTCACTTCAAAGGCTTTGAAATAGTTTTTCCGCACCGCCAGAAGCCGCTCTTCCTTTTCATACAGCTCTGTATGGAGGCGGTTTTTGGAAATTCGCTCCAACGCCACATCCACGGGGATATCCAGAAAGATATTCAATGTGGGACGGAGCAATTCTGCACTGAAGCGGTTGCACTCCATGACCCAGTTCATATCCATATCCACACCGTTGTAGGCATAGGAGGAGAAATAATAACGGTCAGTGATCACAGTAACGCCACGGTCAATTTCCTTACACAAACCATTGACCTCGTTGGTCAGATGATCCAGACGGTCTGCTGCAAACAGGCCGGAAATGACCCGTCCATCGGCCTTCATGCGGCCGGTCAGAATCTGCCGCACCATGGTACCCACGGGGCCTTCGGAGGGTTCGCAGGTCTCATAGCACTTGAGGCCATACTCCCGGAGCTTCCTCACGAGATATTTGATCTGGGTGCTTTTACCGGAGCCGTCAATGCCCTCAAAGGCAAAGAACAGACCTTTTTTTATATCATTCATATCTTATTCTTCCCGGAAAACAAATCCGTTTTCATCAGCCTGATCGATAATCGCCAGAGACTGGATATTGATGCCGGCTTCACGGATGCGGTCGCCGCCATGCTGGAAGCCTTTTTCCACGGCAACACCGATGCCAACCAGTTCCGCACCGGCTTCCCGTACGATATCACACAGACCGCGCATGGCTTCGCCATTGGCCATGAAATCATCAACAATCAGGACTTTATCATCCTTGGTGATCCAATCCTTGCTGACCAGAAGGGTGACCTTCTTTTTATAAGTATAGGAGAAAATATCGCTGGCATACAAGCCGCCTTCGATATTATCGCTCTTGGCCTTCTTTGCAAAGACCATGGGCACACCGAATTCCTTGGCGGTAATGGTGCCAAGGGCAATGCCGCTGGCTTCAGCCGTCAAAATCATGGTGATCTTCTGATCGCCAAAACGACGCTTGAACTCCTTGGCAATTTCTTCCATCATATCGATGTCGATGCGATGGTTCAGAAAGCCATCGACCTTGACAATATTACCGGGCAGGATCTTGCCTTCCTTGACGATTTTATCCTTCAGCAGCTGCATATATGTTCCGCCTTTCCAAAGCTTTTATATATTATGCAAAATTCCTGTCGAAAAAGCAACACCAATCCGACAATTTTTTCTTTAAAACAAGCCGGAAACCGCAAACCAAAGAACAGGCAGAAACAGGGCGGGGAGCATATTGCCGACTTTGATGCGTTCCTTCGAAAGACCAAGGATATTGATGCCGGTTGCAATAAGCATGACACCGCCTACGGCACTCATTTCCGTTACCACTGCAGCAGACAGGAAGGGCTCTACCAAACCGGCCAGCAGAGTCAGTGCGCCCTGATAGATCAGCACAGCAGCGCTGGAGAACAAAACACCCACACCCATGGTAGCAGCAAAGGTCACAGCCATAACGCCGTCCAAGGCAGATTTGGCAAAGATGGTGCTGTAATCGCCCCGAAGGCCTGCATCAAAGCTGCCCATGATTGCCATGGAACCGACACAGAACAGCAGGCTGGCAGTGACAAAACCTTCCGTAAAGCGTCCTGCCGACCCATTTTTCGCAACCTTGGATTTGAGCAAATCGCCCAGCACATCCAGACGGTGTTCGATCTTCAACGCTTCACCGATCACAGAGCCTACCACAAGGCACATGATGACCACAATGATATTGGTTGTGGTGATGGAACTGGTAACACCAATGACCATAACACAGATACCAAGGGCATTGACGATGGTTTTTGTATGTTCTTCCTTCAGCCGTCCACCCAGAAGCAGACCCAACAGGCCTCCCAGCACGACAACAACGGCATTGACAACAGCAGCGATCATGAAATTTCCTACCTTGTAAAAGACTAAAAGGGCTCTGAAAGCCCCAACATAATTATCATAACATGAAATGACAAAAAACGCCAGTAGAAGATTTGCCTGTTTTTTTATTTATTTTGCGAATTTACAGCCATATGAAAATGTAGTATTCTGAAGCCACAAAGAACTTCCGCAAGGGAAATCCGAATTCATCTACAGAAAGGACTGATTCCAATGTACTACGAAGACCCCACCAAACATTATGAAAGGAATGAGTCCCATGTACTGAGGTAAGGCCGAGGGCCAGATCATAACGCTGCGGATGCGTGATCCGTTGAATATAAAAGTTGTATATTGATCGTCGGCTCCGGCTCTCCGATAAGAGCTGTTTATATAGGAGACGAAAGGAAACAACAAATATAAACGAGCAAACGGAACCATTCAAAATATGTATTTCACCCACGGCCGCAGGCCGTGGGTGTTCTTTTCTTTTATTTTTCGAAAAAAACACTTGCAAAACGAAAGCAAGTGTGTTATCATACCATGGCGAATGAAATTAGAGGGCTATGCCCTTTTACCACACGAGAAAGAGGTGAACAACATGAAGGAAGGCATCCATCCCAACTACGAACAGACTACCATTCGTTGTGCGTGCGGCGAAGTGATCGAGACCGGTTCCACCAAGAAGGACATCCGCGTCGAAATCTGCTCCAAGTGTCACCCTTTCTATACCGGCAAGCAGAAGCTGGTTGACACTGGTGGACGTGTTGATCGTTTCAACAAGAAGTACGGTCTGAAGTAATTACCGTAGCCCGCACCCTATTGGTGCGGGCTTTTTCATTTCTCGTGAAATTTTTGGAGAATCTATGGAACCTTTGGAGAAAAAACAAATCGAAAAAGCCGTTTTGGTCGGTCTGAACGCCGGTATTTTCACCCGGGAAGAAAACGCCACGGAGGAAACGCTGGACGAACTGGAAGCACTGCTGGAAACAGCAGGCGGCTCCTGTACCGCCAAAGTCCTGCAAAACAGACCGACCCCTGATCCTCACAGCTTCATCGGCGAAGGTAAGGTAGAAGAAGTCAAGGAGCTGTTGGTCTCCACAGAGGCCAATATGGTGGTCTTTGACAACGACCTCTCCCCTTCCCAGCAGCGCGCCTTGGAGCAGATGACCGGTGTCATGGTCATGGATCGCAGCGGTCTGATTTTGGACATCTTTGCCCAGAGAGCAAAGACCAGAGAAGGCCGCCTGCAGGTGGAGCTGGCGCAGTACAAGTACCTTCTGCCCCGTCTGACAGGTATGTGGACCCACTTGGAGCGGCAGGAAGGCAGTATCGGCACCAGAGGTCCCGGTGAGACCCAGCTGGAAACTGACCGCCGTCTGATCCGCAAGCGGATTCAGAAGTTGGAACAGGAACTGCAGGAGGTTCGGAAAATCCGCGGTGTCCAGAGAGAACGGCGGATCAAGAACTCCGTGCCTGTTGTGGCCATCGTTGGCTACACCAACGCAGGCAAATCCACGCTCCTCAACCATCTGACCGGTGCAGGCATCCCTGCCAACAACCGGCTCTTTGATACACTGGATACCACCACCCGGCAGCTGACCGTTTCCGATACCACCGATGTGCTTCTGTCGGACACGGTCGGTTTTATCGCCAAGCTGCCTCACCACTTGGTTGAGGCGTTTAAGGCCACACTGGAAGAACTCCAGTATGCCGATCTGCTGCTCCATGTGATCGATGCCGCTGACCCGGAACGGGAAGTCCACATCGATGTGGTCAACAAGCTGATCGCACAGCTGGCAAAGCCCGGTATCCCCGTCATTGAAGCTTACAATAAGGCCGATCTGGTAGAAGACGACGATATCCCCAGAGGTGAAAACCGACTGGGCATTTCCGCCAAAACCGGTATGCATATGGAAGAGCTGCTGCAGCTCATTGAAAAGAATCTCAACAAGGGTCTCATTAAGGCCACTTTCCTGCTGCCCTATGCTATGGGCGGCATGGTGGACACCCTGCACTCTCAGGCAAAAGTACTCTCCACCGAGTATCTGGCTGAGGGTATTCAGGTGGAAGCCATCTGCGATGTTGCCCTCTACGGCAAACTGCGTGATTATCTGGCACAGGAGTAACCATGGACGAGTATTTGATCCCAACCAAGGAAGCAGAAGCGGAATTTATCGAAAAGCGTTCCCGATTCATCGGTCATATCCGCCCTGTGGAGACCGAGGAGGAGGCACTGGAATTCCTCCGGGAGAAACGGGAAAAATATTGGGATGCCACCCACAATGTCTATGCCTACATTATTAAGGACGGTCCCACCCGATTTTCCGATGCCGGTGAGCCCGGCGGCACTGCGGGTATGCCCACCCTGCAGGTTCTGCAAAGAGAAGGCCTTTACAATGTATGCTGCGTGGTGACCCGGTATTTCGGCGGAATCCTTTTAGGCGCAGGCGGCTTGTTCCGTGCCTACGGTCACGGTGCCAAAATCGCCGTAGATGCCGCCGGCAAATCCATGAAACGGGTTTGGGATGTGATCTATCTCCCTGTCCCCTATTCCTGGTATGAGCGGATGAAGCAGGAAGTTTCCGCCTACGAAGGCATTATCCGGGATACCCAGTACGGTGCCGACATTGAATTGGAAGTTCTGACACCCACAGCCAAGACCAAGGCATTCCTTGACCGGGTGGTGGATATCTCTGCCGGTACACTGGATGGTATGATCACCGGACAGGAATATATTGCATTTCCCATCGAAAAACAGTTCTAAGGGTCGAATATTGGACATATAATAGAGTATCATGGAGGTGAGGACCATGACCATACGGGAATATCTGGAACAGGCGGAATTTGATCAGCTGGCCCCTCATGCCCAGAAAGCAGCCCAGACCAAGGGACGTGCCTGGGCGCAGGAGGAGGGCGATGTCCGCACCTGTTATCAGCAGGATACAGACCGTATCGTACATAGCAAAGCCTTCCGCCGCCTCATGCATAAAACACAGGTGTTTCTGCAGCCGGAGGGCGATCATTACCGCACCCGAATGACCCACACCATTGAGGTCAGCCGCATTGCCCGTACCATTGCCAGAGCCCTGCGCCTCAACGAAGATCTGACAGAAGCCATTGCCCTCGGTCATGATCTGGGACATACACCCTTCGGTCATGCCGGAGAAGTGGCGCTTTCCGAGATCACCGGCATCCCCTTCCACCACAACGAGCAGTCTCTTCGAGTGGTGGACAAGCTGGAAAAAGAAGGTCGCGGTCTCAACCTGACATACGAAGTTCGTATGGGTATTCTGGGTCACACCGGCGACCAGATCCCCGAGACCTGGGAAGGACAGATCGTCCGTACCTCTGACCGCATCGCCTATATCAACCACGATCTGGATGATGCCATCCGGGCAGGACTGCTGTCGGAGCAAGACATTCCCAGAGAGATCTCCTATGTACTGGGTGAAAACCACAAGGAGCGCATCAACACCCTTGTTACCAACATGATCGCCACCACCACTGCCACCGGCAAGCTCTCCATGAGCCCGGAGGTTGCTGAGGCCATGGACAAGCTTCGGACCTTCCTCTTCAAGCAGGTCTACCGCAACCCCATTGCCAAGGGCGAGGAGGTCAAAGCCAGGGGAATCATTCAGGCGCTGTATACATATTATTCCAACCACCCCGAAAAGCTGCCGGCAGATTTCGTGCCTCAGTTGGACTTTGACGGCATAGACCGTGTCATCTGCGACTACATCGCCGGCATGACTGACAAATACGCTGTCTATAAATACGAGGAAATTTTCATTCCCTCTGCTTGGCAGCAGCGGTAAACGAAAGGAGGTTTCTGTTTTGGCATTTCCACCTGCATTTCTGGACGAACTGTCCGCACGCAACCCCATCGATGATGTGGTGGGACAATATGTGGCTCTGACCCGCCGGGGCAGCAACCTCTTCGGTCTCTGCCCCTTCCACAGCGAAAAAACAGCATCCTTCTCCGTGGCACCGGACAAGAACATTTACTATTGCTTCGGCTGCCACAAGGGCGGCGGCCCCGTCAACTTCATCATGGAAGTGGAGGGACTGGATTTCCCCGATGCTGTTCGCTTTCTGGCTAAAAAATCCGGTATGGAAGTACCGGAGGACAGAGAAAATCAATCTACATACCGCAAACAGGAACGGCTCCGCGGCCTGTGCAAAGAGGCCGCCCGTTATTTTCATGAACAGCTGAACGGACCTGCCGGACAGCCCGGTCGGGACTACATTGTAAAACGAGGCTTATCCAAATCCATCGTTACCCGGTTCGGTCTGGGCTATGCACCGGAGGGTTGGAGCGGACTTCTGGATAGTATGACGAAAAAAGGTTATACCAAAGAAGAACTTTTAGAGGCAGGTCTGGTGCTGAAAAGCCAAAAAGGCAGTCTCTATGACCGATTCCGCAACCGGCTCATGTTCCCTATCATCGACACCCGAGGCAATGTCATTGGTTTCGGCGGCAGAGTTTTGGACGACTCCAAGCCCAAATACCTCAACTCCCCTGAAACCATCATTTTCAATAAGAGAAAGAACCTCTTTGCCCTCAATGTGGCACGAAAGAGCAATGCCGGACGGATCATCCTTACAGAAGGTTATCTGGACGCCATCGCCCTGCACCAGTACGGTTTCGACTGCGCTGTGGCATCTCTGGGTACTGCCTTCACAGAAGAACATGCCCAGCTTCTTGCCAAGCATACCAATCAGGTGGTGCTGACTTACGATGGCGATGAGGCCGGTCAGAACGCCACCCGGCGGGCCATTCCCATGCTGGAAAAGGCCGGTCTGCAGGTAAAGATTCTGCGGATGCAGGGCGCAAAAGACCCGGATGAATTCCTGAAAAAATACGGCGCAGATCGCTTCCGTGTCCTGCTGGATCAGTCGGAAAATCAGGCGGAATACCGTCTGGTGAGCCTCCAGAGCAAATTCGACCTGTCTCAGGATGAACAGAAAGTCCAGTTTTTGAAAGAAGCCGCAGAGCTGATCTCCACCTTCACCTCCTCCGTCAGCCGGGAAGTCTACGGCAGACGGGCAGCGGAAGCTGCAGGCATCACCCCGGAGGCCATGCAGCACGAGATCAGCAGAGCCTACCGACGCAGAAAGCAGCGGGAGCAGAAAAAGCAGGAGCAGGCCGACTTGGATCTGCGGAGTCAGATTCAGCCCAAGGGCAAAGGTTTAACCTATCAGAATCCCAAATCTGCCAGAGCCGAGGAGCAGCTTTTGACTCAGCTTCTCACCGATCCCAGTTTGTTTTCCGAGCTGAAGCTGCTGCCGGAGCAGTTCTCCTCTCCTCTGCTGGGCAGGGCATACCGGCTGCTGCAGGATTGCTGGAAACAGCAGCGCCATGTGGATCTGGCTGCCTTGCAGGGCGAGTGTTCCCCGGAGGAGATGAGCCATCTGACAGCCTTGACAGAGAAATATAAGAATCTGGCATCGGATCAGGTGGCGCAGGATTGCGCCCGTGTGATCCGCACAGAGTACGAAAAATCCCTGCGAACCGGCGAGGATGCCCTCATGGCCATGCACGCCAGATTGCAGGAGAAAAAGAGATACGGAGGTTGACCCTATGGAAAAAGCATTGGAACAACTGAAAACCATGTCCCTCAGCGAAGAGAACGAAAATAAGCTGAAAACGCTTTTGACCGAAGGCAAAAAAGCCGGTAAAGTCTCCTCCAAGCAGTTGATTGAAACTTTGGATGCTGTTCAGGCCACCGACGAGCAGGCAGAGCAGTTTTATGACTTGCTGGATGCTCTCAGCATTGAGATCGATGTGGCAGATGTAATGGATCTGCTGACACCGGAACTGCTGGACGATGAACTTCCCACAGAGGAAGAACTGCAGGAAACCGAAGCAGAACCCATGGAAGAAGATATCCAGACGGATATCAGTCTTAAAATGGATGATCCTGTTCGGATGTATCTCAAGGAGATCGGTAAAATTCCTCTTTTGAGTGCTGACGAAGAACTGGAGATCGCCGAGCGCATGAGCAAAGGCGATGCAGAAGCACGGCGGATCTTGACGGAAGCCAATCTGCGGCTGGTCGTCTCCATTGCCAAGCGTTATGTGGGCAGAGGCATGCAGCTGCTGGATCTGGTACAGGAAGGTAATCTGGGACTTCTGAAGGCCGTGGAAAAATTCGACCACACCAAGGGCTTCAAGTTCTCCACTTATGCCACCTGGTGGATCCGTCAGGCCATTACCCGTGCCATTGCCGATCAGGCTCGTACCATCCGCATCCCGGTCCACATGGTGGAGACCATCAACCGTGTCATCCGCACCTCTCATTCCATGGTGCAGCGACTGGGCAGAGAGCCCACCACTGCCGAGATTGCAGAGGAAATGAAGCTGGATGCCTCCAAGGTGGAGGAGATTCTCAAGATCGCACAGGAGCCTGTGTCTCTGGAGACTCCCATCGGCGAGGAGGAGGACAGCCATCTGGGCGACTTCATTCAGGATGAAGAAGCCTCTCAGCCGGCAGAAGCCGCTTCCTATACCCTGCTGCGGGAACAGCTGGAGGATGTACTCCGTTCCCTGACCCCTCGTGAGGAGCAGGTGCTGCGGATGCGCTTCGGTCTTGTGGACGGCAAATCCCACACCCTGGAGGAAGTGGGCAAGGAATTTGATGTGACCAGAGAGCGTATCCGCCAGATCGAATCCAAGGCTCTGCGGAAGCTCCGTCACCCCAGCAGAAGCAAGAAACTGAAGGACTTCCTCACCTGAGAGCCGAAAGTTTTTCTTGACATTCCTTGAAAAATCCGTATGATATCAACAGTATGATCATAACCATATTCCCATCTGCGGAACGAAACGGAGGATCCTATCATGTTTGAAAAAATCGCTAAGTATCTGTCCGAAGAGATGGACATCCCCATGGAAGACATCACGCCCGATACCACTTTTGAAAGTCTGGGCATCGACTCCCTGGACACCGTTGAGATGGTCATGGATCTGGAAGATGATCTGGGCATCGAGCTGGAAGTGGAAGAAAAGATCGCCACCATCGGCGAACTGGTCGCTTTTGTGGAGAGCAAACTGTAATCAAATAATAATTGAATAAATCGTTTTGTCACAGGTCCGGCCTGTGGCAAGGCTGCACTAGTCGGGGAGATAGCGGTGCCTTGTGACCTG
Organism: Candidatus Avilachnospira sp.; assembly: GCA_045579045.1. Classification (GTDB taxonomy): domain Bacteria; phylum Bacillota; class Clostridia; order Oscillospirales; family Oscillospiraceae; genus Avoscillospira. Next base: position 10,972 of record JAZNLL010000075.1, read on the forward strand.
CAATCCGCTACAGCAGGGATGAATTCCCAACCGAGGGTGCATACTGTATCGTCTGACCCATGTAAGCGGTGTTGAGGATTCGGTCTCGCGCAATGCGGTCCCGTGAACCATGTCAGGCGGGGAACCGAGCAGCATTAAGCGGATCTCTGCATGTGCCGTGAGGATGCCGTTTCTGAGCTGGCTGCGTGGGTAACGGGTATGGTATGTATTCGAAGAAGGGTGTGCAGTCTTGCCATAGGCCGGACTTTTTGCCCGAAAAATACCCTCTTGTACTTTTCTTCCAAATCGGTTACAATATAGAAACAAAACTATGCGCATTTGAATTTAAGGAGGTTCCTGTATGATTCGTCTTTCTACAGACTTGGGTCTGATTGCAGTGGACAGTGATGTATATACCAATCTGGCAGGCTATGCCGCCACCAACTGTTTCGGTGTCAAGGGCATGGCTGTCCGTTCCATGACCGACGGTCTGGTTCACCTGCTCCGCCGTGAAGCCATGGGCAAGGGCGTAAAGGTGTCTTTCTGCGATGACGGTTCCATCGTCATCGACCTGCACATCATGGTTGATCGGGGTATCAATATCGCTGCCATCGGCGAAGCCATCATCAGTGAAGTCAAATACAATGTCGCAAAATCCACCGGTACGGATGTGAAGGCCGTCAATGTCTATGTGGATTCCATTACTGCCGACTGATACATGGAGGGAATTGCATTGAGACTGACCATTGACGGTGCGGCTTATCGGAAGATGATCCTTTCCGCCGCCGCATCCATCGAGATCCAGAAACAGAAGATCAATGATCTGAATGTCTTTCCTGTTCCCGACGGTGATACGGGCACCAATATGTCCATGACCCTGAACACCGCCGCACAGGATTTGAAAAAAGCCGACTGCCCCACCCTCACCAAGGCTGCAGACATCGCCGCATCTGCCATGCTGAGAGGTGCAAGAGGCAACTCCGGTGTCATCCTCTCCCTGCTGTTCCGTGGCTTTTCCAAGGCATTGAAGGGCTGCGAGGAGGCCGACGGCGTCATGCTGGCAGAAGCCATCAACGGCGGTGTCAAAGCTGCCTATAAGGCTGTTATGAAGCCTGCCGAAGGCACCATTCTGACTGTTTCCCGTCTGGCAGGCGAGGCTGCCGCCGAATTTGCCGCAGAAGAACCCGGTGTCGAGGCCACTCTGGTCCATGCCATTGAAGCCGGCAAGGAGGCCCTTGCCAACACCGTCAATCAGAACCCTGTTCTGAAAAAGGCCGGTGTTGTGGACGCAGGCGGTATGGGCTTCATCACCATTCTGGAAGGCATGCTGGCCTCCCTCCGCGGTGAGGATGTGGTCGTTCCCGAAGGTCTGGAGGAAGCCAAGGAGTCTGCCGACTTCGCTGCCCTCACCGATGAGGACATCACTTTCACCTTCGATACGGTCTTTATCGTCCGTAAGAACGAAACCACCGATATTGACGCCTACCGTGCCTATCTGAATACCATTGGCGACAGCCTGGTCATCGGCGAAGACGATGATGCATTCAAGGTCCATGTCCATACGGATATCCCCGGTGAGGTGATCTCCGAAGCACAGAAATACGGCGTGCTGGAACTGGTAAAGATCGAAAATATGCGTACCCAGTACGAGGATATGGCTGCCGGTAAGGCACCTCAAAGCACCGATGATCTGGACAAGGTCGAGGAAGAATTGGAAGCCAACACTGTGGCTGCTCCCGAAAAGAAGTACGGCATCGTCTCCGTCTGTGCCGGTGAAGGTCTGGCATCCGTCTTCAAAGATCTGGGCGCTGATGGCATCATTCAGGGCGGACAGACTATGAACCCCTCCACCGAGGACATTCTGACCCAGATCAACCGCACCCCTGCTGAAGTGGTCTTTGTTCTGCCCAACAACAAGAACATCATCATGGCTGCCGAGCAGACCGTCAAGCTGACAGAAAAGAAGGTCATCGTCATCCCCAGCAAGACCGTTCCTCAGGGCATCACCGCTCTGCTGAACTTCGATCCCGATCAGGAGGAAGATGCCAACACCGCCGCCATGACCGAGTCTCTGGCCTCCGTCACCACCATGCAGATCACCTATGCCGCAAGAAACTCCGATTTCGACGGCCGTGATATCAAGGAAGGTGACTATCTGGGTCTTTACAACGGTGCTTTGCTGGACACCACCCCTGATGTGGCAGATCTGCTGAAGCAGATGGCACAGAAGGTGGCGGAAAGCGGCTGCGAGTTTATCAACATCTTCTTCGGTGCCGATATCACCGAGGAACAGGCACAGCAGGCCCAGGAGATCTTCTCCGCCAACTGCCCCGGTGCAGAAGTCAATCTGCTCAACGGCGGTCAGCCTGTGTACTATTACCTCATTTCTGCTGAATAAATTACCAAAACAGACGCATGAATCCTTCATGCGTCTGTTTTTTCTGTAAAATATACAATTATTCATGCATAAACGCCTTGACATTTTTTGCCTGCGGTGGTAGCATATATGGGCTATAAAGCAAAACACGAAAAGAGGTAATTTGAAAATGAAAAAGATTATTGCTCTGGCTCTGGTTATCGTTCTGGCTTTCAGCCTGGTAGCCTGCGGCTCCAAGGGTGCTGCCACTGCTACCGAAGGTAAGCTGACCATGGCTACCAACGCCCAGTTCCCTCCCTATGAGTACTACGAAGGCGAAGAGATCGTCGGTATCGACGCTGAGATCGCCGGCGCCATCGCTGACAAGCTGGGTCTGGAACTGGTTATCGAAGACATGGAGTTCGACTCCATCATCGAAGCTGTTAAGTCCGGCAAGGCCGACATGGGTTTGGCTGGCATGACCGTCACCCCCGAGCGTCAGGAAACCGTTGACTTCACCGCTACCTACGCTACCGGCGTGCAGGTGGTCATCGTCGCTGAAGACAACGAGACCATCGCAGGCACCAATGCTGATCTGGCTCTGGTCGATGCCGAAGGCAATGTGCTGGAAGGCACTGTGATCGGCGTTCAGAGAAACACCACCGGCGACCTGTACACCACTTGGTACATGGAAGATCTGGGTCTGGCCACCATCGACCGTTACAGCAAGGGTGCTGACGCTGTCCAGGCTCTGCTGACCGGCAAGGTTGACTGCGTTGTTATCGACAACGAGCCTGCCAAGGCTTTTGTTGCCGAGACTGAGGGTCTGAAGATTCTGGAGACCGAGTATGTTCTGGAAGAGTATGCCGCTGCCATGAGCAAGGACAACACCGAGCTGTATGAGGCTGTCAATGCCGCTCTGGAAGAGCTGATCGCCGACGGTACCGTCGCTGCCATCATCGAAAAGTACATCCCCGCTGAATAAGTGTATCTCGAATGAGGGTTCAGTATCCTGAGCCCTCATTCTTTTAAGGAGTTGAACCAATGAATAAAGTCACCCCTTTGATGATGTGGCAAGAATTGGCACCGATGTGGATGCAGAATTTGCCGGAATGGCTGGAAGACATCTTCTTTAATGTTTATAAGTGCTTCCTGTTTGAAGACCGGTACATGATGTTCATCAAGGGTCTTGGCAATACCCTGCTGCTGACTTTCTTTGCTCTGCTGATCGGTATCGCACTGGGCATCGTCGTTTCCCTGATCCGTGTGACCTGGGACAAAAACAGCGCCGAAATGAGCGGTTTCCCCAAGTTCATCCTGCGGATCGCCAACGCCATTTCCAAGGTCTATCTGACTGTCATCCGCGGCACGCCTGTGGTCGTGCAGATTTTGCTGCTGAACTTCGTTGTGTTTGCAGCAAGCCGCAATAAGATTCTGGTGGGCTGCCTGTGCTTCGGTATCAACTCCGGCGCATATGTGGCTGAGATCTTCCGCAGCGGTATCATGTCCATCGACATCGGCCAGATGGAAGCCGGACGCTCTCTGGGCTTCGGTTACATCCCCACCATGTGCCACATTATCCTGCCTCAGGCATTTAAGAATGTGCTGCCTCCCCTGTGCAACGAGTTCATCGTTCTGCTGAAGGAGACTGCCGTGGTCGGCTACATCGGCCTCAGCGATCTGACCTACGCAGCCAGCACCGTCGGCGGCGCTACTTATGAGTATCTGTTCCCCCTGCTGCTGGCAGCCATTATCTATCTGATCATGGTCATTCTGTTCACCAATCTGGTGGAGAGACTGGAAAGGAGGCTGCGTACCAGTGAGCGCTAATTGCATCATTCAGGCAAAGGAAGTCTGTAAGTACTTCAAGGGCGATGAGATCAAGGCTCTGGACGGCGTGTCTCTGGATATTGAAAGAGGCGAAGTGGTCGTTGTCATCGGCCCCTCCGGCTCCGGTAAATCCACTTTCCTGCGCTGCCTCAACCTGCTGGAAGTTCCCACTGACGGACAGATCCTGTTCAACGGCGTGGATATCACCGATAAGAATGTGGATATCAACATCCACCGTCAGAAGATGGGCATGGTGTTCCAACACTTTAACCTGTTCCCTCACATGACGCTGCTGCAGAATTTGACCCTGGGTCCCATTAAACTGCTGAAGAAGACCAAGGTCGAAGCCGAGGAAAAGGCCATGGCTCTGCTGGAGCGTGTCGGTCTGGCAGACCGTGCCGATGCCTATCCCAGCCAGCTTTCCGGTGGTCAGAAGCAGCGTGTGGCCATTGTCCGTGCCCTGGCTATGGAACCGGAGGTCATGCTCTTTGACGAGCCCACCTCCGCTCTGGACCCCGAAATGGTCGGCGAAGTTCTGGATGTTATGAAGGAACTGGCCAGAGAAGGCATGACCATGGTGGTCGTTACCCATGAAATGGGCTTTGCCCGTGAAGTGGGCAGCCGTGTGGTCTTTATGGATCAGGGCAAGCTGGTGGAGCAGGGCTCCCCTGCCGAGATTTTCGAAGCTCCCAAGAACCCCAGACTGCAGGATTTCCTTGCAAAGGTTCTTTAATCAGCACTATGTACAAAAGGTCGGGCTTGCGCCCGGCCTTTTTTGGTCCTTATTGCTTCTTTACATTAACTCTTTACCATGCTAAAATACTATCGTGCTAAGGAAGAAAGCACAACGAACATAATTATTTGGAGGAAAGAAAAAATGAAAAAGCTGATTGCTCTGCTTCTGGCAGTTCTGATGATCGTTTCCCTGGTCGCCTGTGCCGCCAAGGAAGCCCCCGTGGAAGAAGCTCCCGTTGAGGAAGCTCCTGTGGAAGAGACCCCCGTTGAAGAAGCTCCCATCGAAGAAACCGACTCCGATCTGGCCTATGTGACCGAAAATGGCAAGATGCTGGTTGGTATCACCATCTACGAGCCCATGAACTACTACGACGAAGCCGGCGAGCTGACCGGTTTCGACACCGAGTTCGCTCAGGCCGTCTGCGAGAAGATGGGTCTGGCTGCTGAATTCGTCGAGATCAACTGGGACACCAAGGAAGTGGAACTGGCCGCCAAGAGCATCGACTGCATCTGGAACGGCATGACCATCACCGAAGACCGTCTGGCTAACATGAGCATCTCCGATCCCTATGTCAAGAATGCTCAGGTCATCGTAGTCAAGGCTGACAGCGAAGTCGCTGCTACTGCCGATCTGGTGGGCAAGACTGTGGTTGCTGAAATGGGTTCCGCCGGTGAAGCTCAAATTACCGGTGAAGACGCTGAAGAAAATCTGGCTCAGTCCGACTATGTCGGTGTTGCCAAGCAGACTGACTGCCTCATGGAAGTCAAGGCCGGCACCGCTGATGCCGCTGTTCTGGACTGGACTCTGGCTAAGTCCATGGTCGGTGAAGGCACTGACTTTGCTGATCTGAAGATCCTCGAGGGTGTGGAACTGGCTACCGAAGAATACGGTATCGCCTTCCGTCAGGGCAGCGATGTGACCGCCGCTGTCAACGCTGTGATCGCTGAGCTGGTTGCCGATGGCACTCTGCCTGCACTGGCTGAAAAGTACGGTCTGGCTCTGGCTCCTGCCATCGCCGGCGAATAAGGAATTTGACCTCTTGGATAGAGGCAGGCGGTATTTACCGCCTGCCCCTATTTGTGTGTTTAGGAGATACATATATGAATGCAATGGTCATTATCAAACGGCTGCTGGAAAGCTCTGTTATTAACTTAGAGATCTTTTTTGTTACCCTTGCTCTGGGTCTGCCTTTGGGTTTGATTATTTCCTTTGGCACCATGAGCAAGTGGCGCCCCTTCTCTTTCCTTCTTTCTTGTAAATCCAAATCCACTTTTATGCAGAAGGTACTGTATTTCTTCGGTAACCTTCGTCCCATTCACGATATCACTGCTATTTTTGTCTGGATCATCCGCGGCACACCCCTGATGCTTCAGGTCATCATCGTCTTCTACGGCCCCGGTCTCATCTGGGGCGGCGAAGCCATGGGCAGACTGGAAGCTGCTTTGGTGGCCTTCGTCATCAACTATGCCTGCTACTTCTCTGAGATTTTCCGCGGCGGTATCCAGAGCATGCCCGTCGGACAGAGAGAAGCCGGTGAAGTTCTGGGCATGACCAAGACTCAGATCTTCTTTAAGGTCACATTGCTTCAGATGATCAAGCGGATCGTTCCCCCCATGGGCAACGAATTTATCACTCTGGTCAAGGACACTTCCCTTGCCAGAATTATCGCCAACAAGGAAATCATCATGATGGCACAGGAATATGCCTCTTCCAAGGCATTGATCTGGCCTCTGTTCTCCACCGCCGTTTTCTTCCTGGTCGCCTGCGGTATCCTGACTATTCTGCTGAACGTGGCTGAGAAGAAACTGGACTACTTTAGAATGTAAGGAGGGTCAAGACCATGGAAATGCTTAAAGTATCCCACATTCAGAAGTCCTTTGGCAGCACCGAAGTCCTGAAAGACATCTCCTTTTCTCTTCAAAAGGGCCAGTCCCTTGCCATTATCGGTTCCTCCGGTTCCGGTAAGACGACCCTTCTGCGGTGTCTGAACTTCCTGGAAACACCCGATCAGGGTACCATCTGCGTGGATGGCAAGGAAATTTTTGACGCCGGCACCCATGCCAAGCTGTCTGAAAAGGAAATACGCAATAACCGCCTGCGCTTCGGATTGGTATTTCAGAGCTTCAACCTGTTCCCCCAGTATACAGCTCTGCAGAACGTCACCCTTGCCAGCCAACTTCTGGCAAAGGAACGTCCTGATTACAAGACCAATAAAAAACAAATTCTGGAAGAGATCCAGGAACGCGGCAAAGAGTTGCTGACGCAGGTTGGTCTGGCAGACCGTATGGAAAACTACCCCCATCAGCTCTCAGGCGGTCAGCAGCAGCGCGTTGCCATCGCCCGTGCCTTGGCCCTGGATCCCGATATTCTCTGCTTTGACGAGCCTACATCGGCTCTTGATCCGGAGCTGACCGGTGAAGTTCTGAAAGTTATTCGCTCTTTGGCTGACCGAAAGATGACCATGATTATTGTTACCCACGAAATGGCCTTTGCCCGTGACGTAGCCGACGAGATCATTTTCATGGATGGCGGTGTTATCGTGGAACACGGTCCTGCAAAAGAGGTCATCGACAATCCTCAGGAAGAACGCACCAAGCTCTTCCTTGCCCACTACAACGAGTCCAACTAATGATATACATAAAAAATCCTCCATCTTTCGATGGAGGATTTTTTGTTACATTAGTTGCCTTCGCTATCGATCATTTCCTGGGTCACAGTGGACTCGGGGGTCACACCGGGCTGATAATCGCGGTAGGTCTGCAGACCGGAACCGGCAGGGATCAGCTTACCGATAATGACATTCTCCTTCAGACCGACCAGATGGTCAACCTTGCCCTTAATTGCAGCTTCCGTCAGAACCTTGGTGGTTTCCTGGAAGGATGCAGCGGACAGGAAGGACTCGGTGGCCAGAGAAGCCTTGGTGATACCCATGAGGATCAGGCTCTTGGTAGCCAGCTTCAGATCGGTCTCACCGGCATCAATACGGGCCTGAATGGCCTCGTTGGCCTCTTCGAATTCGAAGTTGTCAACCACAGTACCGCTGAGCAGTTCCGTATCACCGGGCTCTTCCACACGAACCTTACGCATCATCTGGCGGATAATGACTTCAATGTGCTTGTCATTGATGTCAACACCCTGCTGACGGTACACGGCCAGAACTTCCTGAGTCAGGTATTCCTGAACAGCTTCCTCGCCGGAAATACGCAGGACATCGTGGGGGCTCAGAGCACCATCGGTGATGCGGTCGCCCTTGTTGACGCGCTTGCCGTTTTCCACACGCAGGCCAACGGAGTAAGGAATCTGATACTGCTTCACTTCGCCGTCATCAGCGGTAACAGTGATGTTACGCAGAGCGGTGCGGTGGCTGTCATCGATATCCACGATACCGTCGATCTCGGAGATGGTGGCCATCTTCTTGGGCTTGCGGGCTTCGAACAGTTCTTCGACTCGAGGCAGACCCTGAGTGATATCGTCACCGGCAACGCCGCCGGTATGGAAGGTACGCATGGTCAGCTGGGTACCGGGTTCACCGATGGACTGTGCGGCAATGATACCGACAGCCTCGCCGATATTGACCAGCTCGGAGGTAGCCAGGTTCATGCCGTAGCACTTGGCGCAGACGCCGGACTTGGCACGGCAGCCCAAAACGGTACGGGCATAGACCTTATAGATACCGTGAGCTTCAAAGACAGCAGCGTCTTCAGGCTTCATCATTTCGTCCTTGGACTTCAGCAGGTTGCCGTTTTCATCATACAGGTCTTCCACCAGGAAACGGCCACGGATACGGTCACCGAAGGTTTCAATGACCTGACCCTTTTCTTCATAGGTGCCCAGCCAGATACCGTGCTTGGTATTACAGTCGTGGGAACGGATGATAACTTCCTGAGAGACGTCGACCAGACGACGGGTCAGATAACCGGAGTCAGCAGTACGCAGAGCGGTATCAGTCATACCCTTACGGGCGCCTCTGGAAGAGATGAAGTATTCCAGAACAGACAGGCCTTCACGGAAGTTTGCCTTAACGGGGATTTCGATGGTACGGCCGGAGGTATCGGCCATCAGACCACGCATACCGGCCAGCTGACGGATCTGGTTCATGGAGCCTCGGGCACCGGAGTCAGCCATCATGAAGATGGGGTTGAACTCATCCAGATTATCCTGCAGAGCGTTGGTGACTTCCTTGATGGTGTTTTCCCACTGGCGGACAGTCAGACGATAACGCTCGTCATTGGTGATGAAACCGCGCTTATACTGACGGTCGATCTTGACGACTTCCTTTTCAGCCTGAGCGACCAGTTCGTACTTCTTCTCGGGCACGGACATATCCATAACGGAAACGGTGATGGCGCCGCGGGTAGAGTACTTATAGCCCAGAGACTTGATATCGTCCAGCATCTCGGTGGCGATGGTGAAGCCGTGGACACGGATGCAGCGATCGATGATCTTGCCCAGCAGCTTCTTGCCGACCTTATCAGTGATCTCCAGCTTGAAGGCATTTTCAGGCTTGGAGCGATCCACAAAGCCCAGATCCTGAGGAACCTTGGAGTTGAAGATCAAACGGCCAACAGTGGCATCGATGATCTCGGAGCGCATGACGCCGTCGATTTCCTTCTCCACACGAACCTTGATGGGAGCATGGAGGCCAACCACGCGGCGGACGTTGTCCGTATCCACGAAGGGTACTTCGCCTTCATCGAAATCCACATAGGTGTCGTAAGCCAGCATAGCCTCGTCCACGGAGCCGAAGACCTTACCTGCACCGGGTTCATCCTCACGGACGAAGGTCAGGTAGTAGGTACCGAGGATCATATCCTGGGTAGGAACGGTGACAGGCATACCGTCCTGAGGACGGAGCAGGTTGTTGGCAGACAGCATCAGCATTCTGGCTTCTGCCTGTGCCTCTGCGCTCAGAGGAACATGGACTGCCATCTGGTCGCCGTCAAAGTCGGCGTTAAATGCAGTACAAACCAGAGGATGGAGCTTAATGGCACGGCCTTCCACCAGCACAGGCTCGAAGGCCTGGATACCCAGACGGTGCAGGGTAGGTGCACGGTTCAGCATGACGGGACGATCCTTGATGATCTCTTCCAGAGCATCCCAGACTTCGGTCTTGCCCTTGTCGATCATCTTCTTGGCAGACTTGATGTTGTTTGCCAGACCGTCTTCCACCAGCTTCTTCATGACGAAGGGGCGGAACAGCTCAATGGCCATTTCCTTGGGCAGACCGCACTGATACAGCTTCAGTTCGGGGCCAACAACGATAACGGAACGGCCGGAGTAGTCAACACGCTTACCCAGCAGGTTCTGACGGAAACGACCCTGCTTGCCCTTCAGCATATCGGACAGAGACTTCAGTGCACGGTTGTTGGCACCGGTCACGGCACGGCCACGGCGGCCATTGTCGATGAGAGCGTCAACAGCTTCCTGCAGCATGCGCTTCTCGTTGCGGACGATGATATCGGGGGCAGACAGCTGCAGCAGGCGCTTCAGACGGTTGTTGCGGTTGATAACACGGCGGTACAGGTCATTGAGGTCGGAGGTAGCAAAGCGACCGCCGTCCAGCTGCACCATGGGACGCAGTTCGGGAGGGATGACAGGCAGAACATCCATGATCATCCAAGTGGGATCATTGCCGGACTGGCGGAAGGACTCCACCACTTCCAGACGCTTGATGATCCGCAGCTTCTTCTGACCGGAGGCATCCTTCATCTCTTTGCGGAGCTGTTCGGACAGTTCGTCCAAATCCAGTTCCTGCAGCAGGACCTTGATGGATTCAGCACCCATGCCGGCCTTGAAGTCATCCTCATACTTTTCCCGCATATCGCGGTACTCTTTTTCGGTCAGAATCTGATACTTGCTCAGGGGGCAGTCACCGGGATCGGTGACGATATAGCTGGCAAAGTACAGAACCTTCTCCAGAATTCTGGGGCTGATATCCAGCAGCAGACCCATTCTGGAAGGGATACCCTTGAAATACCAGATGTGGCTGCAGGGAGCGGCAAGCTCGATGTGACCCATACGCTCACGGCGCACCTTGGCCTTGGTGACTTCCACACCGCAGCGGTCACAGATCTTGCCCTTGTAACGGATCTTCTTATACTTACCGCAATGGCACTCCCAATCCTTGGTGGGGCCAAAGATGCGTTCACAGTACAGACCGTCACGCTCGGGCTTCAGAGTACGGTAGTTGATGGTTTCGGGCTTCTTGACTTCACCGAAGGACCATTCCAAAATCTTCTCGGGAGAAGCAATACCAATTTTAATTGCGTCAAAAGTTTCCATTCAAGTATCGCCTCCTTCTCTTACAGTTCACTGTCGTCGACCATAAAGTCGCCGAACACGTCGTCTTCATCCTGAATCTCAAAACCGGCTTCAGCGGCTTCGCTCAGGTTTACATCCTTTTCGCTGCCTTCACCCAGATCCAGTTCTTCATCGCCGAAGGCACTGGGACCGGTGTAGACAACTTCATCTTCATCGGGATCGCGCAGTTCCACTTCATTGCCCTCTTCGTCCAGAACCTTGATATCCAGACACAGGGACTGCAGTTCCTTGACCAGAACCTTGAAGGATTCAGGCACACCGGGAGCAGGCACATTGTGACCCTTGACGATGGCTTCGTAGGTCTTCACACGGCCGGTAACGTCGTCGGACTTGACGGTGAGGATCTCCTGCAGAGTATAAGCAGCGCCGTAAGCTTCCAGCGCCCAGACTTCCATTTCGCCGAAACGCTGACCGCCAAACTGGGCCTTGCCGCCCAGAGGCTGCTGGGTGACCAGAGAGTAGGGGCCGGTGGAACGGGCGTGGATCTTATCATCGACCAGATGATGGAGCTTCAGGTAGTACATGTAGCCAACGGTGACCAGGTTATCAAAACGCTCACCGGTACGGCCATCATACAGAACGCTCTTGCCGTCCTCACGGAGACCGGCCAGCTTCAGGGTTTCACGAATATCCTTTTCGTTTGCGCCGTCAAAGATGGGGGTGGCCACCTTCCAGCCCAGAGCCTGAGCAGCGTAACCCAGATGGACATCCAGCACCTGACCGATGTTCATACGGGAGGGAACGCCCAGGGGGTTCAGAACGATATCCAGCGGTGTGCCATCGGGCAGGAAGGGCATATCTTCCTCGGGCAGAACACGGGAAACGACACCCTTGTTGCCGTGACGGCCTGCCATCTTATCGCCCACAGAGATCTTACGCTTCTGAGCGATATAGACGCGAACCACCTTGTTGACACCGGGAGCCAGCTCATCACCGTTCTCACGGGTAAATTCCTTGACATCCACAATGATACCGCTCTGGCCATGAGGCACCTTCAGAGAGGAATCGCGGACTTCTCTTGCCTTTTCGCCGAAAATGGCGCGGAGCAGACGCTCCTCGGCAGTCAGCTCGGTCTCGCCCTTGGGGGTGACCTTACCGACCAGATAGTCGCCGGAACCGACTTCGGCACCGACACGGATGATACCGCGGTCGTCCAGATCTTTCAGAGTATCCTCACCCACATTGGGAATATCACGGGTGATCTCTTCGGGACCCAGCTTGGTATCACGGGATTCAGTCTCATACTCCTCGATATGGATGGAGGTAAAGACATCTTCACGGACCAGACGCTCGTTCAGCAGAATGGCGTCCTCGTAGTTGTAGCCTTCCCAGGTCATGAAGCCGATGAGGACATTCTTGCCCAGAGCGATTTCGCCATGGTCGCAGGAAGGTCCGTCAGCCAGAACCTGACGGTTGGTAACACGCTCGCCAACTTCGACAACGGGACGCTGGTTGACGCAGGTACCCTGGTTGCTGCGGGCAAACTTGGCAAGGGCATAATCCACCACATTGCCGTCATCATAGCGGACGGAGACATTGTTGGCGGAAACCTTGGTGACAACACCGTCGCCCTGTGCGGTGACACAAACTTCGGAGTCAACGGCACACTTGTGCTCCATACCGGTAGCGACAATGGGAGCTTCGGTAACCATCAGAGGCACTGCCTGACGCTGCATGTTTGCACCCATCAGAGCGCGGTTTGCGTCGTCATTTTCCAGGAAGGGAATGAATGCAGTAGCCACGGAGGTCATCATCTTGGGAGACACATCCATGTAGTCGATCATATCACGATCGACGGAGATGATCTCATTTCTGTGACGGCAGGTCACACGGGCATTGGCCAAACGGCCATCCTCGCCCACAGGCTCAGCAGCCTGGCAGACATAGAAATCATCTTCCACATCTGCGGTCATATACTCGACCACATCCAGCACCTTACCGGTAGCCTTGTCGATCTTGCGGTAAGGAGCCTCGATGAAGCCGTACTCATTGATTCTGGCATAGGAGGCCAGATAGTTGATCAGACCGATGTTGGGACCTTCGGGAGTCTCGATGGGGCACATACGGCCATAGTGGGAGTAGTGAATATCTCGGACATCGAAGGATGCACGCTCACGGCTCAGACCGCCGGGGCCCAGAGCAGACAGACGGCGCTTATGGGTCAGCTCAGCCAGAGGGTTGTTCTGATCCATGAACTGGCTCAAGGGAGAGGAGCCGAAGAATTCCTTGATAACAGCAGTAACAGGACGGATGTTGATGAGGCTCTGAGGCGTCACAGTGTCCATATCCTGCACGGTCATACGCTCACGGATGACACGCTCCAGACGGGTAAAGCCGACACGGAACTGGTTCTGCAGCAGCTCGCCCACGCAGCGCAGACGGCGGTTGCCCAGATGGTCGATATCATCGGTCAGACCGACGCCATAGACCACGCAGTTCAGATAGTTGATAGATGCCAGAATATCATCCTTGGTGATA
>JAZNLL010000076.1:0-68998 GCA_045579045.1 Candidatus Avilachnospira sp.
TACAGATGCACGGCAGACGGCTTCCTCACCGAACTTATCCCGAATGGCATCGATGGCCGTATCCAGCTTTTCCAGCTTATCAAACCGTCTGGTATCAAACATGCTATACTGCCGATAAGGCTCATGAGACACCCTGCTCAGCTGGACACCCAGCTGCCGCAGGGGTGTCTTTTTATCCCAGACCTGTTCAAAAATCCCACAGGCAGCCTCGTAGATCTCTGTGGTGCTGTTTGTAGATGAAGGAAGCTGCCGCTGACTGGAAAAATTCTCAAACTGGGCTGTGCGCCATTGCAAAGACACACACCGACCGGTCTGTCCGTCCCGTCGCATCCGTGCCGCCACCGTTTCACAAAGGCTCAGCAGCACCTGCTGGGCATAGGCCAGATCCGTTACATCCCGTGGGGTGGTCATAGCATTGCCATAGCCTTTATTTTCCGGCAGTTCCGGCAACACCGGGTCTGCATTTCTTCCGTTTGCCAGATGCCAGATGGTCTCACCGTGTTTATGGAGTTTCTTTCGCAGTTCGCTTGGATCAGCCTTTGCCAGCTGACCGATGGTATAAATGCCCATACGATGGAGTTTATCTTCTGTGGCTCTGCCCACATAAAACAGCTCCCGGACAGGCAGCGGCCACAGTTTTTTCTCCATTTCCCAAGGGAACAAAGTTATCACCTTGTTGGGCTTTTCCAGTTCTCCAGCCATTTTTGCCAGCATTTTATTGGAAGAAACGCCAATATTCACTGTAAAGCCCAGTTCCCGGTAAATGCGGTCTTTCAGCCATTGGGCAGCAAATACCGGGCTGCCGTAGAGCCGCTGTGTACCGGTCATATCCACCCATGCCTCATCAACGGAAAACTGCTCCACCAGAGGAGACACCTGCCGCAACAGCTCCATCAGTTTCCGGGAGGCAGACAGATACAGGTCATAATCCGGCTCTGCCACCTGCAAATTGGGGCATTTCTCCCGTGCCATCCCAAGAGGCTCCCCTGTTTTGATGCCGTATTTCTTCGCCGGCGTACTTTTCGCCAGAACGATGCTTCGCCGGGAGTCCTTCTGCCCCGCAATGACCGACGGCACTTCCCGCAGGTCAAACTCCTCCCCTAATACTTTGCATCGATAAGCAGCCGTCCAGGAGAGAAAGGCACTGTTCACATCAATATGAAAAATAATCTTCTCCGCCATGACCGACCTCAATAAATCTGACGGAACAGCACCCATTTATGGGTCTGCACCGTGTATTTCAGTTCGTACAGGTGTTCTTTGCCGTCCACCCGTGCCTTACACAGGTATAAAATCGCCTCGATCCCCACAAACTCCACTTTCCGGCTGTCTGTGACCTGTTCCACCTGAATGGTGTGAATCTGATGCTGTTGGTCTTCATACCGAAATCGCAGCGGTCGCAGTTCCCCCTGGGCATCGCAATGGACGATGACCTGAATGGGCAGATTTTCACAGTCCATCGCTTCTCACCTCGAACATTTGTTTGTTTTATATTAGCACATTTGTTCGATAATTGCAAGTGGTATGTTCCACCATGAAAATTTCCTGTTTGCTCTTTTCATTTTCAGGGAAATATGTTATACTGATGTTCCAGCGAGGTGAACCGGCATGGCGAAAGACAGCATCAAAATCATTGCCAAAAACAACAAAGCTTATCATGAATATTTCGTGGAAGACAAATTTGAAGCCGGCATCGAGCTGTTCGGCACAGAAGTCAAATCCATCCGTAAAGGTACCATGCATCTGAAAGAAGCCTGGTGCCAGATCAAGGACGGAGAGCTCTGGATCAAGCAGATGCACATCAGTCCCTATGAGCAGGGCAATATCTTCAACAAAGATCCCCTGCGTCCCCGGCGGCTGCTGATGCATAAGCGCGAGATCAACCACCTTTTCGGCAAGGTCAAGCAGGACGGCTACGCTCTCATTCCCCTGTCGGTCTATCTCCGGGGCTCCCGGGTGAAGGTGGAAATCGCCCTTGCCAAGGGCAAAAAACTCTATGACAAACGCGAGGATGCGGCCAAAAAGGATGCCAAACGGCAGATGGACCGTGCCTTGAAAGAAAGGAATGTTTGATATGGCAAATCCTGTTGTTACAATTGAAATGGCCAACGGCGGCAAGATCGTCGCTGAGCTGTACCCCGAGATCGCTCCTCAGTCTGTGCGGAACTTCATCTCTCTGGCTAATAAGAGTTATTACAATGGTCTGATCTTCCATCGGGTCATCTCCGGCTTTATGATTCAGGGCGGCTGCCCTCAGGGCACCGGCACCGGCGGTCCCGGCTACTGCATCAAGGGCGAATTCAAGCTCAACGGTGTTGCCAATCCCCTGTCCCACAAGCGTGGTGTCCTGTCCATGGCAAGAGCCCAGTCCCCCAACTCCGCAGGCAGCCAGTTCTTCATCATGCATGAAGACGGCGACTTCCTGGATGGCCAGTATGCCGCTTTCGGTATGGTCACCGAGGGTATGGATGTGGTGGATGCCATCGCAGCCGTCAAGACCAACATGCAGGATCGTCCTCTCACCGAGCAGAAAATCGCCTCCATCACCGTGGAGACCTTCGGTGAGGAGTATCCCGAACCCGAAAAACTGAAAGATCCCTACGGCCGCTTCTAATGCTTTCTATGGGGCGAGTTGACTCGCCCCTTACATGGGGATGCACTGGTTTCGACGGGGATAGTGAGGCTGGATAAGCGGGCAGAGGTGTCTGACCTCTTTAAACCGGGCAATTCTTTTAAAATTAACTGACAGAAATAACTCTGTTCTGGCTGCTGCTTAATTAGCGGCCCATCCTCCCCGGAAGGACCACGAGCCGGGCTTGGGTGTGATTTGAGTGGTGACCGTGCGGCGGGAAAGAGTTGACTCGCCCATGCATAATGACTCTACCAAGCTGTGGAGTGTGTTTGTTCACGCCATGGTGAGGGAATGTAAATAACAAACTCCGCCCGAAGAAAGTCCTGTCAAGTTATTTTCGGACATGGGTTCGATTCCCATCATCTCCACCATTCATTCTCGCAATTTGTGGGAAATTATAAAGAACGCCGTTTGGCTAAGCATTGCCTGCCAGACGGCGTCTTTGTTTCAACAAAAAGATGAATTTCAATTTGATAGAGTTTAAGAGGTAATACAATGAAGGCATTTAGTTCTTGGCATGTCGGAGTGGCCGCAGAAGCCTATGCCGCAGCTCTTTTTGCACGCTGCGGATATGATGTATCTGTCCAATATGGCGCAAATCAGCCAGAATATGATTTGATTGCTGTTTCCGGCAATTTAATGCTTAAAATCTCCGTAAAAGGCAGCAAAGACGGTGGTTGGGGATTGACTCAAAATTATAAAAGAGGCTGCAATTATCATGAAGCAATACAAAAATGGCTGGAGGCTCACCACAAAAAGACGATTTTCTGTCTGGTACAATTCCAAAATGCCAACATAGATGAAATGCCACGCGTATATCTTGCAACTCCGCAAGAAATTGCAGATGTATTAAATGCATCGGCAGGTGGGCGGGGAGAAACAGTCCTGCGAGAAAACCATACATGGGGGTCCAGAGCAGTTGCCAGCGGAACAACAGATCAAATTCCGGATGACTGGAAATTCAGCCCAGAACGCCTAAAATTTTTGTTTGATACATACGGACAATGATCAGAGATCTTGGATACTTACAAAAATAGCTGTCTTTGTATTTTCCATAATTAATTAAAGTTTGTCAGCTCCACCATCCATTCTCACAAAAAGGACACCCCTTGGATAAGGGGTGTCCTTTTTATTCCACAAGGCCGTATTTGACCTTGATCCGATCTAATTTTTCTAACATGGGTTCAGCTGCCAGTAAGAGGAAAATGACCGTAGCGGCCGCGTGGATAAGATCCATGGGAAGACCCGTCACATAGTAGGCACGGAGCATTTCCCATGTGATGGCTTCGGTGCTGTACATGAGAGCCGATGCCGGGTTCATAATACCGCCATAGATGACGACTGCGGCAAAAGCGCCAAAGATCGCCAAAGAACCTCTTGTGCGGCGAAGGAGGCCTTTTCGGAACAGAACGCCTGCCAAAAAGCCGATGATACCCATGCTGAACATCTGCCATGGCATCCATGGGCCTTGGGAGAACAGAATGTTGGACACCAGCATGGTCACGGCACCCACCAAGAAGCCCGTTTCGCCGCCCATGGCAACACCGGCTATGATGGTTAAAGCAATGACCGGTTTGAACTGAGGCAGCATGAAGAAGGCGCTTCGGCCTGCTACACCGAGGGCGCACAAGACCGCAATGGTGACCAGTTCTCTGGCCTTGGGTTTTCTGCCCTCAAACACCAAAAAGAACGGCAGCATACACTCAGCCAGAACCAACAGGGCTGTCACATGATAGTGTTGATTGCCCCAGTACATAATACCGGCGAAAATTGTCAGCGGAATGAACAGTACGATCAAAACAGCTGCCATAACCGTCCGCTTGCCCAGTTTTCGTTTTCCCACAGGCGTCTGTGCCAGAACAGGCGGCGCACTTCTTCTGCCAATTGCCAACAGAAACACCGCCATAGCAATCAAAAGCACAGGGTACGACAGCAGATGCCTTGCTCCGGTTGCGCTGATGCCATCCATATTGACCAGTTTGGAAAGATCCGTGATGCTGGTGGCATAAAAAAACACCACAAGTGCCACCGCCAGAGAAATGGCTGCCAGTGCTTTTCTCCACAAAGGCAAGGGCTTGGGCTTGAAATTGACCGCTGTTTCTTTGGGTTTTGGGAGAGGCTGAGCCTCCGGGATCTCCGGTTCTTCTGGTATTGTACCACCGCAGCAGGCGATCACATTCTCTACCGTCACAGCCTTGGGGATCAGATGCCGTGCCATGCGATTGGCAGGGGTCGTATAAAAACTGTTGCCGGAGAAAAATTCCTCTGGGGTCCCCTCTGCCACGATACTGCCATCGAAGAACAGGCCGCATTTATGGGCATATTGGGCGCAGAAAGGTACATCATGACTGACCATCAAAATGGTCACACCGGAAGCAAGCAGCCGCCGCAGGATCACAGAGAACGTGACCTTGAATTCTGCATCAAAGCCCTTGGTTGGCTCATCCAGCAGCAAAATCTCAGGAGATGTGAGAAGCACCTTTGCCAAGGCCGTTCGTTGCTGTTCGCCGCCGGAGATATCATAGGGGTGACGGTCCAGAAACTCCCGCAGGCCGCACAGTTCCACGACCCGCTCCACTTCCCTGTCCTGCTGTTCTTTGGGAAGCTTTTGTCCACGGAAGACTTCATACAGATCCTCCCGGACTGTCCGTTTTACAAACAGGGCCTGAGGGTTTTGAGGCAAATGCCCCAGCTTTCCATGGAGCTTTACTGTTCCACGGTAGGGGGTCTGCAGACCGGAAATGGTCTTTAATGCCGTTGTTTTACCCGCTCCGTTACCACCAAGGATGGCATAAAACTCACCCTTGTGAAGTTTCAGAGAAAAACCCTTCACCACATCAGGGCCGTCCTTCTCATAGCGGAACCACAGGTCTTCACATTCCAAGGTGCAGGTATCCTCGTAAACCTTCGTTTCTTTTGGCACAAGTGGCAGCAAAGGCTGCTCCTTTTTTCGTTGGGACAGAAAGCTGCTGCCGTCACGGACGGTCATGGGGCAATCCAAAGCTGTCTCCACCGCCGCCCAGATTCGCATGGCGGTGGGCATCGCCAGAAACATGCCGCTGCCCTTGTCCTTCAGCTGCAAGCCAACCTTTTCCGGCTCATCATCGCAAATGATCCTTCCCTGCTCCATGACCAAGATTCTTGTGGCAAAAGGAAAGGCTTCTTCCAGACGATGCTCCGTAAGGATGATCGTCGTGCCCAGTTCTCGGTTGATCTTGCCCAGCAGTGCCAGAAAGTCTGCTGCGGCAATGGGATCCAGCTGTGCAGTGGGTTCGTCCAACACCAGCACGCCCGGCTGCATAGCCATAACGGAAGCAAGGCTCAGAAGCTGCTTCTGTCCGCCGGAGAGCTCCGTGACATTCTTATAAAACCAGTTCTCAATGCCGAAGAAGGCTGCAATCTCCGCCACCCTGCGGCGAATGGTGGGGGTATTATAGCCAAGACTTTCCAGTCCGAAAGCCAGTTCGTGCCAGACCTTATCGGTGACCACCTGATTTTCCGGAGATTGGAGCACATAACCGATCTCCTGAGCCTGTTCCCTCTGGGAAATTTCGGAAAGTTTTCTGCCTTGATAGGTAATTTTGCCCTCCAACCGTCCATGGGGTGTCAGGCAGGTCTTCAGATGCCGCAAAAGGGTGGATTTACCACAGCCGGAAGGACCGCAGAGAATGAGGAAATCTCCCTGCTGCACGGTGAAAGACACATCCTGTAGAGCCTTTTTCTCACTTTCAGGGTAGGAAAAACTTACAGACTGGAATGAATAGCTTTCCATGTTCTCTCCTCCTTCCCATTGAGCACCACAGGCATGATGCACATCGCAAAATAAACAAGCTGAAAACTTAATGTTACCCCATTGGTATCCACACAGCGGATGCTGGGAAAATAGCGAAATCCAAAGGCATTGGAGATTGTTCCCGTCAGCAAATACATGCCACAAAAAATCAGATATACCATGGCGGTTTTATCTCGGTCATCAAAGCGATAGATAGAAAAAGCGGTACGGCCTTTCAGTCCATAGCCACGGCTCTTCATGCTGTCTGCCGTTTCAATGGCATTTTCCAAGGCCCATGTGACCATAATGGACAAGACCGTAACGGCGATTTTCATCCGCTGCCACAGACTGCCATGGGAAATATCTCTGCCGATCATTTTCTGAGCCTCTATCACCGTCCCCATCTGGCTTTTGAACTTGGGGATAAACCGCAGAGTCATGCTCAAAACCAGAGAAAGAGCCGGAATCACCCTACCAAAAAGGTAAATAAACTTATCGGATGTCATGACCCGATTAAAGCTCATAAACCAAATCATAACAGAAGCCAGCATACTGCCTGCCGAAAGGCCATAGAGGATGCTTTCCAGTGTCAAAGGATTGCCTGTGGGGAAATAGCACAGGATGGTCACACCTTCGTGACTGAAAGCCGGATTAAAGAAGGCAGTCAGCACCATCACCGGCAGGCAGAATTTGAGGCAGAAGCCCACGGCTTTTCCTCCCTGCACCTGAATGGCATAGGCACAGGCACAGACGAGAGAAATCGTCTGTGCCAGAGGATGCCGCAGGACCATAGTAAAGCCGATAGTCAGAAAAAAATATAAGAAATTCACCAGTGGGTGATATTTGGCAAAACTGTCCTGCATCTTAACCACCAATGGCATTGGCACCGCCGATATCCTTGCCCAGATCACAGGTATACCGCCATTCTACCCGGTCGCCGTCAGCCAGCTGATAGCGGGAACAGCCATAATTGGGATACCAGCCGTTGACCCGGTACATCCAGCCGGACAGGCTGCCACAGTCAAATTCATAGAGATTGTGGATGCCCTCAATGTAGGCGCTGTTATAGATCGGTGTCCAGGAAGATTCCAGATGAATCCCCTTTTCTCTGCACAGTCGCTGCAGCACATCAAAGACAGACTCGCCTTCACTGAAAGTGACGGTGGTCGTGGACAAAATCGTGCCGCCGGAGGGCACCATTTCCAATTTACCCGGCTCCAACTGATCCAGATTGTTGAGAATGGTGGAACATTCAATGGAGAAGGTGCAGCGGAGGGTCGTGGAGGTATCCACAGTCTGATCTTCCGGCTCTACCGGCATGGGTTTGCCCACAGGGATCGGATCGGTCAGATATTCATCCTTGCCGCTTTGAGAGCCATCGGAATAGACACGGTCAGAGGAATTGCTTGAAGAGGATGTGTAGGAATCGTCCACTTTGGCTGTTTCTTCCGTCTTTTCTGTCTGTGTAGTCACCTGCGTATAGGTCTTGTCATCGGAAACCACCACATCAGACAGATAGCTTTCCGATGTGTTCTGTTGGGATACAACCGTATTTACCTCTACTTTGGCCTCTTCCGGCAGAGCATCAGCTCGGACGATCACCTTCCGCACAGAGCCGTCCAAGGACAGATTTAGAACCGTCTGTTTGGTACCGGTCAGAGATACGGATGCAATGGCCTTATCGCCATCATAGGCCGTTGCCGTCTGTGCCTGCCACAGCTCGTCCAGCTTCACAGACAGCAATGCAGAAAAACCGAAGGGCTGTTCTGCAGAAAGAGAAAGCACCACTTCCCCGTCTGTCTTTTCTGCATTTACAAGGAAATTGGTATCGGCAGGTGCGGAAATATCGCTGCCAAAAACTGTCCATTCATAGGTAAGGTCGTTAGACTGGCCGGTAAAGGTGCCGATGGCATTTTCTTTCTGCATCTGTTCCAGAATATTCGCTTCGATGATTCCATCCTGCGGAATGTCGATGGCATCCTGCAGATCCACTTTTTCAAAGCTGCCGCAGGCTGTGCACAAAACAGCGAGTATAACAACCAGTATCAGACAAATAACTCTTTTCATGTTCATTCTCCTGTGACGATCTTGCCGTTTTTGGTCTTCAGTGTGCCGGTGGTCATAGCAAGGCTCTGGCTCTCGTCGGAAGCGGCAAAGACTGCATCCTCCACCACCAGCTCATAGGCATCTCCCACTCTGGCACTGCCCCGCAGACGAAACCGCAGCCGCAGAAGGACATTGTCCTCTTCTGCCAGCAAGTTCCGATGGAAGGCATATTTACCGCCGGTCATATCCAGATACATAATGTTAATGAGGCCGCTTTCATTGCTTTTTGGCACATTACAGCTCCAATCCGGCAGCTGTCTGTTCTCGTCACCGGTAATGAACACATTTCCTTCTTCCACACCGAGAAATTCCAGACAGGAAGCATCAAAGGCAATACTCATACTGGCTGCCGGGTAGATAGCTTCTCCCAAATCGGAAATCGACACATCCAGTACAAATTCTCCACCTTGGGACAGACTGATCTTCTGCGGTGTTTCCACTTCCAGAACAGGCTGTCCAAAGGTAATCTCATTGGGAATCAGCAGAAAATATGCCAGTAAGCAAGCCGCTGCCAGAATCACACCAATGCCGACGATCCACGGCCACTTTTTCCGTTTTTTCTTTGGTGCTTCAAATTTTCCTCTCATGGAACTTCTCCTTTACAAAGGAGAGGGCTGAGCCCTCTCCATCTAATTACTGCTTGGTGCTGATGGTTGCAGCTTTGGTCACAACGCCGTAGTCAGAACCATCCACAAAGGCTTCCACGATACCAAGGGCATCGAAGGTGTTGATCCGGCTGTCGCCGTTGACATTGAGGGTCAAAATCTGCAAATCGGAAGGCTCACCGCTCTTGCGGAGCCATGCGTCCACGGCTGCCAGTGCATCCTGTGCATTGATCACGCCATCGGCATTGCTGTCACCAAAGGTGATGGTCTCCCCTGCTTCATTTGCAATAGTGAAATTCTCTTCCTTTACAAATTCCTCCATGGCAATAGCAGTATCCACCAAAGCCACAAAGGTGGCGACACCGGATTTTTCGGAAATTTCCTTGCTGTAGCGGAAGGCAATCTCCTTGTCGCCCTGCTTGAAGGTCAGCTTGCTGTCGGCTTCCACGCCGGTAATGGCGACTGCCACAGCTTTCTTGGTGGAGGGGATCAGATCCACATCGTCACCTTCATAGAGACAGACTGCACTGTAGGAAATGCCCTTTACTATGCTGACGGTTCCCTGTGCAATGGCGGTATCCACCACGACCATATCGTCAGTTTCCGAAGACCGCTTGGCAGACATGCCGGTAATGGCAAAGCCCAGATTGGTTCCGGCCTTGGCATCCCTTGCCTCCATGGAAATAGTCACCAGTTCCGCAGGGCTTTCCGTGCCGCTGACAGTCAGATCACTGTAATTGTTGGCATCAAAATAGACCACGCGAAGCTTGCCGGTTTCCGCTTCCAGATTGTAAGTCAAGTCGCCGCCGGAGAGTCTGCTGCTGGGAGCGATGGCTGTCACACTGACGCCGTTGGGGATTGAAACGATAAAATCAAGGAGCTTATAGCCGGCTTCGTTTTCCCAACCGGTGACGCTGACCACACCGTTGAAGCTGTCACCCTCGTTGATTTCCGCAGGCAAGCCCAAAGAAGCGGTCATCTTGCCCAGAACAGGTTTTTCGGTAGGCTCATCGGTAGGCTCGTCAGTGGGTTCGTCGGGTGTTGTTGCTGCATCAAAGGTCACATCACTGTAATCAAACAGTGCAGTTTTTCCGGTGTGCAGGCGGTCATAGGCCACCAGTGCATAGCAAGCCTGATCGGTACCCATGGCATTGCTGCCTGCACCGATGATGTGCTGGAACATAGCTTCCTCCGGCAGATAGTGGGCGAGGAGACCGTCCACAACAGAGCTTCCGTTCTTGATAAACCGGCTGTCCGTATCGGGGTCAATGCCCCAAGTGGTGCAGGCAACGATGACCCAAGCACAGCTTTCGGCACATTCGCTGCCGCCGGATTCAAATCTGCCGTTGTCATGCTGCATAGCAGACAGACACGCAAAGGCTTCACTGCAAGCTTCAGCCACTGCCGTCTGATTTCTGTAGGGATAAAGAGCTGCCAGAGCCATGCCGGTCACATCGGGATCGGAGGCATAGGTCGTATTCGCCATCAAAGACCAGCCGCCATCATCATGCTGCAGAGAAAGAATACTGTCCACACACTGCTGACGGATGGTGGTATCGGTGGTGGCATAATTGTTGGAATCCAATGCGAGCAATGCCCAGATGGTACCGTTGATACCCTGCTTCTTGATCCATGTAAAATCCTCAAAGGGTGCGATCAGATTGTAATTACCCACAGAGGTGGCGTTCTTGCCAATGGCAGACAGTGCCACGATCAGTCGGGAGTTATCTGTGGATTTGCTTTTGTGCAGAGCACCGTTCAAATTCACAGAAGCAGCTGTTTCATTGACCGTGTTTACAATGCGGTCATAGTAATCGGCAAAATAGGAACTGTCCTTTGCATAGTAGCCGCCGCGAGCCAAAGAGAACACTGTCCACTCACCGGCAGTAGTACCAAAGACAGGAGCGGTGACAGTATTTGCCAGCTGAGCCATGGTGGCATTGAGAACAGTGCTGACACTCTGGGGCTGACGGGGTACTTCCGTTGCCTTGGCAGTCACCGCCACCTCTGCATAGGCAGGGGCAGAAACGATGGAATCGGGATACTCCATGCCGTAACCGCCATCGCACCACAGATACCATGCACCAGCACTAGGGAAGGTGATTTCCGCACAGCCGCTGCCATCGGTCACAACGGAGCCTGCTGCATTGCCATAGGAAGTGCCGTAATAAACAGTGTAATCAGCTTCGTCAAAGATCATTGCACCGCTGCCCATGCCGGAATAGGATCTGACCAGCTTCACAGGAAGTGCCGTACCTTCCTCTGCTGCATAGTTATGGGTAAAAGTTCCGTTTTCATCGGCAAAAAAGTGGAAGCCATAGTTGGAATCCTGGAAAAAATCCCAGCTGGAGAAGCTGGCAATATCCAGATAATCTCCGGCTTCCAGTACGATCTGATCGGAGGTAGCGCCCCAACCCTCACCGGCCAGAGGATACTCGCCGTTGAGATAATAGTTGAGGTTCTCGTCAAAACCGAAGATGCCGCCCTGGAAGTAGGAGCTGCCCGGTGCGCCGGTAAAGGTCACATCGCTCCAGTCACCGCCATAGATATTCTCATGGGCATAGATGACCAGCTGCAAAGCGGTAACTTCATAAATGCCGTCGCCGTTTTCGTCATACCAATATTCACTCAGACCGTAAGCGTCCAAATCGATACCTGCAACAGCATCCAGAGATACGGGTATGTATGCGATAGCAGTGCCGAGAGCACTGTTAATATACTGCCCGTCATAACTGACAGAGATATAAACCTGATTACCGGTATTCGCCATTGCCGCAGGCATCATGCCAAATACCAAAACCACCGCCAGCAGCAGGCTGATGATTTTTTTCATTGTTTTCATGAAATTCGTTCCTTTCTGAACTTTATTTGGGAGATTTCTTCTCTTTGGGAACTTTTAAGCCAGCGGATTCCAATGCTCTGGGCCACGGTCCAAGATAGGCTTTGATCTGGGCGCAGGCAACATCATCGAAGTCCTTTTTGGTGGGAAGCCTTCCCAGCTCTTCCCGTTTCTGTCTCAGAAGGTTCTCCGCCCAGGCCTTCTTCTCTTCAGGTGTCACTTGCATCCCTCCTTTTGGTTGATTGCTCCCCGATAACAAAAAATGCAGCCGCTGTCCGCATTGGGGACAAGCTCGGCTGCACACTCCTGTCAAAGCATGGGGAACCAAACGATCCGGCAGGCTCTCTGACTGATGGCGTTTGCCAAACACAGCAATGGACGGTTGTTTCGGATTTGCACCGAATCACCTGTTCGTATCGGTTATTTACATAGTATTGTGACCGCCGTCGGTACCATGGAGAGGGGGACTTCCCCATGCGGCGGTCACAGCAAAAAAGCTGCAGCACCCATAAGGATGCTGCAGCCGTTTTCCCGCAACAAAGAATACCAAAAGCCGTACTTGCAGCTTTGGTATGACTCCCTTTTGAGCAGTTCTCCTGACTTGCGAATCTTCAGCTCTGTGCGGCCTTCTCGGATTTCTCCAATGACCGGCTTTCGCCTTGCACAAAGCCTCCACGCTTACAGTGGCGGTACCGTCCGGGATTTCCACCCGGTTTTCTATTCTCCTACGGGGCTGTTACCACCGCCGCAGGCACTCAAAGGTTCTATTTACTTTGCTCTATAAGGATACCACCAAACATTATGTTTGTCAATGGACAAAGGTGATGTCCAGCCAATATAGAACTTCACCACACAGGCTCCACCAACACTAAGTCACAGAAATCAGCAGGTACAAAACGCCAAGCCAATCGAAGCCAACAGCCCCGCCAGTAGGTTTGCTAAAATGAGCATCTTCCCCGTACCGCAACTGTCCATTTTAGCAACAGGCCTCTATCTCACCTATGATTAATACCCATTTTAGCAACAAATTTTGGTGGTTAAGGGGCTGGTTTTGAGTGTTGGCGGTGGGGTAATCGGTCTTATAAGCCTCCTCCGCCCCTCTAAAGTCGGTTTTGGGCGGTAAAAATGGCCGTATGGATTTCCTTATCATGTCGGCTGTGGCAGGCATTTTAGCCAGTCCCGTCATCTTTGTTTTTTTGCTATAATGAGCATCAACGCCTCAGCTCCACCATTCATTCCTGCGTCCTGCGGGAAATTAACAAGAGCGTCACATGAGCAAGATTTCCTTGCTATGTGGCGCTTTCGTTTGTTCCGGCTAGGTTCGCCATAGATTTGGAAAGTTTTCTTTTGGTCCAAAATAGCAGCCGAGACTCAGCGCCACTCCCCTGTTACTTAGCCTGTTAGAATTCTCTCAACAAATCTAGCAACAAAATTACCCGTTTAAATTCTATCGTACATAAATAAACAATAAATTAGTTATAAAAGATAACCCTTGGCTGAGCAATGCTTGCCAAGGGTTATCTTTGTTTATTCTTCCCGAGATCGTTATAGGGCAGTGCATTCAGCTTTAAATACAAATTGAACATCACCTTGAAAAAGAGCCACTTCCGTTCTATAATGAAAACGATACTTTTGCAAGGGGGTGTTCTCGTGGAGATTTATCGCAAACAGGATTTGATTATTGCAGGTAATTCCATTGGCATCAAACATGATTTGAACTGTCATGATTGGCCCACCCATCTGCATGATTATATCGAGATCGTTTACATCTCCGAAGGGGAAGCTGTACAGGAGATCGACGGTATTTCCTATCCTGTCAGACGGGGCGATATGCTTTTTATCAACCAGGGAGCAACCCACGCATTCCGTTCGGAAGGCGGCTTTTCTCACTATGAGGTATTTTTCTCCCCTCAGATTTTGGAATCAGATGCGTTGACAGAGGAGAATATCCTTGCACTGCTTTCCCTTTCTGTTTTCGACCGTATGCGGAAGGACCGTGACGGCGGTGTTGTTCACTTCCATGGGGAAGACCGGCAGGAAATCGAGTTTATCCTTGCTGCCATTCTCCGGGAGAGAGCACTGACTTACGAAAACGCAAAGAGCGTGATTGAGAACTATTTTAGCATTCTTCTGACAAAAATGCTCCGTAATGCAGAGTCAAGTGTTGCGCTGTCTGCTGACATTTTGGACAGTCTCCGTGCTCATATCGATGAGCACCCAGAGGGAAAATATTCGCTATCCGAACTTGCCGCCAAATGTTTTTATCACCCTGCTTATTTTTCCCGAACATTCAAAAGCAGATTTGGTCTCTCCCCGATTGAATATGTCCGTTCCAGGCGGATCTCCCGGGCAGCAGAACTTCTGACTTCCACCGATTTGTCTGTGGAGGCAATTATGGCACAGATCGGCTTTTCCGATCGCAGCACCTTCTATCAGGCATTCGCCAAAGTCCATGGCATGACCCCTGCCCAATACCGCCGGGAGAACAAGAAGTAAAAATTCCCTACATCCAAGTAAAATACCAATATTGTGATCGTGTCTGCCGCCATTTATAATCGTAGTAGATTATAAATGGCGGCAGGTGTTTTTTATGAAAAATACTATTTCTGAAAACGAAAAGAAGAATACCGTCCGTGCCGAAAACCAAGTCAAGAACGACTTTCGTTTTACAACGGAGGGTTCCGGAAAAACCAAAATTCTGTTTATCGGCAATTCCATCACTCGTCACGGACCCGCTCCCGAAATCGGATGGTTCGGTGATTATGGGATGGCAGCATCAAGCAAAGAAAAAGACTATGTCCATGTGACTGCTTCCCTGTTGGATGAACCTCTTGGCGGTATTACCATCGGCATTGCACAGCTTTCCGATTGGGAGCGCAATTATGCGGAAGAGGATATCCTTCCCCGTCTTTACCAAAAGGCACATACATTCAATGCGGATATCGTCATCGTGCGCATCGGGGAAAACATGGCACCGGATGCAGCACCTGCTTCCCGTCCTTACTTTGAGGAAATGATCCGGTTCTGTGCCCACAACGCTCACACTGTGGTGGTAACCAACAGCTTCTGGCGCAATGATGCCAGAGGCAAGATGCTGCAGGAGCTTGCACAGGATAACGGCTATGTGTTCTGTTCCCTTTCCGGTCTCGAAAATGACCGCCGCAACATGGCTCTGGATGAATACGAACACCGGGGTGTTGCCGGTCATCCCAGCGACTTGGGCATGAAGGAAATTGCTAAACGAATCACCAAGTGTATTTTAGAAAGAGAGGCATAAGCGATATGAAACAAATGCAGCTAATTCCATCCAACGATTATACCGTTCTTTTCGGAGAACGAGAGTTTCCTGTCTACACCTGCCGGATTTCGGCATTTCCCTTCAATTCCCATTGGCCGGGACATCAGCGACCGCTGGATCAGACCGTGACCGCATCCTTTGTCAGCATCACCGCCGAGGAAGCCGTTTTGCTGACTGTCGTCCCCCATATCCCCTGCGAAAATCCTATCCTCAAGCCGAGAAGCAAAGAAATCCCTCTGCTGAAAGACGGAAATAAGCTGCAAATGACTTTTTCCAAAGCAGGCGGATATGTGCTGATGCCCGGTCATTA
This sequence comes from Candidatus Avilachnospira sp., assembly GCA_045579045.1. Lineage (GTDB taxonomy): Bacteria > Bacillota > Clostridia > Oscillospirales > Oscillospiraceae > Avoscillospira. Next base: position 15,563 of record JAZNLL010000076.1, read on the forward strand.
TGCCCATTGCCTCTACATTTTTGTCAACCGACCCATTGCTGCACCTGACCCCAGCACAGTCACCCATTTCTTTGGTCCCGGTGTTCATCATCCCGGGAAAATCACCCTCCGCAGTAACGAAAGTCTTTATGTGGATCGGGATGCCTATGTGTTTGGCTGCATCTATGCAGAGAGTGCCGAAAATATCCGTATTTTCGGCAACGGTATCTTTGATGATACCATGGAGAAACGAACCGTTGCCTGGGATAACAGTCTTGTTGGAAACCTGAGATTAAAAAACTGTCAGAATGTTCACATTGAGGGCGTTGGCTTTACAAATTCCGCTGAATATTGCGTCAGCATGTACGATTGTCAGGACATCATCATTGACAGTATTCGTGTGTTCGGTCAATGGCGATACAATACCGACGGTTTGGATATGTTCAATTCTGCCCGTGTAACGGTCAAGAACTCCTTTATCCACTCCTTTGATGACTGCCTTGTGATCAAAGGAATGCCTGATTATGACAATGATATCTGCGAGGATATTCTGGCTGAACACAATACTCTCTGGTGCGATTGGGGTAAAACCCTAGAATTGGGACTGGAGACCCTTGCTTCCGAATTTCGGCGCATCACCTTCCGGGATTGCGATGTCATCCGAGGCGGCAACACAGTCTGCGATATTCAGAATGGCGACTGTGCCTTTATTTCCGATGTGCTTTTTGAAAACATCCGCATTGAATTTGAAGCCTTCTATACGCCCTCCGTTCTTCAAACGGCACCGGAGCAGACATACGCACCGAGACCGGGCTGTGAGATCGCCTCTGCTGTGGGCATCACCAACGGCACACGGAGGCCTGAACACTATCCCGGTTGGACCGAACAGGATTATGAACGGCTTGCCAACGCACCAAAGAAGGGCGACCGGTACTTTGCCGGTGTGAAGAATATTGTGTTCCGGAATATCCACTTACTGCCTTCCGAGGAGCTGCTGACCCAAAAAGACTTGTCTTTCGTGAACGGCTATATGGTAAATGTGTTCCCACAGACCTATTTTGATGGCGTTGTGGTGGAGAACATCAGACTGTGCGGCCGTCCGGTTCCTGCGGAAGAAATGAAAATCGGCATGGTCGGAGAAGACCGGATCGACAGGACATATCTGTAAGGAGAGACTATCATGAAAACGATCCACATGATCTGTAATGCGCATATTGATCCCGTCTGGCTGTGGAACTGGCAGGAAGGCGCTGCGGCAGCCATCTCTACATTCCGCTGCGCCGCAGACTTCTGTGATGAATTTGACGGTTTTGTATTCAATCACAACGAATCTCTGCTCTATAAGTGGGTGGAAGAGCATGAACCCCAGTTATTTGAGCGGATCAAAGCCCATGTAAAGTCAGGAAAATGGAAGATCATGGGTGGCTGGTACAACCAGCCCGATTGCAACATGCCTTCCGGTGAATCCTTTACCAGACAAATTCTCTACGGCAAGAATTATTTTCTGGAAAAATTTGGCGTAGAGCCTCAGACCGCTTTGAATTTTGACTCCTTCGGCCACACGAGAGGTCTTGTTCAAATTCTCAAAAAGAGCGGTTACAAGAGCTATATGGTCAGCAAGATTCTGGAGCAAGGCGATCACAGATGGGTCGGTTTTGACGGCAGCGAGATCATTGCCCACAGAACCTTTGAATATTACGGCTCCACCTATGGCGATCTGAAGAACAAGATCATGCGTTTTGTGGACCATCACGGCGGCAGGATGCCGGAGCATACTTTACTGGCTTGGGGTGTTGGCGATCATGGCGGCGGTCCTTCCCGCAGGGATATTGCGGACATCGCCATGAGAGCGAAAGAGCTGGAACCGCAGGGCATTCAGCTTCTCCACTCCACACCGGATGACTACTTCAATACGGTTGACATAAAATCTCTTCCTGCCATGGAGGTTCCCATCCGCCCCTGCGAAGTGGGTGGATATACGACCATGTCAAGGATCAAAAAATCCCACCGTCGGTTGGAAAACACCATCTACATGACAGAAAAAATGCTTGCCCATGCAAACCTCGTCTACGGTACACCCTACGACAAAGATGCCATTGAGCAAGCGACAGAAGATCTGATGTTCTGCGAATTCCATGATATTCTTCCCGGCACTATGGTTGAAGAGGGCGAAATGGATTCTCTGAACCGCATGAGCAGAGGCATCACCGCCATGGAGAACCTGCAGGCAAAGGCTTTCTTCGCCCTTTCCGCCGGAGAACCCAAGGGAAAAGAGGACGAAATTCCCATTTTGGTCTATAACCCCCATCCCTACCCTGTCCATGCACAGATCTCCTGCGAGTATCAGCTGGCCAACCAGAACTGGAACTACGGTCAATTCACCGCCGGTGAAGTCTATCATAACGGCGAAAAAGTGCCTTCCCAGTTCGAAAAAGAAGCCAGCAGTCTCAATCTGGACTGGAGAAAACGGGTGGTTTTTGATGCAGAGTTAGAGCCTCTGACCATGAACCGCTTTGACTGCAAGTTGAAGGTCATCGAGCGCAGAAACTGGGATATCAGCGGTTTTGAGCCCCGTTACTTCATCGACAACGGGCAGATGCAGATCCGCTTTAACCCCGAAACAGGCTTGATTGACAGCTACTGTGTGGATGGTAAGGAACTGCTGACCGAAGGTTCTGCAAAGCTTCTGGTCATTCAGGATGACGAAGACCCATGGGCTATGCGTGTGGATTCCTTCCGGAACATTATAGGTGAATTCAAACTGCTCTCACCGGAAGCCGCCGCAGAATTTTTGGGATATCCCGAACGACCCATTGCTCCCTTCAAAATTGTGGAGGATGGCGATGTCAGAACCATCTTTGAAGGTCTCTATGGCTACAACAAATCCTATGCCATTGTGCAATTCGGCGTTCCCAAACGCGGTAAAAACATCACCGTTGATGTTACGCTGCACATGGCCGATGCCAACAAAATGGTGAAGCTGAGCTTCAATACCATTCAAGGACAGTTCTTCGGTCAGACGGCTTTCGGAACAGAGGATCTTCCTATGGAAGGAAAGGCTGCCGTTTTCCAGAAGTTCTCTGCGGTACAGAGCAAGGAGTCTGCCTTTGTCGTAGTCAACGACGGCACCTACTCCGGCGACTATGACAATGGTGTGTTCAATCAAGTGCTGCTGCGGACAGCAGGCTATGCCGCCCACCCTCTGGCCATCACCCGCACCATCGACAACGCCAATCTGACCCCGGATGAAAAGGCAACCAATATGCGAGAGATCATGCCCAAATCCCGGTATATGCAGCGGATCGATATGGGTGTACGGAAGTTTTCCTTCTCCTTCTACGGTGATAAGGATATCCGTCTTGCAGACTATTACGCAGCCGTGTTTAATGAAAAGCCCTTCGCCCTCTCCTTCTTCCCCAGCGGTGACGGCGAAAAATGCGGCAATTTCATCACCATCGACAACAAAGCGGTCACCATGTCTGCTTTCAAAAAAGCCTATGACGGCAACGGCTACATCGTAAGACTCTATAACTCTTCTCACAAAGAAGAGACTGTCACAATCGACATCACACCGCTGAAGATGAAGCAGCAGTTGACCTTCGGTAAATATGAAGTAAAGACCTTCCGAATCAATGTAGAGAATACAGCTTTTACGGAAACCGATCTGCTGGAACGAAAGGAGTTACTATGAAACTCAGCTATGATAAATACTTAGACAAGGTAAAGGCCTGCTACATCGGCAAAAACATCGGCGGTACACTGGGCGGTCCTTATGAATGGACCCATGATATGCTGGATGTGAAGGGATACATCACCCCTCCCGGTCAGCCCTTGCCCAACGATGATCTGGATCTGCAGCTGGCATGGCTCCATGCGCTGGAGCAGGTGGGTCCCTATGCCATCGATGCCTCTATGCTGGGGGAATTCTGGCTCAACTTCATTCACCCCTGCTGGGCAGAATACGGCATCGGCAAAGCCAATATGCAGAGAGGCATCGCACCTCCCGCTTCCGGTGATTTGGATAACGACTGGAAACATTCCAACGGCGCTTGGATCAGAACGGAAATTTGGGCGTGTACTGCTCCTGCAACGCCGGAAACCGCCGTTGCCCTTGCCATGGAAGATGCCAAGGTGGATCACGGTGCCGGGGAAGGCACCATTGCCGCAGCCTTTGTGGCGGCTCTGCAAAGCTGCGCCTTTGCTTTGACATCCCTCTCCGAGTGTATCGATCTTGCTCTTTCCGCTATCCCGGAAAACTCCAGAACCGCCATGAGTGTTCGCCTTGTGCTGGACAGCTACAAAGCCGGTAAAACATGGCAAGAAACCAGAGAAATCGTCAGACTCTCCAATGCGGATATCGGAACCGGCTGGTTTGAAGCGCCTTCCAATGTGGCCTATGCCGTGATCGGCATGGTTTATGGTGAAGGCGACTTCAAAAAATCCATGCTGACCGCCATCAACTGCGGAGACGACACGGACTGCACCGCCGCCATGGTCGGTGCTACCTTGGGCATTCTCCACGGAACTTCCGTGATCCCTGCTGACTGGGCAGAGTACATCGGTGACGAGATCGTCACCATCTGCATTGCCAACGGCGATGTGGGCAAGAGCTTCCCCAAGACCTGTACGGAAATGGCCTCCCGTATTGCGGAGGTTATGCCCTTCGTGATGCGCCTGCACAATGCCCATATTTACTATCGTGATGGCGATGCAGTTTCCACAACCTTCGGCGAAGAAAACATCTCCGAAGCCTATGAGCAGCTGAAAAACCGCATTGCCGATGCGGTTCTCCCCATGACGCAGAACCTTGTGCCTTTCACTTTCAGTAAAACAGACGGTCCTTTCAATCTGAGGCTGAGCCTCTCTGATCTCAGCATCTCCCCTGCCAAGCAGATCACAGCCAGCTTGACTGTTCAATCTAGAGTGAATTTTGAGAATATGCAGTACCCCATTGCCATTCGTTTCCTCACTCCCGAAGGTTTTTCTGTGGAAGGTCCGAAAAACGGTCTGATCAAACGCCACGAGGACTATAAATTGGGCGTTCACGGAAATGGACAAGCAAAATTCTCTTACACTATTACTGCTCCTGAGATGCTTGCCCATGAAAACCGTATCGTTGCTGAAGTCACCTGCCCTGGCAGACATACTTCTGTTTATCTTTCTTTCCTGCTCCTTGCAGAATAATATTGATTTGTGTTTGCTGCTTTGTTCAAAACTATATTATCCATTTAACAACAAACACTATTGTGCGCCTATAATTGATGTCCATTTTAGCAACATATTCTGGCGGTTATTTGGATGGATTTAGCTGTTGTCGATGGCATGACTGCTCTCATGCACCTCCCCTACTCCTACAAAATTGATTTCGGATGGTAAAAATGGTTGATTGGATTTCCTTGCCATGTGGGCTGTGGTAGCCATTTTAGCCAGTCTCATCATCTTTGTTTCTTGCTATAATGAGCATTAACGTTTCAGCTCCTCCATTCATTTCTACAAAACGTGAGAATTTACAGAGCCCCCCCTTGGGTAAGCATTGCTTCCCAAGGGGGGGTGTTTGTGCAGTTGAGAACAGACTTTACAATAGCAACTTGCAATTGCTAAGACCGATTGCATCTGATATAATGAAGTAAACTACATTTGAAATGGAGCACCGCACTATGAAAACTCGGATTCAGAAATTAAAAGGTCAGCTGGAGGCTGCGGGCGGTCATCGGCAGGCCGATCTGCTGCTGAAAAATCTGCAGCTTGTGGATGTATACACCAAGGAGATACGCCCTGCTTCCATCAGCATTTATGATGGTCACATCGTGGCCATTGACCCGGACCCGACTGTAGGTGCGGCAGAAACCATCGATTGTGGCGGTCAGTATGCTGTTCCCGGTTTTATGGATGCCCATGTTCATGTGGAGACCACCCTGCTGACACCGGAGGCTCTGGCAGAGGTCATCGTCCCCTGGGGCACCACCACCCTCATGGTAGATGCCATGGAGATTGCCAATGTAGCAGGCGAAGAAGGCTTGCTGGCTCTGGTAGATCAGGCAGAAAAGCTGCCCTTCCGTATGTTTTTGGAAATTCCCTCCCGTGTGCCTACGGCACCGGGACTGGAGACCACCGGCGGTGTTCTGGGGCCTGCTGAGGTCAAGAATCTGCTGGCACGGCCCGAAAGCGTCAGTCTGGGTGAACTGGATCCTTCCAAAATTCTGGATCTGCGGGATGAGTATCTGGAAAAGGTGCTGACCGCCATGGATGCCGGTTGTGTCTGCAACGGTCATGCCATCGGTCTTGGCCCTCTGGAACTGAACATGTATGCCGCAGGTCATCTGACGGACGACCATGAGTGCGTCACCTACGAAGAACTGCTCAACCGCCTGCGGGTGGGCATTTCCGTGTTCATTCGGGAAGGCAGCAGCGAACGCAACGGGCGGGAACTGCTGACCGGTGTGGCAGAACACAAACTGCCCACAGAGCATATCATGTTCTGCACCGACGACAAGCATGTGCAGGACATCGTCCGGGAAGGACATATCAGCTACAATGTGCAGCTGGCCATTGATGCAGGAATTGATCCCGTTGAGGCCATTCAGATGGCAACCTTGAACACCGCCCGTCACTTCCGCATGGAAGACCGGCTGGGTTCTCTGACACCGGGTCGTCTGGCAGACCTGATGCTCCTGCCGGATCTGAAGACCATTCGTCCCAGTCTGGTGCTGAAGGACGGTCGTGTGGTAGCAGAAAACGGCATTGCCGTCAAGGCAGAACCGAAAACTTATCCGGAGCATCTATTTGAAACGGTACATGTCTCTCCTGCCCTGTCTGAAGCGGATTTTGCCATCCGTGCCGAAGGTGCAAGTGCCCGGTGCCGTGTGATTGAGCTGATTAAAGATCAGATCATCAACCGGGAAGGCGATGCATGGATGGAAGTCCGGGACGGCAGAATCGCAGCCGATCCTGCACGGGATCTGCTGAAGCTCTCTGTGGTGGAACGCTACGGCAAGAACGGCCGTGTCTGCAGCGCATTGGTTCACGGCTTCAAGCTGAAAAAGGGTGCGCTGGCATCTTCTGTATCCCACGATCACCACAATATCGTAGTGGTGGGCACCAATGACCGGGATATGCTGTTGGCCGTCCGGGAGTTGGAGCGTCTGCAGGGCGGCTTCGCCTGTGTGGCAGACGGTCAGGTGAAGGCCTCCGTTGCACTGCCTCTGGGTGGACTGATGAGCCCCCTGCCTGCAGGCGATGTGATGGCACAGATGGAGATTGCCAACGAGGCTGTGGCAGCCCTTGGCTGCCCCATGGCATCTCCTTTTATGACATTGTCCTTTATCTCTCTACCCACTGTTCCCGATCTGGGTCTGACGGATGTTGGACTCATCGATGTTCTGAAGCACACCACCTGCGACCTGGTTCTGGAAATCAAGTAAGATAAAGAAGGCTTCTGCACTTTTGCAGAAGCCTTCTTTTTATTTTTCTCTTCTGGCAGCAGCCACTTCTGTAATGGCATCCACCATCTGCTGATAGCCGGTACAGCGGCACAGGTTGCCGCTGAGACCACGGCGGATCTCTTCTTCGGAAGGATCGGGATTTCTGGAAAGCAGATGCTCTGCAGAAACGATCATGCCGGGAGAGCAGAACCCACACTGAATGGCACCGTGACGGATGAAGGCATCCTGAATCTCGCTCATGCGTCCGTCCTGTGCCAGACCCTCAATGGTGGTAATGCTGCGTCCTTCTGCCAGCAGCGCCAGATACAGGCAGCTGTTGACGCTGACGCCGTCCACCAGAACGGTGCAGGCACCGCAGTCACCTTCACCGCAGCCTTCCTTTGTACCGGTCAGACCAAGATCCTCCCGTAAAAATGCCAGAAGAGTGCGGTCATCAGACACAGTCCGCTCCACAGGAACACCGTTTACGGTGCAATGTAAAATCTGACTCATGCCATTACCTCCTTCACCATGGATTTCAGCAAATTGACACAGACCTTCCGTCGGTAGGATGCCGTCGCCCAGCGGTCATCAATGGGCGCAATTTCCGTGAGGATTTCCTCGCAGGCACGGGAAAGACGGGCTGCATCCAAAGGCCCTTCGTTGAGTATCTCCATGGTTTTGACGCAAAGCCGGGGTGTAGGCGCAGCCGCTCCCACTGCCACAGACCATCCATTGGACGGAGCATGTGCCACAGCCATGTTGATGCAGGAAACCGCCAGTGCGTTTCGCTTGCCCACCTTAGTGAAGAGAGAAACGGAGCCGATGCTCCGGGGAATGACGATCTCCGTAATAATCTCACCCGGCAGAAGATTGGTTTTGAACACATGGACGAACAGGTCCTTGACCGGCAGTTCCCGACTGCCTTCGGGACCTTCCAGACGCAGAACCGCATCCAGAGCCAGCAAGGGTGCGGCAGCATCGGAAGAAGGTGCGCCGCCGGCGATGTTTCCGGCAAGGGTGGCTCTGTTTCGAATCTGAGGTCCGCCCGTCTCGACAGCGGATTGCCAGAGGCAATAAGCCTGTTCTTTCAGAGCCGCACAGTTTTCGATTTCGTCCATGGTGGTGCAGGCACCGATGACGATGCCATCGGCGGTTTCCCGGATGCCATGGAGGGCAGAAATACCTTCCAGACTGATGAGATGGCTGCCGATATCCGCGCCGTTATGGTGATTGACCAGCAGAACGGTGCCGCCTGCCAGATAGGTGCCGCCGGTCTGCCGATACAGTTCCAGCGCTTCCTCTATGGAATTGGGTCGATGCAGATGAAAATGCATATGGATCCCCTTTCGTGAAACAAGTCAGAAGGTTGCGGAGACTTCCAGTGCCTCCAGAATTTTCTCCCGGTCGAGGGGGAGACTGTTTGCCCGCAGCGCAGGACAAAGCTGCTTCAAGGCAGCAGTGATGGCAGGTGCCAGCGCCACCGTGGAAGCCTCTGCGATGCCCTTTGCCCCGTAAGGGCCGGTCTCTTCGTAGGACGGGACATTTTCGTTGACCATGCGGGGCGCATCCAAAGCCGTGGGCATGATGTAGTTGGAGAAGTTGGTCTCCAGACTGCGTCCGTCCCGATAGCGGATCTGTTCCGCCAGGGCATAGCCTGTGGACATGGCGATACCGCCGTAGATCTGACCTGCCATCATGACAGGGTTGATGATATTGCCTGCTTCGGTCACATTATAGGCATCCAGAAGCTGTACCGTGCCGGTCACAGGGTCTACCTTCAGCTTGGCACCCTGCACAATAAAACCGAACATGGAATGGACACCGTCTTCACCGGGAATCTCCGGGAACACACAAACACCTTCGGCATAGGTTTTCCCTGCGCGGATCTTTTTGGCGGCTTCCATAATGGCATTGCCGCAGCCGTAGGTGGTGCGGCTGGCGGCGGTGGACCCGCTGTCCACGGTTTCTTCTGTATTGCCCATCCGCATTTCGATGGCAGAGAGAGGAACACCCAGCGCATCTGCCGCGATCATAGCCAGAATGGTCTCGCTGCCCTGACCGATATCCACCAGACCGATGCGGACAATGTAACGATCCTCCGCTTTCTTTTCGATCTGGGCAATGGAGGTGTCGGGAACGTGCTTGCCCATGCCGCTGCTCATCATACCGGCAGCAATGCCGTAGCCGATCCCGGGCTGGGGGTGATGCTTCATTTCCTGATAGAAATCGCTCTTTTCAAACATCCGCAGGGCTTCTTCAAAACCAACGGAATACTCCATCACAGCACCCATGGGGCCGCTCTGACCGCGGTGGATGGCATTGCGGATACGAATTTCCAGCGGATCGATACCGAGTTTCTCCGCTGCCAGATTCATCAGATGCTCCACCGCCATGGCACTCTGGGGTGCACCGAAACCACGCATAGCGGAGGCAGGAGCATGGTTGGTATAGGCCAGCCAACCATCCAGCTTCGCACTGGGAATATAGTAGGGACCGGTCATATGCTCCGTACCCAAACCAAGCACGGCAGGTCCGAGAATGGCATAGGCACCGGTGTCCATCCACATTTTCCCTTCAAAAGCCAGTGCCTTTCCTTCCCGGGAAAAGCCCATTTTCGCATAGACGACAGCGCTGTGACGCTTCATGCCGTAGCGGATATTTTCCTCCCGGCTGAAAACGCATCTGGCAGGTCGACCGGTATAGTGGGTCACCACGGCGGCGAAGATCTGTGCCGTGTTGCCGTCCTTGCCACCGAAACCGCCGCCGACGGTGGCAGCTTTGGAGGTGATCTTCTCCTTTGGAATTTGCAGAACAGAGGCAATCATATCCCGATCGGCAAAGGCATTCTGGGTAGAGGAGATCAGACACAGGCGGCCATCCTCATCCCGATAGGTAAAGGCTGCCTCCGGCTCCAGGAAACCGTGAGCCTGCACAGGCATTTCAAAGGTTTCCTCCAGAACAAAGGCACATTTTTCAAAATCCTCCGCGATATTGCCTTTGTCGCTGTGGAATTCGGAGCAGAGGTTTCCTGTTTCGAACACGCGTGGAGACGAAGCTTCCAACGCAGCCCGCATATCCTCCACCGTTTCCAGGGGTTCCAGTTCCACCTTCACCTGTGCGGCAAGGGAGCGGGCTTCCTCCAGGGTGCCGGCCGCTACGATGGCAACAGGCTCGCCCATGTAGCGAACCTTTTCCGCTGCCAGAACCGGCTGATCGTTCATTATGGAAGGCAGCACATTGACGGGAATGTCTGCCGCGGTATAGCAATATGTACCCTCCTGCGGAGGCGGGAGCTGAACACCCAGCAGTTTGCCATGGGCAATGGGGGAACGAACCAGCACCACATGAAGCAGGTTCGGTGCGGTGTAATCCGCAGTATAGAGGGCCTTACCGGTTGCTTTGTCGGGAACATCCAACCGGACGGCAGAGGTGCCAACGAGTTTTGACATCTGTGCTTCCTCCTGAAATCAAAAATCTTCAACATATTTTACCATAGGCGGCAGATAAGTGCAAGCTGTCGAAAAAGTAAAAATATGCCGTAATTTCCAAGAAACAGATGACTTTCTGTTGACAGTGTTCGCCATTGCTGATATAATTTATTGGCTACTGAATGATTTTCCCTGTTTCCTGCGATGTTTTTTCATACACATTCAACGGAAACAGTTGGCAATTGCCGAACGGAAAATAGAAAGAAAGTAACACGAATCAGTAAGAAAGAAAAGGAGAATTCCAACATGAACATGAAGAAGATCCTGGCTCTGGTGCTGGCCCTGGTTATGGTGCTGGCTCTGGTCGCCTGCGGTGCCGAAAAGGCTCCCGCCGAAGAAGAAACCGCCGACAAGATGAAGGTCGCTCTGGTTCTGCCCGGCAAGAAGGATGACGTTTCCTTCAACCAGGCTATGTACAGAGGCATGAACGACTACTTCAACGCTCACTCCGAAGAGATCGAGCTGACTGTTGTCGAGAACATCTACGATGTCGCTGACATCACCCCCGCTCTGACTGAGTATGCTGATACCGGTTACGATGTCGTCATCGGCCATGGCTATCAGTTCTCCGAGCCCGTTGTCACCGTTGCCGGTCAGTATCCCGAAGTCGCTTTCCTGCTGGGCTGCGGCGTTATTGATCCCATTGCCAATGCTTCTCAGTATGATGTTCAGCTGGAAGCCGGCGGCTATCTGATGGGCGTCATCGCTGCTCTGGCTACTCAGAGCAACCAGATCGGCGTCATCGGCGGCGGCGAAGGCAGCGAGATCACTCGCGGCCACGAAGGCTTCAAGCAGGGCGCCAAGTCCATCAACCCCGACATCGAGATCCAGGAAGTCTACACCGGCGACTGGACTGACACTGCCGGCGCTTATGAAGCTGCTATCGGCATGTACGACTCCGGCGTTGATGTCATCTGGCACTCCGGCGACGGCATCGGTCTGGGCGTTGTTCAGGCTGCTGAAGAAAAGGATATGTATGTTCTGGGCAATGTGGAAGACCAGTATGACCTGGCTCCCAACAATGTTCTGTCCGGTCTGCAGTATCAGTGGGGCAATGCTCTGGAAACCATCTTCGCCTCCATCAATGACGGCACCTTCTTCGCTGAAGGCAAGGAAATCGTCATGATCAATGTGGGCAACGGCGGTCTGTCCATGACCGAGCTGAACGACGTTAAGGGCTGGCTGACCGAGGAAGACATCGCTGCTATCGAAGATGTCTATGCTCAGCTGGGCGAAAACGCAATCGAGTTTGCTGCTCACTAATTGATTGTTAACCAGAAAGGGGCTTGCCTTCGGACAAGCCCCTTTTTTGAACTACTGATTTGTTTTTTTGGGAGGGATATCATGGATACTTTTGTCGTTGAGATGAAAGGTGTCACCAAGATTTTCAACGGAGTCAAAGCCAATGATTCTGTTGACTTCCAGCTGAAAAAAGGCTCCATTCACGGTCTTCTTGGCGAAAACGGCGCCGGTAAGACAACGCTGATGAACATTCTTTACGGTCTTTACCAGCAGGAAGAAGGCAAAGTGTATATCAATGGCAAGGAAGAGGATATCCATTCTCCCACCAAAGCCATTTCTCTTGGCATCGGCATGGTGCATCAGCATTTCATGCTGGCCCGTCCACTGACCGTGACGGAAAATGTGATGCTGGGCAAAAAGTCCCGCCGCGGCATCCTTCTGGATACCAAGGAAACTGCACGGGAACTGAAAGAGCTCTCTGATAAGTATCGGATGGGCATCGACCCCAATTCCAAAATTTGGCAGCTTTCCGTGGGTGAGCAGCAGCGTGTGGAGATCATGACCGCCCTGTATATGGGTGCGGAAATTCTGATACTGGATGAGCCCACCGCTGTTCTGACGCCCCAGGAAACGGAAATTTTCTTCGAGACCCTGCGCCAGATGCGTGAGGACGGCAAGTCTATCATCCTCATCACCCACAAACTGGAGGAAATATTGTCCATTGTGGATGAAGTGACCGTTCTGCGTGACGGCAAAATGATCGGCCGCCGCACGGTAGATGAAACTGTGACCAAGGACGATCTGAGCCGCATGATGGTAGGCCGTGATGTTCTGTTCCAGTTCCCTCCCGTGGAGAAAGATCCCGGCGAGATCAAGGTTCGTATTCAAAACCTCTCCGCCAAGAACGACAAGGGTGTTCTGGCTCTTGAGGATTTTTCCCTCGATATCCGTGAGGGTGAGATCGTAGGTCTTGCCGGTGTTGATGGAAACGGTCAGAAGGAACTGTGTGAAGTTTTGACCGGTCTGCGTAGAGCCAAAACCGGCGACTACACCTTGAATGGAGAGTCCGTTCTGAACAAAACGCCCGAATTCTACATCAAGAAAAAGGTATCCTACATTCCCGAAGACCGCCATACCACAGGTCTGGCGCTCAACTGGACGCTGAAGAACAATCTGATTTTGAAAAAGCTGGATGAAGCCCCTATTGCAAAGCGCGGTCTGCTGAGCAGAAAGGTCATCAACCGGAACTGGGAGACCATGCAGCAAGCCTATCAGATCAAGGCCAGCAGCGGTGACGACAAGGCTCGCAGCCTTTCCGGCGGTAACCAGCAGAAGGTGATTTTGGCACGGGAACTGAGTGCCGAGCCTGAGGTGCTGATCGCCAGCCAGCCCACCAGAGGTCTGGATATCGGCGCTGCCGAATATGTCCGTCAGCAGATTTTGAATGCCAGAAATCAGGGTGCAGCCGTGCTGATCATCTCCGCCGATCTGGAGGAGATCCTGCAGCTGTCCGATCGCATTGCTGTCATTTATGACGGTAAGCTGATGGGCATTCTCCCCCGCGGTGCGGACACCATGCAGGTCGGTGCCATGATGATGGGTCAGAAACAGGAGGAGGCTGAAGTATGAATCTGAACGTTAAAAAAGCAGCATCTCAGGTTCTGGGAACAGTCTGCATGATCCTGATTGCCCTGCTTCTGGGCGGTGTTCTGGTTGTGCTGACGGAAAACAGCCCCATGGAAGCCTACGGTGCCATCGTTCGCGGTGCCTTCGGTTCTCCCCAGAAGATCTGTGAGCTGTTTGTCAAGCTGATCCCCATTCTGATCATGGCTTTCGGCTCTTCCATCGCCTTCCGTGCCCAGCTCTGGAACATCGGTGCAGGCGGCCAGTTTATCATGTCTTCCATCGCGGCCACGGCCATTGCCCTGTATGTGCCCGTGCCCTTCGCCATCCGAATCCCCCTGTCTCTGATCTGCGCTGTCGCCGCAGGTGCTCTGTGGGCAGGCATTGCAGGTTGGCTCAAGAACAAGTTCAACGCCAATGAGGTCATCACGACCCTCATGCTGACCTACATCGCAGACTATTTCCTCATGTATCTGGTCAACGGCCCCATGCAGGACCCGGCCTCCGATCTGACCCAGTCTGCGCTGGTTCCTGAGGAGATGTATCTGACCCGTCTGTTCGGTACTTACCGTCTCCACAGCGGCATTTTCCTGCTGATCGCGGTGATCGTCATCATGATCTTCTTCTGGCGCACCACCGTCGGCTACAGAATCGACCTGACCGGTCAGGGCAAGAAGGTGGCCACCTATGCCGGTGTCAACGTGAAGCGCACAGTCATGATCACCATGCTGATCTCCGGTGCTTTCGCAGGACTGGCCGGCTGGATCGAAACCTTCGGCATCCAGTACCGCATTCTGACCGGCATCGCCGGTGACTACGGAAACATTGCCACCATCATTGCGCTGCTGGGCTCTTTGAATGTCTACGGCATCATCGCTTCCGCCGCCTTCTTTGCGATCCTGCTCTGCGGCGGTGCCAGTATGCAGCGTATGACGGAAGTTCCCTACTCCGTGGTGAATGTCATCCAAGGTCTGATCATCATTCTGGTCATCGCCCGTACGACCTTCAGCGAGTTTATGACCAAGCTGTTCAAGGGCAGAAAGGAGAAGACACATGTTAAGTGAGATCCTGACTACCGGCTTTTTTGTCAGCCTGTTTGCCGGCATGATCCGCCTGGCAACTCCGATTCTGCTGCCCGCTCTGGGACAGCTGTACACCCAGCGTGCAGGTATTCTGAATCTGGGTGTGGAAGGCACCATGCTCATGGGTGCCATCTGCGCCTTTGCCACCACCTGCGCCACCAATAACAACCTTTGGCTCGGTCTGCTGGCAGGTCTGGCCGGCGGTATGCTCTACAGTCTGGTCATGGCATGGCTCAGCGTTACCATGCGCGCCAATCAGGTCATCGCCGGTATCGGCATGAACATTCTGGCCACCGGTCTGGCTGCCTACATCTACCGCGTCATCTTCGGCATCCGTGCCCTGCCTGCAAAGATCTCTTCCTTCTCCGCTTTGAATATCCCCGTTCTGGCCGATATTCCCGTGGTGGGTCCTATCTTCTTCCAGCATAATGTTCTGGTTTACTTCGCATTCATCATGGTTCCCGTCACGTGGTTTATTCTGGAGCGCACCACCTTCGGTCTGAAGATCAAGGCAGTCGGTGAGCACCCCCGTGCCACAGACTCCAAGGGCATCAGCGTGCCCGGCATCCGCTATGCAGCTACGCTGATCGGCGGTGCCTATGCCGGTATCGGCGGTGCGTTCATGACCATTGCCTACCTGAACACCTTTACGGAGAACGTCATCGGCGGCTTCGGTTATATTGCCGTTTCCGTTGTGGTCTTTGCCAAGTTCATGCCCGGCAGAGCCATGTGGGGCTCTCTGCTGTTCGGCCTGGCCTCCGCTCTGCAGCTGCGTCTGCAGGCACAGGGCATCGGTATCCCCAGCCAGCTGCTGCTGATGCTGCCCTACATTATGACCATCATTGCGCTGATCTTCGCCTCCAAGAATGCAGAGTTCCCCAGCGCTTACACCATCCCTTATTCGAGAATGGAACGATGAAAAAAACGATTTTGATTTGCCTGCTGCTGGTGCTGACCACCCTCTGCGGCTGCGGTTCCAACCAAACGGAGGAACATGCGCTGGAGCGGCTGGAGGCCTATGCAGAGGCCATAGACTTTTCCTACAAGGAACCGGAAAAAATCTACAAATTTCTCTGTCAGGATTTCCGGGAGCAGATGGATGAAGAAGCCTTCTGTGAGGCCTTTGCCAAAGAGCGAACCTATCCCTACCTCACACCGCTTTACATCTACGATCCCGAGATCACCCTGTCGGAGGACGGTCTTTCCGGTACGGCAGTTTATCTGCAGGCCGCCCGCATCGTCGGTATGGTCTACGAAGTATCCTTCGTCTATGAGAACGGTGACTACTACATTCAGGACTGGGAAGAGTTCCTGGATGGCAGCTACCTTGAAAAGTTCGAAGATGTGAACTATTCTCTGGACTGGTATTTCAGCGAAGACGTCCATGCTGACTAAGAAAATATCCACCCGCTTAGCGGGTGGATATTTATTTCATATTTTTTTACTGCGCCATTTCCTTCATGCGATCTACAAGCTTCTGATAGGTTCTTCTTCGGTCAAACCGTTCGTCTGCCAGTTTGAGAGAATTGGCTTTCATAGAGGTTCGCAGTTCTTCCTGCCGATACAGTTTCTCTATTGCGTCTGCGACAGAAATTTTATCGCCGGAAATACAGTTAATGCCCGCTGAATACTTATCCAGAAGGTCCCTGTATTCTTGACTGTTTTGCGTGTTAATCACAGGTGTTCCCGCAACCGCGTAGTCAGAAACCTTATTGATGATTGTTGAAACAGATTCCTTCACAATCGGGTTCACCGCTGCATCGGATTTAGACAAAAATGCCATCATTCTCCCATACTCGGTCTGTCCATGAAATACTGCAGAAACACCTGCATTTTCAGCAGCCTGTCGGAAAGACTCCATCAGCACACCGCTGCCGAATACATGGAATACAATATTTGCAATCCCCCGTTCTTTCACCAACGCAAGCGCATCAATTACCAGGCCCAAATCATAGCTGTGACCCAGCGCACCCACATAGGTAAGCCAGAATTCATTCTGCGGCTTTTCGATCACGTGATCTTTCATCAAATTGTTGGCAAATGCAATATCGGTGCCAATATAGGCACTAATACCTTGCTTGCACTTTTTGTTCACCGAACAGCCACGTTCAGCATAGGTGTCAGAAACTGCAACAATCTGGTCGGCACGGCTGTAGATTCTGTTTGCCTTTTTCAGCATGGGCATAAACACAATGTCGGAAACAACAGGAATGTTCAGCGCCATCCGGAATGCTTCCGGCCAGAGATCCTGAATATCCAGCATCAACGGAATGTTGTTGTCTTCCGCAAACCTCGATACTGCATCAGCTACATCCAGAGACGGAACCACAAGATAGATTAAATCCGGTTTCTTTCTGGTTTTCAGATATGCCAGCACATTTTTTGCAAAGACACGGCAGCTTTGAAGCCGTTTCACGCTGATATTCTTCTTATATCCACTTTCCCGGATCATCGTAACTTTAAAGGGAAGCTTCTCCAATTCTTCCTGCATCTCAGATCTGAAACACTTCTTCAAATGACAAAAGGAAGATGTCACCACCTCAAGAGTCAGAGAATCATCCGCTGCTATCATTTCAGCCAAAGTGCGGTATCTGCTGCTGCTTTTTTCATGCTCAAAGTGATAGTAATTCGTCACTAACAAGATGTCTTTCTTCATTGACGTAACCTTTCCATTCAAAAAATACATTGAAGCATTGATCACTTCATCCATTCGCGGATATTTTGGCAGACATGTTCCACAAGCCGGCTGTGGTTCTTTACGCTGGAAAAAGAATTATGGGGAGACAACACCACATTTTTCATATCCCACAGCGGGTCATGCTCATCCAGAGGCTCCCTTTCGAACACATCCAGTGCAGTTCCGAACAACTTTCCCGACTGCAAGGCCTGAAGCAGCGCAGTCTGATCTACCAGGGCCCCCCGGGCAGCATTCACCAATACTGCGCCGTTTTTCATCTGATCAAACTCCGCTTTTCCAATTAAATTTCGGGTTTCTTCCGTCAGTGCAACTGCAAGAATGATCACATCTGCATGGGCGATAGCCTCTGCAAGGCATTCCATGGAATACCATTCATCCACATATGGTGAAACTTTTTCCGTCCGGTTAACGACACGAATTTCAACACCGAAAGCCTTCAGACGTTTTGCAGTTTCTCTTCCGTACGCACCGAAGCCAATGATACACACAGTCTTTCCAGATAATTCCCAACAGTTTCTATACTTTTCCCAGCGATGTTCCCGCTTGTTTTCGTAACAAAAACCGGAATTTTTATACAGTTCCAGTAAGCTCATGACAGTCCATTCTGCCATGGGAATACTGTAAACACCGGCAGCATTGCAAACCGTGATTCCATGCCTGCGGATATAATCGATTGGCACACGATCCATTCCGGCGCTGGTCAGCTGAATGTAACGGAGTGCAGTAAACTCTTCAATCCGATTGTATTGGAACAAGCCGTTACATACAACAACTTCAAATCGCTCCGGTCGGTCAACCGGTGTTCGCTCATCTGCATGGAGTGAAATATCGAGGCCCATAGATGCAAAAAGAGAACAATCTTCCTCCGTTGCACCGAAAGCACCTGTAATCAATACTTTCATGATAGTCCCTCAACGATGTTTGCCACTTTTTCCTGCACCATGGTATGGTTCTGATCCAATGCTTCCGACGTGCAGGTCATCCACCGTGTTTCATGCGCTCTGATTTTGGGGAGTTCTTCATCGAAAATCTTCTTCAGCATTTTTTCATCAGTAATCTGATCGCTATTGCAGAAGCTGCGGGAGAGTATTGCCATTTTAGAAGAGAGTCTGACGTGTTCTCCCAGAATCATCTCTGCCGGGAGTTGTCCCATTCCGACCCTCGCAATTCCTCCAAAACCAAAAGGCTTTCCCGTTTTTGCAAACTTTTCGCACAAGCGATCCACGGTACCGTCTGCCAGAAGCTGGAACATAAACTTCATTCCATAGCCCAGATGAAGATCATTGAGACCTATAAAATATTCATCCACACCCTCAAGTGCCAAAATCTCATCCACACAGGCAGCACTTTCCGGCGTCTCGATCAGCAAACAGGTTTTTGCCCGGCCGTGCACCATATCTACAAATTGAGTAGCCTGTGCAGCAGTCTGAAAAAAGGGCAGCATAAGCACATCAGCACCGGCTTCTATGGAAGCATCGATTTCCTGCTTTGAATTTTCATGAATGGGGTTTACACGCACCAACAGTTCTGCCTTCGAAAGACAGTTCCGTAAAATACGGATATCATCAATGGTATGGCGGGATTGAACTGTGTCCATACCCTTTTGCCGCTTATCTTTGCCGATTGTTTCCAGATCAACAAAAATCCTGTCCACACCTGCATTTTCGGCAATCAGTGCCACTTGCGGCTTATTTGTAATGTACATAAGTTTCAGCATATCAATTTACCCGTTCTCTTCATTTTGGGATGCCGGTACTGTTTCTGCCACCGTTGCTCCGGTGTTTACGTTGTCTGCATTGGCAAAAACCTTAAACACCGTCAACACAATAATTTTGATATCCAGAAACAGAGAGACATGATCGGCATACCAGCAGTTCAGGTCGATCCGCTTGTGCCATTCCACACCTTTGCGGCCGTTGATCTGAGCCCAGCCGGTAATGCCGGGACGGACATCAAACATGTGCATCTGTTCTTTGGTATATTCCTCGATGGGCCAAGGATGGTATGTAAGAGGAGGTCTGGGACCAACAAGGGACATTTCCCCCTTGATCAAATGGATTGCCTGAATCAACTCATCTGCACTGGTCGCTCTGGCAATGCGACCGATTTTCAGAAGTCTGGGATCGTTTGCTTCAGAATAGGCACCACTTCCGGAAAATTCGCTATTCAGCTTCATGGAGCGCATTTTCCACATGGTAAATTCCTTGCCATAAAGACCGATCCTCTGCTGTTTGAAGATAACCGGGCCGGGATCTTCAATATAAATCAAAACCGCAAGGATCAAGAGTACCCACCACGTCAACAACAACATAAATACACCGCAAATAAAGTCAAATCCTCTTTTTATATATCGTCGGTACAATACACTCAACCCTTCCATTTATTGCTTAAAAACGCAAAGCCTGTCTGAAGCCAAAACTTTCTACCCATCAGTATACCAGAAATCTGATAAAAAGCAACGTTGATATCACTTTCAGGCAAAGATATCTGCTTATTCCATACAACCGAAAAGCGGGCAGTTCCCTGCCCGCTTCCGCGTTATTTCAGAATTTGAGAGACCAGGTTGTAATCATTGGTCAGAATGGTATCAATACCCATTTCCAGATAGGCTTTGGCTTCCTCCGGATCATCGGCATAGAAAACATTGCACAAGATGCCGTTTTCTTTCGCTTTTTTTACGGTTTCTGCGTTAAAATACGGCTTGAACAGCTGGATTTTATAGGCATTCAGCTTCAAAGCGCGGTTGACCATGGACATGGGGTCTTGATCTCCGTTCCAACCCACACAGCATTTCAGATCCGGTGCCAGCTTCTGCAGTTTCAAAATCGCTTCATCGCAGGCTGTCATGAAATAGACATACTTTTCGCAGTCATACTTTCTGACGAGGGAGACAATTTGCTCCATATGTGCATCCGGATTTTGCTGATTCCAGATTTTTACGTGGACATTTATAACCACCAAACCGACGAATTTCTTCAGAATTTCTTCGAACTTAGGAATTTTCAGACCGCGGAATTTTTCTCCGTGCTTGATGCCGAAATCGAACTGCAGCAGTTCCTCATAGGTATAATCCGCGATCTTGCCTGTACCGTTGCTGACCCGCTCCAGCGTATCATCATGGCAGGAAACCAGAACGCCGTCCTTGGTGCTCCAGATATCAAATTCGATCTCCTGTGCACCCATGGCGACAGCAGCGCCAAAAGCAGGCATACTGTTCTCCGGTGCGATGGTGTTGAAACCTCTGTGGGCGCAGATTCGGGGATATTTCATGACGCTGTCATAAGCCACGGTGGCAGGGCCTGCTGCCCGATACTGCCACGGCTTTCTGCCGTACTCGATATATTTATAGTGCGGTGCATCGGGATTACCGTAACCTGCCGGCTTCAAATACTTGTCGTGGGGGTCAAATTCCACAGTTTCCATGCCAAATCTGCCCTTCATGTTGCACAGCACCTTGCCATAAGGGGAAACCACCATGCTGGCACCGCAGATATCCGAATCCTCTGCAAAGCTGACAGAGGAGCGAACTACATAAGCATTGGTATTGTAGGCGAGGAAACGGCACATGGTTTCAAGGGCATCATGACTGTCGCTGCGCTGCAGAGAACAGCCGATGATGATATCCAGATCCTGCTTGGCCATGTTGGCAAAAGCTTCATAAAAGTAGAAGTCATAGCAGGTCAAAAAGCCAAAACGAAGACCTTCCAGTTCCAGAACATAGGGCTCGGAGAACTCCATGGTATAGTCGCTGTCCAGCTTCAGCGTTTCCATCTCGAGAGGAGGCAGATGTTTCTTAAAATACTTGCCTGCCAGCTGACCCTGACGGTCATAGACATGGGTCGTGTTTCTGTAGCCGGTTTCTTCCAAAGACATGGCATTGACAAATACCAAAGCATGGCATCTGACAGCCGTTTCCTTACACTTATCCAGAAGGACATCGATATACTTATTATGGTAATAAATGGTTTCTTCCAGCGTGTCGGTTGCACAGGGAAGCTCGCTGTCTTCCGGCAGAACGATGAGATCCATGGTTTCATCGCACTTGTCCAGCATGTCCAGCTTATAGGCAAAAAGCCGATCGCTATCGGCAGTATTCCGGGAATAAGGCGGTTGAATGATACAGGCTTTCATCAGAAGCACCTCGCAGTTTTTTCTTCATTATAACACCGCGCCTGCCTTTTGAAAAGCACAGAAAACGTCATCAATTCCCTCTTGCTTTTCAACGGTGCGTAGAGTAAAATGAAATCAAACAACAAGGAGGTTCCCTTATGAGCGAACTGTACGGCGATGATATCATCACCATCACCGACGAAGACGGTGTGGAATATGTTCTGGAAGTTCTGGCAACACTGGAATCTGAGGGTTCTGTCTACTATGCCCTTGTTCCTGTGACAGAAAATGACGAAGAAGAAGATCTGGAAGTCAGCATTCTCAAAGCCGTGGAAGAAAACGGCGAAGAGATCCTCTGTGCCATCGAGGATGAGGATGAGCTGGAGCGCATCTACAATGTCATGATGGAGCAGATTTTTGAAGAGGACGAGGAAGAATAACTCATCTTCCATAAGCAAATAATAAGTACCCTGCTTGGTGCGTGACGGGCCCACTTAAACCCACATTTTTTTCTCGGGACGCACAGCTTCTCTGTGGGTTTGCAGACCTCCCGCCTCAGCTTTGACTGAACGCGGACGTTGGGAGCAGTAAAAACAGAGAGCGGCAACCCACCTGCCTTTTTGTGCAGGTTATAACTGGGTTCGCACGGCCAAAGCGGGGTTCTTCTGTAAATTTTCTATGACTTTTCCGACTAATGCAGTATTTATGCTTGCATAGTCGGATATTTTTCGCTATAATATGCGAGTACGCATTTTGCGATACCATGAACAATGAGAGGAATGAACCACATGAGCGCATCCCGCGAAAAGAAAAAGCGCCTGAACCAGCCTGAGGTCACTGCAACCGAGGCTGCCCCCAAGAAATCTATGAATAAGGCCCTGAAGCGTGCACTGACCATCGTCATCGCCATTGTTGTGGTGGCTGCCATTGTCTTCCTTGGCATGGTCAGCTCCGGCTTCTTCCAGAAGAACCTGACTGCCGCTGTCATCAACGGTCACAAGGTCACCCCCACCATGATGAGCTACTTCTACATGAATGCTTACAGCAGCCTGCAGAGCACCATGCAGTTTGACACCGAGACTCCCCTGAGCGAACAGGAAGCCTACGGCGAAAACCTCGCTGAGTACGTGCAGGATTACACTGTTACCAGTGCCACCAACATCTATGCCATGTACGATGAAGCCGTTGCCAACGGTTTCACCCTGGACGAAGAAGCACAGGCTGCCATCGATTCCGAGATTCAGATGATGGATCTGTATGCCCAGATGTACGGCTTCTCCAGTGGCAACGCCATGCTGGCCAGCCAGTACGGTCCCGGTGCTGACAGAGACAGCTATGTTGAGTATCTGACCATTACCCAGACTGCTCAGCAGTATTCCACCAAGATTCAGGAAGAAAAGGAATACACTGAAGAGGACCTGAAGGCCCACTACGAAGCAAACAGCGACAGCTTCAATGCCGCTTCCTTCCGTCAGTTCTCCGTCACTCCCGACACCCTCGGTGTGGAAGCTGATGAAGAAGGTCTGAAGGCTTGTGAAGAAGCCGCCAAGACCGTTGCTGCCGCCGCAGAAGCCGGTGAGGAGGCTTTCCTGGATGCCGTTCAGAACACCGTCTCTGAAGAAAAAGCTGAGGATTATGATGCCGCCGCTACTACTCTCCGTGAAGGCGTTGCTTTCTCCTCCCTGTCCGATGTTTACAAGGATTGGGTGACTGACGATGCCCGTCAGGAAGGCGATGTGACTTATGTGGAGAACGGCGAAAGCGGCTATATCGTTTTGTACTACCTCCATCGTGAGGACTACTCCTTCCCCCTGCCCAACGTCCGCCACATTCTGATCTCCGCTTCTGATGCTGCTGACGAAGCTGCCAAGGAAGAAGCCAAAGCTGAAGCTAACCATGTTCTGGAAGAGTACATGGCCGGTGAGCAGACCGAAGAAGCCTTCGCCGAACTGGCAAAGACCCACTCTGCTGACAATGCCGAAGAAGGCGGTCTGTATGAAAACATCACTCCCGGTTCCATGGTTGAAGCCTTTGATGCATGGTGCTTCGATGAAGCCCGTCAGATCGGCGATACCGGCATCGTGGAGACTGAGTACGGCTACCATGTCATGTACTTCGTCGGTTTCGGTGACACCTATCTGAACTACACCCTGGAAAACGACCTGCGCTACACCGATTTCCAGGCCTGGTATGAAGAAGTCACTGCTGATACCGAGTGCACCACCAACGATTTCGGTATGCGCTACGTGATCGAAATGTAAAATCAAAAAAGACCGCCGTCAGGCGTTCTTTTTTAACAGCGAGGAAAACTATGAAAGAACGATATACCAGAACCGCCATGCTTCTGGGTACAGAAGCCATTGAAAACCTGCAAAGTAAACACGTTGCTGTATTCGGTATCGGCGGCGTCGGCAGCTTCTGCGCAGAAGCACTGGCCCGAGCCGGTGTAGGTGCTTTGACGCTGGTGGATGATGACACCGTCTCCGTCAGTAATCTGAACCGCCAGTTGGTGGCACTTCACAGCACTGTCGGTATGCCGAAAACAGAAGTTATGGCGCAGCGTATTCGGGATATTGCCCCCGACTGCAAGGTCGCAGTGAAAACCTGTCGGTATGAACCCCAAAACCGGGATATGTTTTTTGAAAACTCCTATGACTTCATTGCCGATGCCATTGACTCTGTGGCCTGCAAGACAGATCTCATCGCCACTGCCATTGAGAAAGATATCCCCATTATCAGTGCCATGGGTACAGGCAATAAGCTGGATCCCACCAAGTTCGTCATTACAGATCTGAGTAAAACATCCGGCTGTCCTCTGGCAAGGGTCATGCGCAGAGAGCTGAAGCAAAGAGGTATTTTGCACCATACCGTTCTTTACAGCACAGAGCCTGCTATCAAACCCCTGTTCCAGCCGGAGGAAGGAAAAGCCGTTCCCGGTTCTGTGGCTTGGGTACCCTCCTGTGCCGGTCTGATGATGGCCGGTCACATCATTCAGCAAATAATATAAATTGGTATAAAACCGTCTCCTGAAGCAGATACTGCCAACGGGAGGCGGTTTTTTGAAGCAATCATGGTTTCGATACGGGCTTTCCGGTGCTGCCGCCGGACTGGTCAACGGTCTGTTCGGAGCAGGCGGCGGTATGGTTCTGGTACCCATGCTCATACACTACGGAAAACTGGAGGACAAGAAGGCTTTTTCCTCAGCCGTATGTATCATCCTGCCCCTGTGTCTGGTATCGATTTTTGTCTACTGGATGAAGCAGCTTTTTCCCTTTGGAGATGCCCTTCCCTATTTGATCGGCGGTCTGATCGGCGGCTCTCTGGGCGGCATCCTGTTTAAAAAAGTCTCCGTTCAGTTTCTCCATAAACTCTTTGGCATTGTCATTTTCTGGGGAGGACTGCGCTTACTGTTATGATACTGGCTGTTGTTTTAGGAATTGCCTGCGGTATACTCTCCGGGTTCGGCATTGGCGGCGGCTCCCTGCTGATGGTATGGATGACTGCTGTGGCTGCTCTTGACCAGAAAGTTGCACAGGGGATCAATCTGCTGTATTTCATCCCCACTTCGATCTCCGCATTGATTTTTCACATCAAAAACAAAATGGTCTGCTGGAAAGCAGTGATTCCGGCTGTAGTCTGTGGCTGTATCACGGCAGGATTATCCGCATGGCTGGCAGCTTCACTGGATGTTGGATTGCTGCGAAAACTCTTTGGCGGTTTTCTTCTGATTGTTGGAGTGACGGAGTTTTTCAAAAAAACTCCGGGTCACGGCAACCGTGACCCGGAAGAAAGTCAGAACAAGGTGACCTGACTGGTCTCCGGCAGAGAACCAAAGGCACCTGCCGCTTTTAAGTTTTCAATATGGGTCTTGGAAACCTTGGGACAGGCAGCGGAGAATTCCTCAATGGAAATGAAGTGCTTGCCCTTTCTGCCTTCCACGATATCCAAGGCTGCCGTCTCACCCAGACCGGACACTGCCACAAAGGGAGGAAGCAGTTTTCCATCCTTGATGCGGAACCGCAGAGCTTCGGACTCATAGATATCAATGGGCGCAAACTCAAATCCGCGGAGGTAGAATTCGTAGGCTACTTCCAGAGTGGTGAGCATATCTTCGTCCTTGGCAGTGGCATTTTCATCATCGTCGATGGCTTTGATGTTTGCCAAAACCGCTTCCTTGCCGCTGGTCATCAGTCCTGCATCGAAGCCGCCCTTCTGGCTGCGTCGGTAGAAATAGGCCGCATAGAATGCCAGAGGGTGATAGACCTTGAACCATGCAATCCGGAATGCCATCATACAGTAGGCAACCGCATGGGCCTTGGGGAAGAGATACTTGATCTTCTTGCAGGAACCGATATACCAATCCGGCACGCCGGCAGCGACCATTTCCTCCTCTGCGCCGGGAGGCAGACCTCTGCCCTTTCGGACCGACTCCATGATCTTGAATGCCCGTTTTTCCGGCATACCGCAGGAGATCAGGTAGATCATGATATCGTCTCGGGCACCGATGGTCTGACCGACCGTTGCTACACCGGAAGTGATGAGATCCTTTGCATTGCCCAGCCACACATCGGTGCCATGGGTATAGCCGCAGATACGAACCAGAAAATCAAACTTATCCGGCATGGTATCCAGCAGAACGCCTCTGGTAAACCGGGTATTGAACTCCGGCACACCAACGGCTCCGGTTGGTCCAAGGAGTTTGTCATTCTCATAACCCAAGATCTTGGAAGATGTGAAAATGGACATGGTGCGCTTATCATCCAAGGGGATCGTCTTGGCATCCACTCCCGTCAGATGCTCCATCATGCGGATCATGGTGGGGTCGTCGTGACCCAGCATATCCAGTTTCAGCAGGTTCTCTTCCATGGAGTGGTATTCAAAATGGGTGGTGATGATATCGGAATGGGGATCGTCTGCCGGATGCTGAACGGGACAGAAGTCCCAGCTCTCATTTTCCTGAGGAATGACCACCAGACCGCCGGGATGCTGACCGGTGGTGCGCTTGACACCGACACAACCTGCAGCCAGCCGGTTCTCCTCTGCCTTGCTGACAGTGCGATTTCGCTCTGCCAGATATTTTTTTGCATAGCCATAGGCAGTCTTTTCCGCCACAGTACCGATGGTACCGGCACGGAACACCTGCTTGGCACCAAACATCTCGATACAGTAGGCATGGGCTCTGGCCTGATACTCACCGGAGAAGTTCAGATCGATATCGGGAACCTTATCGCCGCCAAAGCCGAGAAATGTCTCAAAAGGAATGGAAAAGCCTTCTTTTGCAAAGGCTGTGCCGCATTTGGGACAGACCGCATCGGGCAAGTCGGCACCGCAGTCATAACCGGCAGGCACCTCGAAGGTATGGTACTTACACTTGGGGCAGCGGTAATGAGGTGGGAAGGAATTGACCTCCGTGATACCGGACAGGTATGCCACGATAGAGGAGCCGACAGAGCCACGGGAACCGACCAGATAGCCGTTTTCCAGAGAATTCTGCACCAGTTTCTGAGCAGACATATAGATCACATCGTAATGACAGGTGATGATATCGTTCATTTCCGTTGCCACACGCTTTGCGATCAGCTCGTGGGGTTCGTCGCCATAGAGTTCATGGAGCTTTCCGTAGACTAATCGTTTCAGATCCTCCACGGAGTTCTCAATGGCAGGGGCAAACAGGTTATGGGGCACAGGACGGATGACATCGCACATATCCGCAATGAGATTGGGATTGGTGATGACCACCTCTTTTGCAGTCTCCGGGTCCAGATAGTCAAATTCCTTCAGCATCTCATCGGTGGTGCGGAAATAGAGAGGGTTCTCTCTGTCACAGTCCTCAAATCCCTTGGATGCCAGCAGCAGTCGGCGGTAGATCTCATCTTCCGGGCTCTGGAAATGAACATCGCCGGTGGCAACAACAGGCTTGCCCAGTTCCTTACCCAAACGGATAACAGTACGGTTAAATTCCCGCAGCCGCTCCACATCGTCAACCATGCCCTTGTTCAGCATGAACATATTGTTGGGCAGAGGCTGGATTTCCAGAAAATCATAGAAAGAAGCGATGCGCAGCTGCTCATCATAGCTCTTGTTGCTGACAATTGCCTGGAACAGTTCACCGGCCTCACAGGCAGAACCCACGATCAGACCTTCTCTCCAGCGCATGAGTTCCGATTTGGGAATTCTCGGCACACGGCGGAAATAGTTAAGGTGGGAATAGGAAATCAATCGATACAGGTTTCGCAGACCGATCTGATTCTTTGCAAACAGAATGATATGCCGTGCCTGCCGATCCATGACATGGCTGCCGGATCGCAGTTCCATCATCATGGGATTGATCTGGGAAAGGGACTCCACTTCCCTGTCCTTGAGCATTTCAAAGAAACGGCGCAGCATATGGGCAACGGTACGTCCGTCATCCACCGCTCTGTGATGGTTGAATTCCGGCAGACTTAATGCATCGGCCACAATGTTCAGCTTATGATTTTTCAGCTCCGGCAGCAGATTCTGCGCCATGATAAGGGTATCAACATAGGTAGGTTCATAAGCAATGTGCAGCTTTCGGCAGGCTGCCAGAATGAAGCTAACATCAAAATCCGCATTGTGGGCAGCCAGAGGACGGTCACCGCAGAATTCCAGAAACTTCGGCAGGACCTCATCGATATCCGGTGCGTCACGGAGCATCTCATCCGTGATGCCGGTCAGCTCTGTGATTCGCTGGCTCAAAGGTCTGTGGGGATTGACAAAAGACTGGAATTCTTCCAAAATCTCGCCGTCACGGTAAATGACAGCACCGATTTCGGTGATGACATCATCCTTGGCGGACAGACCTGTGGTTTCCAGATCAAAGGCAACAAACTCTCCGGTTAGAGGAATATCTCTGCTGCCATGGACGACCACGCGGTCATCCACATCGTTGACAAAGTAGCCCTCACAGCCATAGAGGATTTTAATAGGCTCGTCCGTACCGGCGACCTTGTTTTTGGAAGCTTTCAGTGCAGCCGGGAAAGCCTGTGCCACACCATGATCCGTAATGGCGATGGCCTTATGTCCCCATGCGGCGGCCTGCGCTACCACAGCGCCCACATCGGTCAGTGCATCCATGTTGGACATATTGGTATGGAGGTGAAGCTCCACTCGTTTTTCGGCAGCTGTGTCCATACGAACAGGTCTCTTGCCCACCATAATGGACAGGGGCTGCATGACCATCTCGTTGTCATAGCGGTCAAAGGTCATTTTACCCTGAATTCGGAGCCATGCACCGGGCTTCTGGATGCGTTCCAAAATAGGCTTTGCCTTGTCCGCTTCCATAAACTGATTGATCCGCACAGAGCTGGTGCGATCGGTCACATCAAAGCAGATGACCCAGGCATTGCGCTTTTTCAGTTCCCGATGGTTAACAGCAATGACTTCGCCTTCCACGATGACCTTGAACATATCCAGGTTCAGTTCTTCCATGGCTGTTGCTTCGCCGCTGAAAGGACGACCGTAGATCAGATCACCTGTGGGCGTAGTACCTGTTTCCTGCGCAGGTTTCTTTGTCTCGGGAGCAGCCGCAGGCATACAGTCAATGGCAGCCTGACGAATTCGCTGGGTCTCTTCAAAGAGGGCTTCGCCCTCTAAGGCACTGTGGGCATCCAAAACAATCTCAGGGCAAATCCCAAACCACAGCTTCAGCTTTTCCTTCAGTCTCACAAGGTGAGGCTGAAGTTGATCTTTTCCATTGGCTACCAGATGAACAGTAATCGCATCCGGTGTCACTTCCCAACGGCTGCCTGCCAAAATGGCTCTGGCTGCCGGATAGGCTGCACACAGGACATCTGCCAAATCTCTGGACTCCGCCTGCATAATAGCTGCAGGAGGAAAGGACACATTCAGCTCCAGCTTCTGCAAGCCGTAAAGGCCGGTGAGTGTCGCCGTCGTGCGGTCGATCCTCTCCCGGGAAATATAAGAAGGCGCGTACAGGTCTGCCTCGATGGTACGATTCAACATATCCAGATTGGCATTCTTCAGCTCTACCTGCTGCCAAATATTCAGTTCTGCTTCCTCGGGGATATATTCCGAGAACATATCCAGGAGGTAGATGGTCTTTTCCATGTTTTCTCCTATGTATCAGAGGGTTTCCACATACTTCAAAAGTGCAGGCAGCAGTTGGTCATAGGGCAGTTTTTCTTTCAGTTCGCCCTTGACAAAGAGCACACCGCAGTCATCGCCGCCGGCAATGCCCACATCGGCCTCCCGGGCTTCACCGGGGCCGTTGACGATACAACCCATGACCGCAACGGTGATGGGTTTCTGGCAATCTGCCAATGCGTTCTCAACCTTGGATGCCAGACCGATCAGGTCAATTTTCGTCCTGCCGCAGGTGGGACAGGCGATGATATTAACACCGTCTTTCCGCAGACCGGCTGCTTTCAAAATCGCCTTGGCCGCCATAACTTCCTTTACAGGATCGGCAGTCAAAGAGACACGAATCGTGTCACCGATGCCGCGGCAAAGAAGGCCGCCGATTCCCATGGCCGATTTGATGGTGCCCATATACTCTGTGCCGGTCTCCGTGACACCCAGATGGACGGGATAATCAGACTGTTTGGAGAACAGCTCATAGGCTTCCATCATAAGGGGCACGGTGCTGGATTTCATGGACACGCAGATGTCATAAAAACCGTACTTTTCCAGCAGCGCAATATGGGAAAAGGCACTCTCCACCAGTGCTTCCGGTGTGGGATGACCGTATTTTTGCAGCAGAACCTTATCCAGACTGCCGCCGTTGACACCGATTCGGATGGGAATGCCATGCATTTTACAGCAGTCCACAACCGCTTTCACCCGATCCTCCCCGCCGATATTGCCGGGATTGATACGAATCTTGGCTGCACCGCCTTCCGCAGCAGCAATGGCCAGTTTATAGTCAAAATGAATGTCCGCAACCAGAGGCAGCGGAGATTGCTCTGCAATCTTGGCAAAGCCGGCAGCAGCATCCATATCCGGCACCGCCAGTCTTGCGATCTGACAGCCGGCAGCAGCCAAAGCCCGGATCTGAGAAAGAGAACCTTCTACATCGGTGGTTTTCGTATTGAGCATGGACTGGATGGATACCGGCGCACCGCCGCCAACCAACACATTTCCAACTTTTATCTGTTTTGTCATATCAAACTCCTGCAAACAGTTTCCAGACATCCCGGAAACTCACATAGGCAATGAATGCCAGTAACAAAATCATACCTGCGGCATGGATATAGCCTTCATACTTGGGGTCAATTTTTTTGCCGACGATTCGCTCCATAAAGGCAGTAATGAGAAGGAAGAACACACGTCCGCCGTCCAAAGCCGGAATGGGAAGCATATTCATCACCGCCAGATTAACGGCGATAAAGGCTGCCAGATAGGCAATATTCATAACTGCTGCCCCTGTGGACTGGGCAGACGCACCGGTCTGGGCGATCACGGAGACGATTCCCACAGGCCCGCTCATATCGTTGACGCTGACAAGACCGGAGACCAGGTCCTCCAAACTCATCCAAACCATTCTTGCAAAGTCAATGGCTGAATACCATGTGTTTTTCAGCACAGTTCCAAAAGTTTTCTCCTCAGAACCAAAGTACAGCCCATAGCGATAGACCGTTTTTCCGTCCTCTTCATAAGGCTGAGGTGTCATGGCAAAATCCTTCAGTTCCACCAGTTCCCCGTTCCGTTTGACCGTCAAATCAAAAACACCGGTCTTGTTTCGGTTCAAAAGCATACTGACATCGGAATAGAGATACACTCTCCGACCGTCGATCTCATAGAGAGTATCCCCTGCCTGCAGAGCCGCTTCCCCTTCATAGGGACAGTCTTCATAAAAAGCTCTGATGGTGGGCGTAGAAAATGCAGAAACTGTGCTGAACATGACAGCAAGAATTAAGAAGCCCGTCACAAAATTCATCACAGAGCCTGCCACGAGAATGATGGCCCGTTTCCACCATTTTGCTGAGGTAAAAGCACCGGGGGCATCGCTCTTTTCATCTTCCCCTTCCATGGCGCAGAAACCGCCAATCGGGATGCAGCGGAGAGAATATGTCGTCTCCCCTACCTGCTTCTGCCAGATGGCAGGACCCATACAGATGGCGAATTCATTGACACGGACACCAAATGCCTTAGCGGCAAGAAAATGCCCCAGTTCATGAACGAAGATGAGAATACCGAAAATCAGAATGGCAACAAGGATATACAATACAAATCACCTTTTTAAGATTTGATCGGCTGCCAGTCGTGCCAGACGGTCAGCCTCCAGAATCTGTTCCAGAGAGGGATTCTGCACCACCTTCACTGTCTGCAGTGCATGATTGATGGAATCGGAAATATCATAGAAGCCGACTTCATTGCGCAGATAAGCTGCAACCGCCTGCTCGTTGGCGCCGTTGAGGATGGCACAGGCAGTTCCGCCAACCTTTGCTGCCTCCATTGCAAGCCGAAGGCACGGGAATGTTTCCAGATCAGGATCTTCAAAGGTCAGCGGACCGCAATTCACCAGATCCAGACCTGTTGCAGGACTGGACGTTCTCTGTGGATAAGTCAGTGCCAACTGAATGGGAATCCGCATATCGGGAACACCCAGTTGTGCCATAACAGCACCATCACAGAATTCCACCAGAGAATGAACGATACTCTGACGGTGGACAGTCACGGAAACTTTCTCCGCAGGCATGCGGTAAAGGCGCATAGCCTCGATGAACTCCAAGCCCTTATTGAGCATGGTGGCACAGTCGATGGTGATCTTTGCACCCATTTTCCAGTTGGGGTGCTTCAGAGCAGCGTCCTTTGTGGCTGTCTTCAGTTCTTCCCTGCTCATGCCATAGAACGCACCGCCGGAAGCAGTCAAAATCAGCCGTTTGATTTCCTTGGAATCGCTACAGCCCATGAGACATTGGAAAATGGCGGAATGCTCGGAATCCACAGGGATGATCTCTGCACCGCAGCGATCCGCTTCCGCCATGACCAGTTCACCGGCGCAGACCAGCGTTTCTTTATTGGCAAGACCAATACGCTTACCTGCACGGATGGCTGCCAACGTAGGTTCCAGACCCATAACGCCGACCACAGCCGTAATGACTGTATCCGCAGAAGACCAGGCAGCAGCGCGCAGCAGTCCCTGCTTGCCGTAATCCACTTCGGTTGGCAGGTCGGCAATGGCTTCTTTCAGCTGATCTGCCAATTCTTTGGTTGACATAACTGCAAGCTGAGGGCGGTATTTCCGGCACTGGGCGATCATCAACTCCAGATTGCTGCCGCAGGTCAATGCTGCAACAGAAATACCCAGACCATCCACCACATCCAGAGTCTGACGACCGATGGAACCGGTGGAGCCGAGAATTGCAATGGTTTTCGTCATAACTTCCTCACTTTACGATCAAAGGAAACAGCAGGAGCAGACACTCACACAGAGGTGCTACCAGACTCATGCTGTCAAAGCGATCCAGTACGCCGCCATGACCGGGCAGCAGATTTCCGTAGTCCTTGATACCCGTCTGACGCTTGATAACGGAATAGGTCAGGTCACCCAGAATACAGGTAACAGAACCCAAAAGTCCACAGATCAGCGCAAAGGCATAGCGAACTTCAAAATCAAAAGCGATCTGCAGAATCACAGCATAGAGGAACATACACAAAACTGCGCTGAGCACACCGCCAACAGCACCTTCCCAGGATTTCTTGGGGCTGATGTTGGGTGCCATTTTATGCTTGCCCATGGCAACACCCACAAAGTAGGCACCGCTGTCGGCAGAAAAAGCCACAATGAGCGGAATGAGTATGTAGAATCTACCGTAGTTCATGAGCAAAATCCTGCACAGGGCAGACCAGAACAGCGGAATGACAATGGCAGAAAAAGCAGAAATGCCGATCTGGGCAAAGGGCAATTTCCCGTGGGAGGCGATCATGGTAATAAACAGCACCATAAAGTATACCCAAAGACTCACGATCCCCCAAGTCCAAGGGCAGCCGCCATAGCTCCAAAGACAGACGACCAGTGCCATCAACGCAGATGCTGCCATGAGATAGATATTCGGCACGAGCCCGGTGCGGTACAGCAGTTCATAGACCGCAACCACAGACATAGCCGCGATCAGAATTGCAGTAAATACAGGGGGCAGCACCAGCAGCACCAACAGCAGCAAGGGCAGTCCCACTGCTGCCACAAGGATTCTTGTTTTCAAATCACACGCCTCCAAACCGGCGGTTGCGGCGGTTGAATTCCGCAATGGCCTTTTCCAGTTCCTCCGGTCCAAAGTCCGGCCAGAGGACATCTGTAAAATAGTATTCCGCATAAGCCGACTGCCATAACAGGAAATTGGAAATTCTTGATTCGCCGCCGGGACGAATGACCAGTTCCGGATCGGGAATGCCGTGAGAATACAGCAATTCGCCAAAATCTGCCTCGGTCAGAGCTTCGGGGTCAGCTTCGTCCTTCACGCAGCGGTTGGCAAAAGCCCTGGCAGCCCGGACAATTTCATCTCTGCCGCCATAGTTCAGGCAGACATTGGCCTGAAAGCCCGTATAGCCCTGCGATATTTTCTCCGTACGGTCAGCCAGTTCCTGCAAGTCCGGAGAAAGACGGCTCAGATCACCGAAAAAGTGCAGACGGATCCGATCCTGCTCCATTTTTTCAATGGCCTCGAAGAGATACTTCTTCAGAAGGCCCATGATGGCGGTCACTTCTTCTTCGGAACGTTTCCAGTTTTCCGTAGAAAAAGCGTAAACCGTCAGATGCTCCACGCCGATATCCCGGCAGTAGGTGGCAATGTTTCGGAATGTTTCACTGCCCACACCATGGCCGGCTGTTCTGGGCAAACCTCTGGATGTGGCCCAGCGGCCGTTACCATCCATAATAATGGCAATATGACGGGGTACAGGGCGATCCTTGGGCAGTTCAATTTTCTTGGTTTTCTTTCCAAAAAGCTTCATAATCAAACCTCAATAACAGACGGAATGGGAGTGCCGCAGGTTCTGCAGCACTCCCGCTCGGATCAATCGTTTAGATTTCCATCAGTTCCTTTTCCTTGGCGGCGCACATTTCGTCGACCTTCTTGGTATACTTGTCCGTCAGATCCTGCAGATCCTTTTCGGCCTTCTTCTGGTCGTCTTCCGTGATCTCATTGGCCTTCAATGCCTTTTTGATGGCATCCATGCCGTCACGACGGATATTTCGGATGGCAACCTTGGCATCCTCGGCATACTTCTTGACCTGCTTGGTCAGATCCTTTCTGCGTTCCTCTGTCAGCTGAGGGAACACCAGACGGATGATACGGCCGTCGTTCTGGGGGTTGATACCCAGTTCGGACTGCTGGATGGCCTTTTCAATGGGCTTCAGCAGGCTGCCGTCCCAGGGCTGGATGACCAGAGTTCTGGGATCGGGAGAGGAAATGCTGGCCACCTGACCGATGGGGCTGTCGGCACCGTAGTACTCAACGCTGATACGGTCCAGAACCTGAGCGTTGGCACGGCCTGCGCGGACAGAACCGAATTCGCTGCCCAGAACTTCCAGGGTCTTATCCATCTTGCGGTTAAATTCCTTGAAATCCATAGTTAAAAAGCCTCCTTAACGATAGTACCAATCTGCTCGCCCTTAACGACGCGCAGGATATTTTCGGGATCTTTCAGTGCAAAGACCAGAACGGGGATGTGATTGTCCATGGACAGGGATGTTGCCGTAGTATCCATGACAGCCAGATGCTTGGCCAGCACATCATCGTAGGTAATATGGTCATACTTGACAGCAGTGGGATCGGTCTTGGGATCGGCGCTGTAGACACCGTCGATATTCTTTGCCAACAGGATGGCATCTGCCTCGATCTCCGCTGCACGGAGAACGGCGCCCGTATCTGTGGAGAAGAAGGGGTTGCCGGTGCCGCAGCCGAAGATGACCACTCTGCCCTTTTCCAGATGACGGATGGCTCTGCCGCGGATGTAGGGCTCTGCAATGGCATTCATGGCGATGGCAGTCTGCACACGGACCTCCACGCCTCTCTGTTCCAGAGAGTCTGCCACAGCCAGTGCATTGATGACTGTAGCCAGCATACCCATATGGTCGGCACGGGTACGCTCCATGCGGTCACCGCCATCTTTCAGGCCGCGCCAGAAATTACCGCCGCCAACAACGATGCCAACCTGGACACCCATTTCCACACACTGCTTTACCACATCGCAGACACTGCCGATGACTTCAAAATCCAGACCGCGGTGCTTGTCGCCTGCAAGGGCTTCACCGCTGATCTTCAGCAGCACCCGTTTATACTTGGGCTGGTTCATAATTGAAACACTCCAATCTCTTCTTTCACTTTTCGCTGTCTATTTTATAATAATTCTGCCGTTTTGGAAAGAGGAATTTTGAAAAAAACGTGAAGTTTTTACTTTATTTACAAATGCGCAAAAATAATCACACAAATCTTGCGAATCGAAGTCGAATGGTATATAATAACTAATCAGAAAAAATCCGGTTGAAAGGATGAAATAAATGGCTGACGAGATCAAGACAAACGAGTCGCAGAATTTTATTCATGCGTTTATCACAGAGGATATCGGACCCGGCGGTCAGTATGAAGGTAAAACCGTTCATACCCGTTTTCCGCCTGAGCCCAACGGCTATCTGCACATCGGTCACTGCAAGGCCCTTTGCATTGACTTCGGCACTGCCGAAAAGTTCGGCGGTCTGTGCAACCTGCGTATGGACGACACCAACCCCACCAAGGAGGATGTGGAGTTCGTTCATGCCATTCAGGAAGATATCCACTGGCTGGGCTTTGACTGGGGTGACCGTTTCTTCTACGGTTCCGATTACTTTGAAAAAGACTATGAGTTCGCTGTGGAGCTCATTAAGAAGGGGCTGGCCTATGTTTGTGAGCTGACACCGGAGCAGTTTGCAGAATACAGAGGCGATACCAACACCCCTGCCAGATCTCCCTACCGGGATCGTCCCATGGAGGAAAGTCTGGATCTGTTCGCACGGATGCGTGCCGGTGAATTCCCCGACAATGCCATGACCCTCCGCGCCAAGATCGATCTGGCCTCCGGCAACTTCAATATGCGTGACCCGGTCATCTACCGTATCCGCCACATGCACCATCACCGCCAGGGCGACAAGTGGTGCATCTACCCCATGTATGATTTTGCCCATCCCATTCAGGATGCGCTGGAAGGCATTACCCACTCCCTGTGTTCTCTGGAATTTGAGAACCACAGACCCCTGTATAACTGGGTGGTGGAAAATGTCTCCGTTCCCCACCGTCCCCGTCAGATCGAGTTTGCCAGACTTGGTATCGACCATACCGTTCTCAGCAAGAGAAAGCTGAGAGCATTGGTGGAAAACAACTATGTCTCCGGCTGGGATGATCCCAGAATGCCCACTCTGTGCGGTCTGCGCCGCCGTGGCTACACCCCTGCCTCCATCCGCAATTTCTGTGAACGGGTCGGCGTTGCCAAGAGTCCCAACACCATCCCCTACGCATTTTTGGAGTTCTGCCTCCGTGAAGATCTGAACGAAAGTGCTCAGCGTGTCATGGCAGTTCTGAAGCCCATTAAGCTGACCATCACCAACTATCCCGAAGGTCAGTCCGAGACCGTCACTGTGGAGAATAACCCCAACCGTCCCGAAGACGGCACCAGAGAGGTCACCTTCTCCCGGAATCTGTGGATCGAAGCCGACGATTTCCTGCCTGAGCCCATTCCCAAGTACAAGCGTCTGTATCCCAACGGCCCCGAGTGCCGCCTGAAGGGTGCTTACCTCATCCAGTGCACCGGCTTCAACACCGACGAAAACGGCAATGTGGTGGAAGTGCTTGCCACTTATGATCCCGAATCCCGCGGCGGTGATCCTGCCGACGGCCGCAAGGTCAAGGGCGCTACTATCCATTGGGTCGATGCTGAGACTTGCATTGATGCGGAAGTCCGTCAGTATGACAACCTGTTTAACGATCCCGATCCCGATGCCGCAGGCAAGGATTTCCTGGCCTGTCTGAACCCCAACTCTCTGGAGGTTCTCACCGGCTGTAAGGTGGAGGCTTCTCTGGGCAATACCCAGCCCGCCGACCGCTTCCAGTTCATGCGTACCGGCTACTTCTGTGCCGACAGCAAGGACTCCAAGCCCGGTCATCTCGTGTTTAACCGTGCTGTTTCTCTGAAGGACAGCTTCAAATTTTAAGGAGGAAATCTATCATGTCTGAATTCAAAGCCGGTTTTTCCCGTGTAAACATCACGCCCCCCATGGGTGTCTATATCAATGGCTACTATCTTGACCGCTATGTGGAAGGCGTTCTGGATGAGCTGGAAATCAATTCCGTTGCCTTTGAGTGCAACGGCAAGAAGGCTATCGTCATGGCCATGGACCTGATGGCCATTCCTCAGAGTGGTATGGCTGTCCTCCGCAAAGCCGTTGTGGAAGCCACCGGTCTGGATTATGAAGCTGTCATCATCCACACCACCCACACCCACGTGGCACCTGCTGTTCTCGACGGCAACGGCGACGAAATGTTCGACAGCTATGTGACCAAGCAGATGGCTGCCGCCGCTGTCCGTGCCCTTCAGGATCTGAAGCCCGCCAAGGTTGGCTGGGCCATCAGCTCCGCTCCCGATATTTCCTTCGTCCGCCGTTTCCGTATGAAGGACGGTTCCGTCCGCACCAACCCCGGCATCGGCAACCCCGATATTGTGGCTCCCATCGGCGATGTGGACGAGCGTGTGTATGTGGTCCGTATGGTTCGTGAAGGCGGTGAAGAAATTGTCATCGGCAATTTCGGCACCCATCCCGACACTGTCGGCGGCAGCAAGGTCACCGCTGACTGGCCCGGTTTTGCCCGCCGCACGCTGGAAGCTGCCCTGCCCAATGTCAAGTGCGTTATGCTCAACGGCATTCAGGGCGATGTGAACCACATCAAGGTCACTTCCAAAGAAGGTGACTTCAATGGCATCGATCCCAACGGCTTTGACGGTGTTGGCCGTGGCTACGGTCATGCTGCCCACATGGGCCGCGTGGTTGCCGGCGGTATCCTGCAGGTCTACACCAAGGTCAACTTTGCACCTGTGGAAGAGCTGAAGTTTGCCGAGCTGAAGGTTGAACTGCCCTCCAACATGCCCACCGCCGAAGAGCTGAAGCTGGCTTACAAGTATGTGGAACTCCACGAAGCAGGCCGTGACTGTGACATCCCCTTCGAAGGCATGGAGCTGACCACCGTTGTCGCAGAATCTCTGCGTATGAAGCGTCTGGAGCATGGGCCTGAATTCTATGCTACCCAGCTGACCGGCATCACCTTTGGCCCCATCGCCATTCTGGCGATCCCCGGCGAACCCTTCACCGGCATCGGCCGCGGCATCAAGTCTGCTTCCAAGTTCCCTGTCACCATGGCCTGCTGCCTCTCCAACGGCAACGAGGGCTACTTCCCCATGCAGGAAGCCTACGATGAAGGCGGCTATGAAGCCCGTTCCTCTATTTTCAAGGCCGGTGTGGCTGAGCGACTGATCGAGCACAGCACCCATCTGCTGAACGATATTCTCTAATACATAGGAGGCATTATCATGTACGATTTTAAGGCAGGTTTTTCCCGTGTGAATGTCACTCCCCCCATGGGTCTTCTCATCGGCGGTTACTATGTTGACCGTTTTGTGGAAGGTGTTCTGGACGAACTGGAAATCAATGCTGTTGCTTTTGAATGCAAGGGCAAGAAAGCCATTGTGATGACCCTCGACAATTGCAGCATGGCACCTGCGATCATTGACCGTTTCCGCACCGCCATCGCTGAAGCCACCGGTCTGGATATGGGAGCCATCTTCATTCAGTGCACCCACACCCATGTTTCTCCCTACGTGGGCGAAGAAAAAGCCGCCATCACCCCCGCAAACTACGAATACGGCGATTTTCTTGCCAGACAGTTCCCCGCAGCCGCTGTCCGCGCTTTCCAGGATCTGAAGCCTGCCAAGCTGGGCTGGGCCATCGGTTCTGCTCCCGATATCGCTTTTGTCCGCCGCTTCCGTATGAAGGACGGTTCCGTTCAGACCAATCCCGGCATCGGCAACCCCAACATTCTTGCCCCCATCGGTGATGTGGACGAGCGTCTGAACGTGGTCCGTATCGTCCGTGAAGATGCCAAGGAGATCGTCATCGGCAACTTCGGCAACCACCCCGATACTGTCGGCGGCAGTAAGGTCACCGGTGACTGGCCCGCTTTCACTCGCCGTATTCTGGAGCGCACTCTGCCCAACGTCAACTGCATCTTCTTCAACGGTGCTCAGGGTGACGTCAACCACATCAAGGTCAATGCCAAGGACGGTGACTTCAACGGTATCGATCCCAACGGTTTTGACGGTGTCGGCCGTGGCTACGAGCATGCTGAGCATCTGGGCCGTGTGGTGGCAGGCGGTATCCTGCAGGTCTACACCAAGGTCAATTTCACTCCTGTGGATGAAATGAAGTACGGTGAATTTGAGATTCAGGTGCCCTCCAACAAGCCCGATCCCGAAAAAATGCCTCAGGCCCGCAAATATGCAGAACTGCACAACGCAGGCCGCGACTGCGACATTCCTTTCACAGGCATGGAGCTGACCACTGTTGTGGCAGAGGCCCTGCGCATGATCAGAATGGAAAACTGTCCCGATACCTACCCTGTCCGTCTGACCGGTTTGTCCCTCGGTCCCGTTGTCATGCTGGGCATCCCCGGCGAGCCCTTCACCGGTGTTGGCCGCGCCATCAAGGCCGGTTCCAAGTATCCCATGACCATGCCCTGCTGCATCACCAATGGCTCCATCGGCTACTTCCCCATGCAGGATTCCTACGACGAAGGCGGTTACGAAGCCCGCGGTTCCAAGTTTGCCGCCGGCGTTGCTGAGCGCATTTCCGAAAACGCTGTCAAGTTCATTAACGAACAGCTGTAATCCCATAGAAAAAGAGAAGGTCAAATGACCTTCTCTTTTTTATTTCCTGAAATAAATATTCAAATCCACAGGGCCTTCGATACCGGGCACAGCGCCTTCATTGGTATACTGCCACATGGTGAAATCATAGGCAAAAGTGGGGGTTGGTGCGTATTCTGCCAACCAGAATGCATAATCCCGGATGCTGACCAGATTGAGCTGTTCATAGCCGTAAGCCTGATTAAAATAAACAGCCGCTTCATAGCCCGCTTCCTCTATGGTTTTACAGAACGCTTCCGCACAGGAAGTCAGATTCAGCATGTTCATGTTGTCTGTGCGGGCAGGACCTTCCACTTCCTCCCAGTCAAACACAACGGGATAAGTGACATCATAGCCTTCCAGCCAGGTAATCACATATTCCGCTTCCTCGACGGCTTCTTCCGGTGTCAGTGCCTGGGAAAAGAAGTAGACACCCACATCCAGACCGGCTTCCAGTGCCCCATCCATGTGGGTCAGAAAGCAATCATCCAGATCCAGCTTACCGGTGGAGTAACCACGGTAACCCAGACGGATCATGGCGAATTCAATACCGGCACCGCTGACCTGTTGCCAGTCAATGGTGGGCTGGAATGCAGATACATCAATACCTGCAATACCGGTTACACCGTCAGCCTCATAAAAACGGATGCCGTCAGTTTCATAGAACCCATCGGATTCATAGGTGTTTCTGGGCAATGCGTTCTCCGCAGAGGGGACGTCGTCCCATTCTTCTTCCGGAGCCTGCTCACCGATGACGGCATTGTCTCCGTAATGAGCCAGTTTTTTCACTGCCATAAAAATTCCCCAGACGATGGCAATCGTCAGGGCTATGCAAAGGAGGATCAGCGCAAGCCTTCCTGCACAACCTCTCCGATCTCGATATTCCATAGGTGCTCCTTTAATTATCAACGTTTTGACCCATTATATCATAGATCAACACATTCGCCAACCCGGGATTTTCTTAAGAATTCACGAATTTCCAAAAAATGGATTGAGAATCTGCACATTATATTGTATAATAGTTCAAACCATACCGTTAAGGAGGGATATCATGTCCGAATGGAATGAACAGTTCGAGCGGGACGAGGAGCTTCTGGAGAAGCGCCGCCTGCGCCGTCTGGAGATGAAGCGGAAGCGTCAGAAGCAGCAGCGCATCATTCTTGCCGTCGCCGCTGTTGTATTGGTTTTGATCGTTGTTTTGATTGTAAAGGGCTGCTCCAACAAGGCACCCGCACCCGAAATGGACCAGACGATCGTGCCGCCTCCCGTTGAAGAGGAAGTGCCTGCCGTAGAGCCCGATCGCAAGGCTACTCTGGCAGCTGTGGGTGATATCATGTTCTATGATACCCAGTTGGAGGATGCCAAACAAGAGGATCTTTCTTACGATTTTACCGATTGTTTCCTGGCTGTATCGGCCTATACCATGAGTGCCGATCTGACTGTGGGCAATCTGGAAATGAACATGACCGGCAGCACACCTTATGCAGGTAAGCCCAGCTGGAACGCACCCGAATCTCTGGCAACTACTCTGAAAGATCTTGGCTTTGACGTGATGCTGACTGCCAACACCTACTCCATCACCAACGGTCTCAACGGTCTTGCAAACACGGCCAAGTTCCTCAACACTGCCGGTATCGACCATGTGGGTACCCATATTTCCGACCCCGATGAGACTCCCGGTGCCGGTGCCATCATGCGTGAGGTCAACGGCATCAAGATCGCTTTCATTGGCTTTACCAAGGGTGTGGACGGTCGTACCCTGCCCACCAACAATGAGTTCTGTGTGGACTTGCTGTACTCCGACTATACCGACACCTACTCCAAGGTGGATGCATCTTCCATCATGGATCGCATTGAGGATGCCAAGGCGCTGAAGCCCGATGTCATTGTGGCACTGTGCCACTGGGGCAGCGAGTTTGAGACTGAGATCAGCGAAAGCCAGGAAGATATCACCGAGCTGATGTTGGAAAACGGCGTTGACGTCATCCTCGGCTCTCACAGCCATGTTGCAGGCCCCATGGGTTATCTGGATGTGACCACCGCAGACGGCGAAGAAAAGACCTGTTTCGTGGCCTACAGTTTGGGCAACTTCGTTTCTGACATGGATCAGGAATATGCCATGGAAAGTCTGATCCTCAATCTGGAATTTACCAAGAGCGGTGCCACCGGTGAAGTCATCATTTCCGATGCCAACTACACACCTCTGTACATTCTGGATGCAGGTGAGGGTGTGGACGGACGGTTCCAGGTTCTGCCCATCCGAACCGCCATCAAATCCAAGCTCTTTGAGGCCTTTGAACCTCAGATGACCGAAGCCATTGCCAATCTGGAGAAGAACACGAAGCTCTCCGAAACCAGCAAGTCTTACGACTCCGGCAAATAAAACAAGCAGAACCCCGGAAAGCATATCCTTCCCGGGATTTTTTACGGCAAAAAAAGAACGGAGCAATGCAGGTGTTTCGGATCGTCACCGCAGATCTGCACTGCATGACCCTTGGCCTCCTGTTTATAATAGCAGTGGAAAGGATCACCAAGAAGCAGCTGCCGGTGATAGCGAATGACCACCTCGGTCCAGCTGTTATCTGCCTCCGGAGGAAGGGCATCTTTGGCATAATCCAGATAGACCAGATTGTTCACATGGCGGTTGGTATCCAGATCTCTTCTGCTGACCTTACCGGAATAGACCTCCGTGCCGACATCATGAGAGAGCTTCACCACAGGGGTTTCGAACACCTGCTCCTCTACCAACTCGTAAGCATCCACCACTGTCTGAGGAATTCGCATGACTCTGCCCGTATCAGCATTGGCCAGAAGCCAGGTGCTTTCTCCAATGGCGACTTCATTACCGTCTTTGTCCAGAATTCGGAAGCAGCGATCGGAAGTCAGCCGCTCCATGGTTCTGGGCCATGTGACCACTTCCACAGGCTCACCCCAGCGGACGTTACCCGTCAAACGGACACGCCACTGCACCAGCATCCAGACCACACGGGTATGATCCACATCCATGACGGAATAGCCGGACTGGTCAGAGTGGATCATGGCAGCTTCCTGCATAAGCCGCAGGGCACCGGACAGGCTCATATTTAAACTGTTGTCGATATCGCCGTAAAATACACGCGTATGAAAATGATAAGGGCTCACAGATCTGCTCCTTTGCGATTGTTGCCATCATTATATCGCAAAGAACGACCCTTGGCAAATGTTTTGATTTGTTGTAAAATAATTCCCGGAGGCGATGTCATGGAACGCAGACACGAACAGGAGGCGGAAAAGTACCGCCGCATGACCGAGACCCCAATTCCAAAACTGATTATCTCTCTGGGTCTTCCTACCATCATCAGCATGCTGATCACAAATATTTACAATATGGCAGACACCTACTTTGTAGGTGAACTTGGCAAAAGTGCCTCCGGCGCCATCGGTGTGGTCTTCAGTCTTATGGCCATTTTTCAGGCATTTGGCTTCACATGGGGACAGGGCTCCGGCAGCATCATTTCCCGTCGGCTGGGTCAGCACGACACGGAAAGTGCCACCGTCTATGCCACGTCCGGCTTCTGGCTGGCCTTCTTTACAGGTCTGCTCATCAGCATTTTGGGTCTGATTTTTCTGGATCCGCTGATGCGGTTGCTGGGAAGTACGGAAACCATTCTCCCCTACGCCAGAGAATATGCCCGATGGATTCTGCTGGCAGGACCCTTCTACACTTCCAGCTGTGTGCTGAACAACATTCTGCGCTATGAAGGCATGTCCTTCTATGCCATGATCGGTCTGACGCTGGGCGGTATCCTCAATTTGGTGCTGGACCCCATTCTCATTATCGGTTTTGGTCTGGGCACCGCCGGTGCAGGCATTGCCACCGCTGCATCCCAGACCGTCAGCTTTTTCATTTTGCTCAGTATGTTCCTTTCCGGAAAAACCCAGAGTCGGATCTTTCGACTCGGAAACATCTTGAAACAGGCCGTACCGATCGTGAAAATCGGCTTCCCTGCCTTGCTCCGTCAGGGTCTTGGCAGCTTGTCCACACTGGTTCTGAACCACACAGCCGGTGTCTACGGTGATGCCGCCGTAGCTGCCATGAGCATTGTCAGCCGAATCACCAACTTTGTGTTCTCCGTTGGCATCGGCATCGGTCAGGGCTTCCAGCCTGTGGCGGCCTTCAACTACGGTGCAAAAAAGTACAGCCGTGTAAAGCAGGGCTTCTGGTTCACCACATTGGCAGGCGAAAT
The DNA here is from genome assembly GCA_045579045.1 of Candidatus Avilachnospira sp. Lineage (GTDB taxonomy): Bacteria > Bacillota > Clostridia > Oscillospirales > Oscillospiraceae > Avoscillospira. Next base: position 60,341 of record JAZNLL010000076.1, read on the forward strand.
TCTCATTGGGCTTTTGGCTGTGTGCTGCTTTATCTTTGCCGCACCGCTGGCAAAGCTGTTCCAGCCGGACCCCTCTGTTGTGGTCATCGCCGTTCCTGCCCTGCGGCTTGGCTGCTTCGGCTGTCTGTTTCTGTCCTTCAGCACCAGTGGCAATATGATGTTTCAAAGCACCGGCAAAGCCGGCAAGTCTGCCATTCTCTCTGCATTGAGAAGCGGTCTGTGTCTCATTCCGGCTGTCCTGATTCTGCCTATCTTTTTGGATCTGCTTGGTATTCAGATCGCCCAACCGGCAGCAGACATCATCACCTTCTCTGTATCGGTACCGTTGGTGCTGAAATTCCTCCGCAATCTGCCGCCGGATGAATGATGAATTAGCACTTTTCTCTTTACAGCTATATGTTTTTTCTGTATAATAGATGGGCATAAATTGATAAAGTGTGGTATTAATCTATGAGTATGATCGAATTTGATGAATATAAGGTGAAATTGACCGGTGCCAAGCCCAAGCTGGACGGTCTTTCCGACTCCCTCAATCTGGGAGCCTGTCAGGAAGAACTGGAACGGCTGCAGGCACAGATCGAGTCTCCCGGCTTCTGGGACAATCAGGCTGTTTCTCAGCAGGTCATGAAGCGTTCCCGTCAGCTGGAAGCTAAGATCGGTCGTTACAATAAGATGCTGGAAGCATGGGATGATCTCATGACCATCATCGAAATGGCACAGGAAGAAAACGACGAAAGTATGCTCGATGAGCTGATTGCCGGCTACACTGCTCTTGAGGAGCAGATGGAGGCCACCCGTCTGGAGACCCTTCTCACCGGCGATTATGACGGCAACAATGCCCTTGTCTCTTTCCAGGCAGGTGCAGGCGGCACCGAGGCTCAGGACTGGTGCCAGATGCTCTACCGCATGTACACCCGTTGGGCAGAACGTCACGGCTTCACCTATAAGATTCTGGACTATATCGACGGCGACGAAGCCGGTTTGAAATCTGCCAGCATTATGATCGAAGGCTCCAATGCCTACGGCTTCCTGAAGAGCGAAAACGGTGTCCACCGTCTGGTTCGCGTTTCTCCCTTTGATGCCGCAGGCCGTCGTCAGACCTCTTTTGCTGCTGTGGAAGTCATTCCCGAAATTGATGACGATGTGGAAGTGGAGATCCGCCCCGAAGACATCGAAATGCAGGTGTTCCGCTCCTCCGGTGCCGGCGGCCAGCATATCAACAAGACTTCTTCCGCCGTTCGTCTGATCCACAAGCCCTCCGGCATTGTGGTCTCCTGCCAGACCCAGCGCGACCAGTTCCAGAACAAAGAACAGTGTATGAAAATGCTGCGCTCCAAACTGGTGGAAATTCAGCAGCGTGAGCATTTTGAAAAGATCTCCGACATCAAGGGTGTGCAGCAGAAAATTGAATGGGGCAGCCAGATCCGAAGTTATGTCTTTATGCCCTACACACTGGCTAAGGACACCCGTACCGCCTACGAAATGACCAATATCAATGCAGTCATGGACGGCGAGCTGGACGGTTTCATCAACGCTTACCTCAACTGCATGGCTACCGGTCAGTGGGCAACAAAATAACACCATTTTCTAAAATTTCCCTTGCATTACTGTATCTTTTGTGATAATATATCACTTGCTATGTGAATATAAACTCGGCTTGCCGTTCGCCGGAATAACGGCCGTCAATCTTGACGCTATGGAGGAATTATGAAAGTTCTGCATATCATTCTCACCGTTATTCAGGTGCTGTGTGCTGTTGGTCTGGTTGCTATCGTTATGATGCAGTCCGGTAAGGAAAGCGGCATGGGTGTCATCACCGGTTCTTCCGACAGCTTCCTGTCCAAGAACAAGAGCGGTTCCCGTGAAGCCAAGCTGGCTACCATGACCAAGTGGATCGCCGGTGTGTTTATGGTTCTGACTCTGGTTCTGAACCTGTTCTGATTGATACGCAAAACAGCAGCAAGCAATCGCTTGCTGCTGTTTTTTATCGCTTTTCCACCTTTACTCCGTCATAGTAGTGGCACAGGATTTCTTTATAGTTTTTTCCTTCCTCTGCCATTGCGTTGGCTCCGTACTGACTCATCCCCACCCGATGACCGTAGCCATAGACGGAGAACAGAACTCTTTCATTTTTTATTTCAACTGCAAAATTTGTAGAGTTCAATCCGAACAACTGACGTATTTCTGTTCCTTTGAATGTGCAGCCTCCGATGGCGATTTCCGCAATTCCTCCGCCTTCTGTCCGTGTTTCTTTTCCAATCCAACCTTCGGTTCTTCCGGATAGATCGGCCAAGGGTCGTGCCTGCAGTATGATCTCGCAGAAATCTTCACGGCTGAATTCCTTCACCGTATGAAATTTACCGGCCTGCTCCTCTCCCGGGCTTTCTACCGATTGCAAATAGGGAACGTCTCCGCCCCAAACTGCCACAGCGTCTTCCGTCGTACCGCCGGAACAGGAAAAATAGACCGCATCGATCAGTTCTCCGTCATAGGTCAGAACCTGTCCCTCCGTACTTTCCACAGCTGCAGAGGCCTTTTCCCAGTAGGCTTGCCAGCTGTCTCCAAGTTTCCTTGCAAGCATCTCTTCTCCCGTCCAGGCCTGACAGCAGCTGCTCTGCCCACACAGGTCAAAATCCCGATGCTTTCCGTTTTCCATCTGTCCCATGGCAAAGGTTCTGGCTGCTACCGCCTGTGCCTTCAGGGCTTCCTGTTCAAAAGACATGGGCATTTCCGACAAGACCACACCGATGAGGTACTCCTCCAGCGGCAGTTCTTTCACAGCTTGTCCTGTCTGCAATTTGACCGTGATCTCCGATTGTCGGGACTGTTCTGCCTCGATGACCAGTAGCTTCGGCTCCTCCGGAATTTCAACCGGAGACAAAAGTACCATCGGCATAGCAACTGCCATCAGCAACGCTGCCACCCCTGCAATAACGGATCCAATCACAGACAACCCCTCCCCTGCTCCATGACTATGAAATCCCGGGCGGGGATATTCCTCTCCCTTTATTGACACACTTCTCATATTGGATTATAATGAACATATCTATGCCGATTGGAGATGCCCCATGAAAAAATCATTAAAAATCATCATTCCGGTGGCTTTGATTCTGATTGTTCTGATTGCAGCCTGCTGGTTTTTCCTGTTTTTCAATCGCACCGTCACCACAAACCTGCTGCAGAACGGCGCCCAGTCCATGGCTGCCAGGGGTCGTTACGAGCGTTCCATATCCAAGTACCGCTCTGCATGGAAACTGATGCCGGAACGGACAGATCTGCCCATTGAGCTGGCAGAAACCTGTGCCGCTGCCGGTAACTATACCAAAGCAGAATACACCCTTGTCAGTGCCATTGCTGCCAATCCCGACAGCTATGAACTCTATGCCGCCCTGTGCCGCACTTATGTGGAGCAGGATAAACTGCTGGATGCTGTTCAGATGATGGACCGTATTGGCAGCGAAACCGTAAAGAAGACGCTGGCTCAGCAGAGACCGGAGGCTCCTGTTATCTCCCCGGAAAGCGGCTATTATACAGAGTACATTCAGATTTCCGTTGATTCTCCCGAAGCTGCTGTTTATCTCACTACCGATGGCGAATACCCCTCCAACGACGGAGATCTTTACACCGAAGCCGTGGAACTCACCTCCGGTGAAACCACGGTCATTGCCCTTGCAGTCAATGCCGAAGGTCTTGTCAGCCCTGCTGCCGTCTGCGGTTATACGGTTGGCGGTGTTGTGGAGGAAGCAGCCCTCGCCGATGCCGCTGTGGATGCAGCCGTCCGCGAACTCCTTCATCTGGAAGCCGAAGATACCGTCATGACCGATGATCTCTGGACCATTGCCGCGCTGGAACTGCCCGAGACTCTCACAACTGTCAGCGACCTTTCCAATTTTACAGGTCTGAAATCCCTGACTGTGCACAATGTTTCCGGTCTGGACTTTACTGTCCTTCGCCAGCTGCCCGGTCTGCAGGAACTGGATCTTTCCGGCTGTACGATCTCTACGGAGGGTCTGCAGGCCATCGGTTCTCTCACCGAGCTGCGAAAGCTGACGCTGGATGGCTGTGCCATTACCGATCTGGCACCTTTTACCACCTTGACCAAACTGACTCATCTGACCCTTTCCAACAACTCCATTGAAGATATCGGTATTCTCTCTTTGATGCTGGATCTGGAGGAAGTGAAACTGGCAAACAATCCCATCAGTTCCATTGCTGCCCTCAGTACCTGCAGCAAGCTGACCGCTTTGGATGTCACCCGTTGCGATATCTCCTCCCTGGCCAGTCTCTCCGACAAAGAGGAACTGACGACTCTGTTGGCCTCCAACAACAAGATCACCGATCTTTCTCCTCTGGAAAGCTGTAAAAATCTGGTAGAAATCGTCGTGACAGAAAATCTGATCGATGACATCTCTGTGCTGACGAAGCTGCCTGCTCTGACCGACTTCACCGCCGATCACAACAAGATCAAGAAAATTCCCGATTTTGACGAAGAAAGCTGTACACTGGTACGTTTCTCCGCAAAATATAATGAAATCGAAGAAGTGACTGGTCTCGAGGGCATTGTATCTTTGAATTATGTAAACCTTGATTACAACAAGGTCAAGGATATCTCTCCTTTGACAGGCAACTACAATCTCATCCAGCTGGACGTCTGGGACAACCCCATCCCAGAGGTTGCGGAAGCTGTGAAGCCCTTGGAAGAAAGTTCCATCATCGTGAACTTCAATCCCAAATACGAAGCACCCAAGGAATAACAAAAATGCCGAACCTCAAGGTTCGGCATTTTTTATTGTTTCATAAAGCATTTCAATGGCGGCATCCACGGCTTGACCGCGGACAGCATCCCTGTCACCCGAAAAAATGAATTCCCGGACTTCCGTTCCGTTTTTACAGGCGGCAGCGATATACACCAGTCCCACAGGCTTTCCGCTGCCATCTCCGTTGGGTCCGGCAAGACCCGTGACGCTGACTCCAAAATCCGTACCCAGCAGCGCTCTCACACCCTCTGCCATGGCTTTTGCGGTTTGAGCAGAAACCGCACCGTACTGTTCCAGACATTCCTGCGGAACTCCCAGCACCTTGGCTTTGACTTCATTGGTGTAGGAGATCACACCGCCTGCATAGACGGATGAACTGCCGGAGACCGCTGTAATGGCATGGCCGATTCCGCCGCCGGTACAGCTTTCAGCCGTAGAGACGGTCAGTCCCTTTTCCTTCAGCAGAGAAACCAGTTTCTCAGTCTTCATAGTACTTGACGGTGACCTTTTCGGTATTCTCAAGTGCTTCTTCGATGAGGACTTCCACATCCAGCTTGGCTTCCACAGCCTCCACCTGACTCAGAACAGGCTTGGTCTTGGGATGTCTGGGCGTAAACACCGTGCAGCAGTCCTCATAAGGCAGAATGGAAGTTTCCATGGTGCCGATTCGACGGGCAATGGTGACGATCTCTTCCTTATCCATACCGATCAGAGGCATGAAAATGGGCATATCCACCACAGCACCGGTGACATTCATGGCTTCCATGGTCTGAGAGGCAACCTGACCGAGATTTTCACCGGTGACGAGAGCCTTGCAGCCATGGTCGCGGGCAATTCTCTGGGAAATACGCATCATGAAGCGGCGCATGATCAGGGTGAAATATTCCTCAGGACAGTGATCGCGAATGGCTTCCTGAATCTTGGTGAAGCCAACAATATCAACCGTCATACGACCGCAGTATTTGGTCATGAGACGAGCCAGTTCCAGAACCTTTTCCTTGGCGCGCTCGGAGGTATAGGGATAGGAGAAGAAATGGACACATTCCAACTCCACACCGCGCTTGGCGATCATATAGCCTGCAACGGGAGAATCGATACCGCCAGACAGGAGTACAGCGGCTCTGCCGCCCATACCCGTGGGCAGACCGCCTGCACCGGGCACAGAAGGACCGTGAACATAAGCGGCGTAATCCCGGACCTCCACATTGACCACATATTCGGGATGATGGACATCCACTTCCACCTGCGGGAATTCCTCGGCAAGTCTGCCGCCGATTTCCTGAGAGATCTGAATGGAGTTCAGAGGGAACTGCTTATCGGCACGCTTGCTTTCCACCTTGAAGCTGCGCTTGGTAGCCAAATCGTCACCCAGATAGGAAACGACCCCGTTAAAAATAGCATCCAAATCCTTTTCACAGGGGTGGCAGCGGCACATGGAAGCAATACCGAAAACGGTACCGCAGGCTTCCCATGCACCGTCCAGATCGCAATCATCTGTTTCCGGCTCCACATAGATGGTGGACTGCTTCAAAAAGACGCGGAACTGACCGAAAGCCTTGATGCGCTTACGGATATTGCCCTTAAGGCAGGCTTCAAAAGCACGGCGGTTCTGTCCTTTCAGGACAATCTCGCCCAATTTCAAAAGAAAAATTTCGTTCATGGTGTTCTCCTTTATTCGTTAACGTCCAACTGGAACGTTCTGTATTGTACGGCTTCTGCAATATGCTGGGGCTGAATGTCGGTACTGCCGTCCAGATCGGCAATGGTTCTTGCCACACGGAGTACCCGGTCATAGCTTCTGGCCGTCAGGCGCAGAGCCTGAAAGGCTGCTTTCATCAGTTCCGAACATTCCGGTGTCAGCGCGCAGTATTCCCGCATCTGACGGGGTTCCATAGCTGCATTGTCGGAAACCAGCGTTCCTTCAAAGCGTTCACGCTGAATTTCTCTGGCAGCGATCACCCGCTTCCGAATGTCCGAAGACGGCTCTGCAGCTCCGCGGGTACTGACTTCTGTGTAGCTGAGGGCAGGAACTTCCACGATCAGATCGATACGGTCCAGAAGCGGTCCGCTGATCCGGCTGAGATACCGTCGCACCGACTGTGATGAGCAGGTACAGCGTCCGGACGGGTCACCGTACCAACCGCATTTGCAGGGGTTCATGGCACACACCAGCATAAAACGGCTGGGATATGACAGGGTGCCCGCCACCCGGGTGATGGTCACTTTTCCATCCTCCAGGGGCTGACGGAGAACCTCCAGCGTATCCTGTTTGAATTCGGGAAGTTCATCCAGAAACAGGACGCCATGGTGAGCCTGTGAAACTGCACCGGGCTTCGGATTGGTACCGCCGCCTGCAAGACTGACAGAGGACATGGTATGATGGGGGTCACAGAAAGGACTGACCGAAACCATGGGTTTCTCCGTTGTCAGAAGACCCATGACAGAATGGATTTTCGTCACCTCCAACGCTTCCTCTTTGGTCAGAGGCGGCAGAATGGAGGGCAGCCGCTTTGCAAGCATACTCTTACCGGAACCGGGTGGGCCTACCAAAAGAATGTTATGACCGCCGGCAGCAGCGATCTCCATAGCTCGTTTGGCCTGATACTGACCTTTGACATCAGCATAGTCCAAAAGGGTGTCCGCTGCCGTTTCCGGCTGCCAGACAGGTGTGGGTTCCAAGGTTTTTTCCTCACTGAAATGACACAAAAGACTTCTCACATCTTCCACACCGTAGACTTTTAACCCTTCTGCCAAAGAAGCCTCTCTGGCATTTTCCAGCGGCACATACAGTTCTTCAAAGCCGCAGTCTCTTGCCGCCAGTGCCATGGGCAGCACACCCTGCACAGGACGGAGCTTGCCTTCCAGACTCAATTCACCCAGAAATGCACGCTTGCCCTTTGACAGACGGAGGCTTTCTGCTGCTGTCAGTATGCCCAGAAGAATGGGAAGGTCGTAAACCGTGCCGGATTTTTTCGTTCCGGCAGGTGCCAGATTCAGCGTGATTCGGCTGACCGGAAATTTAAATCCGCAATTCTTGATGGCGGCACGGACCCGTTCACGGGACTCCTTCACCGCCGCATCCGGCAGGCCGACAATGTCAAAGCCCGGCAGACCGTTGGTGATATAACATTCCACGGAAACCTCGTATCCTTCGATACCTTGCAAACCCATACTGCTGACACGGCTGAACACTTTTTCGACCCCCTTTGTTTTCTCTGCATATTCTACTATAAATATGGCGAAAAACCAAGAATTATTTTGTTTTCTTCATTTACAAAAACGACTTCATGTGTTAGGATTATGTTATGAAATTATGCTCGGATTTTACCGGGTAAATAAACAGGAGGTCTGTATCTTGTCCAGAAAGTTTATTACTATGGACGGCAACAACGCTGCGGCTCACGTGTCCTATGCGTTTACTGAAGTTGCCGGTATTTTCCCCATCACCCCCTCCAGCCCCATGGCCGACTATGTTGACCAGTGGTCCGCTCAGGGTCGTAAGAACATCTTCGGTACCACCGTCAAGGTCTGCGAAATGCAGTCTGAGGCCGGTGCTTCCGGTACTGTTCACGGCTCTCTGGGTGCAGGTGCTATGACTACCACCTACACCGCTTCTCAGGGTCTGCTGCTGATGATTCCCAACATGTATAAGATCGCCGGCGAACTGCTGCCCTGCGTCTTCCATGTTTCCGCCCGTACCGTCTCCACCCACGCTCTGAACATCTTCGGCGATCATTCCGACGTCATGGCTTGCCGCCAGACCGGTTTCGCTATGCTGGCCGAAGGCAATGTCCAGGAAGTTATGGACCTGGCTCCCGTTGCCCATCTGGCATCCATCGAGGGCCGCGTTCCCTTCATCAACTTCTTCGACGGTTTCCGTACCTCTCACGAGATCCAGAAG
>JAZNLL010000077.1:0-4107 GCA_045579045.1 Candidatus Avilachnospira sp.
AGCTTTGATCACTGCATAAGCGCCGTCATCATTCAGAAGTTCCTCTGTCAGAGCGAACTTCTGCCGAACCAAAATTTCAGAATCCAAGCTGATTTCCATTGCTTCCAGCTTGGCCGGTGCTTCCTGCACTTCTTCGGCGAATACCGCTCCCGGCAGAACCGAGATCAGCATCACCAGTGCAAGCACCAGAGACAGGATTTTCTTCGTTGTTTTCATTTTCGAACACTTCCTATTGATAGAATTTAGGGTCTACCAAGTTTAGGGTATATCATAACAAGTATAAAGTCAATGAAATCGGATAATTTTTGTTAAATATAACCAAAAAATCTGCCACGTATGGATACATGGCAGATTTTTTCTATATTTTTACAAACAAACTCAAAATCACCGAAATCAACCCGCAGACGCCGATGGCGATAGAGCTGACGGCACCCTGCACCTCGCCCATTTCTCTGGCACGGGTGGTGCCGAGGGCATGGGAGCTGGCACCGGTGGCAAGACCCTGCGCAACCGGATCTTTAATACCGAACCACTTGGAAAACAAGGGTGCACACAGCGCACCGATCACACCTGTGATCACCACCGCGAAGGCAGCGATGGCAGCCAGACCGCCATGGCTTTCCGCGATGCTCACGGCAATGGGTGTGGTGCAGCTTTTGGGCATCAAGGCTGCGGTGACAGCCTTGTCCACACCGAACACATGGCACAGACCCAGCACCGAAACGATACTGGTTACACTTCCTGCAAAGCAGCCTGCAAGAACAGGAACAAAGTATTCCTTCAAAACGGCTCTCTGGTTGTAAATGCCCAGTGCCAGCAGTGCCGTAACGGGGCCAAGCATCATCTGCAGGATGCTGCCGCCTTTGTTGAACCATTCATAGGGAACGTCCAGCAGCAGGATCACTCCGATGGAAAGTAAAACCGCGATCATCAGCGGATTTGCCAGCAGCCACTTGGTCTTTTTCTGCACCCAAAGGCCGATCAGATAGGTACCGATGCACAGAACCAAACCGAAATAAGGGGTGCTGAAAACAGTCTCCATCATTTCGCCACCTTCTTTCTCAGAAGACGCACGGTCAGCTGCACCACATGTCCCGTCACAAAGAACACAAGAGGGGTAGTCACCAGACAGATGATGAGGATCGCCCAGACGTTATCCAGCAGCACATCCACATACTCCAAAACACCGACACAGGCCGGGATAAAATACATGGCCATGGTGCCAAGGAGAAAACCGGAGGTTTCCTTCAGATGGTCAGGCTTCAGCACCCTGGTGCAGAGCAAAATCAGCAGCAGGATCATGCCGATGACGGAAGCCGGAAACGCAAAGGGCAGCACAGTGGAAATGCCTTCCGATGCCAGACAGATGGCACAAATTACAAAAATCTGAGAAATAACAGGCATAGGGGTTTCTCTCTTTCTTACAGAACCGTCTGTTCGTTGATGATGAGCTTAAATTCCAGACCCAGCTTCCGGGCGGCACGGCGGCACAGGTTCATTCGGGTGAGGAAAATTTCAAAATAGTCCATAATGGCACCGTATTTGGTGTCAATGTGCATTTTCAGCTTGATATTGGTTTTCTCCTCGTTGATCTTCAGAACCGCCTGCTTGACGGAATAGTTGACCCGGTCATGGATATCGAAGGTGGTCTTATCCTCGTTGCGGACACGGCTGCGGCGGACATCGGACTTATCTGCCAAGATCAGTGCCGCGGAGATATCATCCACCGGCACACCGGTACCCTCATCATGGTTGCCGATGGCCGTGACCACCGTAGCCAGATCCTTGGGGGTGATATCCATATGCTTTAATATTTGGAAAGCCATGACTGCACCGGACTGGGAGTGATCCACCCGGTTGACCAGATTGCCGATATCATGGAGAAAACCGGCAATTTTCGCCAGTTCCACCTCATGCTCTGTGTGTCCGGTGGTCTGCAGGATATAGCCGGCAGTTTCCGCCACCTTGGTCACATGGGCAAAGCTGTGCTCCGTATAGCCCAAAGCTGCCAGAGAGGTATCGGCCCTTTCAATATAAGTTCGAATTTCTTCGTTGTGTTTCAGTTCTTCAAAGGTAATCATGCTAAATCCTCCTGTGCCTTCAGTTTATGAGACTTTTCATGCAAAGTCAAGGTAAGGCTGTCAAAGAACCCCGAAAAGACTTCCGTGATTGAGCAGCGGGGAAAGTGTGAAAGGGGCAAAAAGTCCCTTTCGCGTTCAATAAAACAGGTTCTCAGAACTTTCGAAGAAAGTTCTGAGAACCGCACAGCGGGGCAAAAAGACTTTTTGACACGCTGCAAGGTTTTGCCGTTGACTTTATAGGCTTGACAGACTAAAATAAAATGAAAAAATTTTTGCATCTTACCCCTTTGGAGGTCTGAATATGACAGAACGCAGCCGCATCCCCGATCTGTTCGGCACATCGGTGTTCAATGAGGTCACCATGGCCAAGTATGTAGAAAAGGAAGCCTTTGACGCATGGAAGCAGTGTCTCAAGGACGGCACTCATCTGCATCTGGAAACAGCCAATGCCATTGCCGATGGCATGAAGGCATGGGCCATGGAACAGGGTGCCACCCACTACACCCACTGGTTCCAGCCTATGACCGGCTTCACCGCCGAGAAGCATGACAGCTTCCTGACTCCTGCCGGCAGCGGCAAGATTCTCATGGAGTTCAGCGGCAAGAATCTGGTCCGGGGCGAAGCCGATGCCTCCTCCTTCCCTTCCGGCGGCCTCCGCGCCACCTTTGAAGCCAGAGGCTATACCGCCTGGGACCCCACTTCTTTTGCTTTCATCAAGGACGGCAGCCTGTGCATCCCCACGGTCATGTGCTCCTGGTCCGGTGAGGCGCTGGATAAGAAAACTCCTCTGCTCCGTTCCATGGATGCCGTCAACAAGCAGGCGCTCCGTGTTCTGCGGCTCTTCGGCGATGACCAAACCATGAAGGTCACCCCCAATGTGGGTGCTGAGCAGGAATACTTCCTGCTGGATAAGGAGCTGTATCTGAAGCGGGAGGATCTGCGGCTCTGCGGCCGGACTCTCTTCGGTGCCAAGCCTCCCAAGGGGCAGGAGCTGGACGATCACTACTTTGGTGCCATCAAGCCCAGAGTGGCAGCCTTCATGCAGGATCTGGACGAAGAACTGTGGAAGCTGGGTGTTCTCTCCAAGACCAAGCACAATGAGGTCGCCCCAGCCCAGAATGAAATGGCACCTATCTATACGGATGCCAACACCGCCTGCGACCACAACCAGCTGACCATGGAGACCATGAAGAAGGTGGCTGACCGCCACGGTCTGGTGTGCCTGCTCCATGAAAAGCCCTTCGCCGGTGTCAACGGCTCCGGCAAGCACAACAACTGGTCCCTGGGCACCGATACGGGCAAGAACCTCTTTGCCCCCGGCAAGACTCCCAGTCAGAACGCCCAGTTTCTGCTGTTTTTGGCCGCTTTCCTCAAGGGTGTGGACGAATATCAGGAGCTGCTCCGCTGCACCGTCACCTCTGCCGGCAACGATCACCGTCTGGGCGCACAGGAGGCACCTCCTGCCATCGTTTCCATTTTCCTCGGTGCGGAGCTCTGCGGTATCATCGACAGCATCACCGAAGGCACCGATTATGTGGAATTGGGCAAGCACTCCCTGAAGATCGGTGTGGACGTTCTGCCCCATATCCCGCAGGACACCACCGACCGCAACCGTACATCCCCTCTGGCCTTCACCGGCAACAAGTTTGAACTTCGTATGCCCGGTGCCAGCCAGTCGGTCTCCGATGCCAACACCGTCCTCAATGCCATTATGGCAGAGGAGCTGCGGCAGTTTGCCGATGAACTGGAAGCTGCCGGCGACTTCCCCACTGCCCTTCATGAACTGATCCGCCGGGTACTCACCGACCACAAAAAGATCATCTTCGAGGGCAACGGCTATGACGATGCATGGGTGGCAGAAGCCAAAAAGCGCGGTCTGCGGAACCTGAAAAACTCCGCCGAAGCACTGCCCACCTTTACCCTGCCCAAAAATATCGAACTGATGACCCGTCACGGTATTTTCACCCATGGAGAAATGGCTGCACGCAGCGATATCCACATGGAAAACTACTGCAAGGTCATCCAT
>JAZNLL010000078.1:0-10976 GCA_045579045.1 Candidatus Avilachnospira sp.
TTATGAAAATCGCACTGGTATGTGTTCTTAGTGACGTACATCTTATTCAACCGCCGTTCGAAAATGGCTCTGTAGAAAAACGCCCCGCAGAAATACATCTGGCATTCCCCATTTTAACCAAAATCAGATCCAGAAAAGTCATTGAGAGGTCGATGTGTTTGCCGACACAGTGAATATGTTCGTGGTATGTTTGAATGGTTTTATCGCTGAAACCGCGAGCAGTTGCCGAGGCTACGAACCGGGGGAACGCCTCTTCCAATTTTGCTGAAACCTGAACTTTTTTGATACGTTGCTTTGCCATAATTTAGAGCACCTGCCTACCTTGAATTTCGGCAAAAATTAAGTGCTCCAACTGGGTTCCGGAAAATAGCAAAAACCCTTGAAAACGTAGTGTTTTCAAGGGTTTTGGTGACCCGCCGGAGATTCGAACTCCGGACACCCTGCTTAAAAGGCAGGTGCTCTGCCGACTGAGCTAGCGGGTCATATATGGCTGGGATGGCAGGATTCGAACCTACGCATGACGGAGTCAAAGTCCGTTGCCTTACCGCTTGGCTACATCCCAATGTACGGCAAGTAGAACTTCAGCCCCGCCAAAGGCGAGGCTGAAGAAAAGAATGGGGTGGATGAAGGGATTCGAACCCTCGGCCTCCAGAGCCACAATCTGGCGCGCTAACCAACTGCGCCACATCCACCATATCCAATTTCTTACTGCGCTGCACCGCAATGGCTGCCCCAAAAACGGGCTGGCACGCCAGAAGGGACTCGAACCCCTGACCTACTGCTTAGAAGGCAGTTGCTCTATCCAACTGAGCTACTGGCGCATATGGAGCGGGTGATGGGAATCGAACCCACGCGACCAGCTTGGAAGGCTGGGGTTCTGCCATTGAACTACACCCGCGTGGCCCCGCTGAGGGCTTACTGATGCAATCAGCTATAAGATAATAGCATAAGAAAATTTCTATGTCAAGGACTTTTTGGCAATTCCGGTGGATTCCCTCTTGCCTTTTTCAGTTTTTTTCTGTATGATGATGGTCGAATTAGGTAAAGGATGAACCTTATGGATTTAAAGAAACTGTATATCGAAAAAGCGGTCTATCCGGCTATGACCCTGCTGCAGAAGAACCATGTGGCAGCTTACACCAGAGAACTGCTGGCAACGGAGACCATGACACCTGAGGATCGTGCCATTCTGCTGCGGCAGCAGATGTCGGAGCTGCTGCTCTACTGCCGGGAGAATGTGCCGGTCTATTCCGATATGACCTTCACGGATCTGGAACTGCGCCGGGAACCCTTGGACTGTCTGCAGGCGGTGGATCCCATCCCTTTGGATGAATTTCTCAACCAGACCCGGCAATATCTCTGTCCGGATATTGACCTGACCCATCTGCATCATGCTGTTCAGAGGCTTGGAGAGGAACAGTCCGCCGACTTGTATTATACCCAAGAGCAGGTGGCAAGATACGAGGCTGCCCGTTGGCGCGGTCTCAGCTGGTACGGTGTGACCTTCGGCAGTCCCAGTGTTCTTTTGTGGGATAAGCCCCGTGATCCTTACTTCCTTCGGGAAGAGCCCTACATGCGCAATCGCCTGTCCATGTCCGTCTGCGCCATAACGGATCGGAGCATCCAGCCTATGCTGGAGGAGATCGATGCTTTTGATCCGGAGTATATCTCCGGCAGTGCCAATGCTCTTGCCATGCTGGCATCCGGTATGGAACGAACCGGTCTGCGGCTGCAAAAGCCTCTGAAGGTGGTCACGGTGACCCAGGGTGTGGCAGACGGCGAACTCCGTCAGCGGCTGCGTCAGGTTTTTGACTGCCCCGTTGCCCAGAATTTGGGTGTGCGGACAGAGGGCATTCTGGCCTATATGTGCCCCGAAGGGCATCTGCATGTGACGGCGGAAAACTGCTTTGTAGAGCTTCTCGACCCCCAGACATGGACACCTGTGGCACCGGGCAAGCCCGGCCTTGTAGCGGTGACAGATTTGGTGGATCGCACCATGCCCCACCTGCGTGTGGTGCTGAACTTCATGGCGGTCATGGACGAAGAACCCTGCCCCTGTGGCCGCACCCTGCCGGTGCTGAAGCACCTCCGTGCCACCGCACCAATGGAATAAACAAAAACCGCCCAAACGGGCGGTTTTTAATTACCAACAAATAATAGGTTGACTTCTACCTATTTTGGAATATAATAAAATCAGAAAGAGGTGGTTTTATGCAGATCAATACCAATACCATCGTCTCTGCCACGGAGGCTAATCAGAATTTTTCCCGTGTCACCAGAATTGCCGAAAAGAATGGGCAGGCAGTTATTTTCAAAAACAACCGACCCAAATATATGGTTATTGATTTGGAAAATACACCGTTTCTGGAACTGACCGATGATGAAAAAATCGACATTGTAGCTGCCCGGATTTTGAAGCGGTTTAGGCCTGCCTTTGAGGAACTTGCCAAATGTGATTAAGTTTTCAAAAGAAAAGGTTTTGCTGCTCCACAAGCTGATTGCACAAGAGACCGGCGGCAGCATCGGTGTCCGGGATGAGGGACTTTTGGAGTCCGCTCTGGAGGCGGCTTTTTCCGGCTTTGGCGGAACGGAATTTTATCCCACCAAAGAGGAGAAAGGCGCCCGGTTGGGCTATCATCTTATATCCAACCATGCCTTTTTGGATGGCAACAAACGAATTGGCATGTATGTCATGCTGACATTTCTGGAAGTCAACGGAATCCATATGGACTGCACCAATGAAGAGGTTGCTACCGTTGGTCTTGCCGTTGCCTCCGGTACTATGGACTATGAAGCCTTGCTGCAATGGATCATTGAACATCGCTGTATTTAAAAGAAGAACAGATTGCCACACACTATTGGTGCGTGGCAATCTGTTTCTTTTTATAAGGTTGACATTGGCATACCTCGTTTGGCAGACGGGTATGCCTTTTTGATATCCGTCCGCCCCAGTAAATAGTCTGTGCTGGTGCCGTAGAAATCCGCGAGCTTACATAAAACCTCTGTGGGAATATCCCGCTTGCCGATCTCATAGTGGGAATAACAGACCTGAGAACAGTTCAGATATTTTGCCAGATCCTTCTGGAACAGATCCCTGTCCTCTCTCAAATCGCGAATCCGTTTGTACATTGATGTATCCTCCATCGTGCTTAGTCTACACACAAAAGGATAATATAAAACAATTTGTTGTCTTGACTCATAAAACAAAATGTTTTATACTTCAAGTATATTTAGGTAAAGGAGGGAGGAACGTTGCAGGTGTATTATGTGGCATATGCATTGCTGTTGGGGTATGGAATCTGGACGATCAGCGTATCTTCCTTTGCAAATAAAAAGCGAGTGAAACGGTATTATATTTTGTGGTTTCTCATATGGTTTTTGTTGTTGGGACTGCGGCATCCGTCTATGGGGATAGATTTGCATTATGGCAGCAGACAGGGGTATCTTGGGCGGTTTCGGGATATTGCATCCATGGAATGGAGAAATCTGTTCCGATACCGTACCCACTATGAGCCGGGATATTTGGTGTTCAATAAACTTCTGGGTCTTTTGGGCGGAGATTATCAGATTCTTTTATTGGGCTGCGCGCTGCTCTGTATTGGTATTGCTGCATATTGGCTCTATAAAAATTGTGATTTTCCCGTGTTGTCTTCGATGATTTTTATGGGGCTTCCGTTTTTCCTTGCCAGTTTTTCCGCATTGCGGCAGGCCGTTGCCATTGCGATTACGTTCCTTGCTTATGAAATGATCAAAGCGCGAAAAAAACTGTGGTTTGTGTTACTGGTATTTCTTGCATCCACATTCCATAGTTCCGCATGGCTATTTCTGCTGGCCTATCCTGCCTATCATATCCGGGTGGGAAAGACCGGACGAACGGTATCACTGCTGCTGCCGCTGGTTTTCTATATACTGCGGCTCCCTTTGTTCCAAATTTTGAGCAAGCTGCTCAAGGAAAATGCCAGAGTGGATCACAATGGTGCCACAACGCTGTTTCTGGTGCTGATTTTGATTTATGTATTTTGTGCCCTCTTTGCGCATTATGATGACAAAGAGGAGCAGGGATGGTGCAATCTGCTGCTGCTTACCTGTTTATGCCAGTCTTTTGGTGGGCTGTACAGCACGGCCTTGCGTGTGGGTTGGTATTTTATGCCTTATCTTTCTCTGCTGCTGCCGAGAATTATTCGGAACACGGAGGCAGACAGACGTTACGACGGACAGAAAAGCGGTATGATCATGTATGTGGTCATACTGGTGTGTTTCGGCGCGTTTGGGCTGTATTCGCTGACAAACAGGACTTGGGCGATGTCCAATCCTTATTATTTCTTTTGGCAGTAGGTGCAGTAAACAGAAACCTCTCTCTGCTTGCTGCATCAAAGCAAATGCCGCAAAATCCGATTCTGTGATGCAGGATGGATTTTGTGGCATTTTTTAGCGCTCATATCTTGTATAATCCAAATCCCTGTGCTAAAATAAATGATTGCGAGATAAGCTGTATATATTAAGGGGGCCAAAATAATGGCACAGAAAGATATCAGAAATATTGCGATCATTGCTCATGTTGACCATGGCAAGACAACTTTGGTGGACGAGCTGCTGAAGCAGGGCGGTACATTCCGTGAAAATCAGGCCATGCAGGACCGGGTCATGGACTCCGGCGATCTGGAACGAGAGCGCGGCATCACCATTCTGGCGAAAAATACTGCTGTGCAGTATAAGGATACGAAGATCAACATTGTGGACACTCCCGGACATGCCGACTTTTCCGGCGAGGTGGAACGTATCCTCAAGATGGTGGATGGCGTTCTGCTGCTGGTGGATGCTGCCGAAGGTCCCATGCCCCAGACCCGTTTCGTCCTGCAGAAGGCGCTGGAACTGGGTCATAAGGTCATCGTGGTGGTCAACAAGATCGACCGTCCCGATGCCCGTATTGAAGAAGTGGTGGACGAGGTTCTGGAACTGCTTTTGGATCTGGATGCGACCCAGGAACAGTTTGACAGTCCCACCATTTTCTGCTCTGCCCGTCGGGGCATTTCCTCCTACTCTCCCGATGTGGAGGGTACGGATATGATCCCTCTCTTTGAGACAATCGTCAACTATATCGATCCTCCCAAGGGCGAGGAGGACGGCCCTCTGCAGGTGCTGATTTCCTCCATCGACTACAACGAGTTCGTGGGTCGAATCGCCGTGGGTCGCGTGGAGCGGGGTGTCATCAAGACCAATCAGGAAATTGCCGTCTGCGATTACCACGATCCCGACATGAAGCAGAAGGCGAAAGTGGTTGCCCTCTACGAGTACACCGCCCATGGCCGCAGCCCCATTCAGGAGGCCTCTGCCGGTGAGGTCGTGGCATTCTCCGGCATTGCCGATATCACCATCGGCCGCACCATCTGCGCTCCCGATGTGATCGAACCCCTGCCCTTTGTGAAGATCTCCGAGCCTACCATGGAGATGACCTTCTCCGTCAACGATTCTCCCTTTGCCGGCAAGGAAGGCAAGTTCGTCACTTCCCGGAACCTTCGTGACCGTCTGGAACGGGAGCTGCTGAAGGATGTGTCCCTCCGGGTCACGGAGCAGGGCATGGATGCCTTCAATGTGGCAGGCAGAGGCGAAATGCACCTGTCTATCCTCATCGAGACCATGCGTCGGGAAGGCTATGAGTTCCAGGTGTCCACCCCCCATGTGCTGAACAGGGAAGTGGACGGCAAACTCTGCGAGCCCATCGAGCGGCTGGTGGCGGATGTGCCGGAAGCCTCTGTGGGTGCCGTCATCGATAAGATCAGCCAGCGCAAGGGCGATCTGGTGTCCATGACCCCTGTGGGCAGCCGTATGCGTCTGGAATTCCTGGTACCTGCAAGAGGTCTCTTTGGCTATCGCAATGAGTTCCTGACCGATACCAGAGGCGAAGGCATCATGGCCTCCGTGCTGGATGGCTATGCACCCGTCAAGGGCGAGATCGACCGCCGTCCCAGCGGTTCTCTGGTGGCCTTTGAAAGCGGCGAGGCCTGTGCTTACGGCCTGTTCAATGCCCAGGATCGCGGTGTCATGTTCATTGGTGCAGGTACACCCGTCTATGCTGGCATGGTCGTCGGTCAGTGCAGCCGCAACGAGGATATGTCCGTCAACGTCTGCAAGAAGAAGCAGCTGACCAACATGCGTGCTTCCGGTTCCGATGAAGCCCTCCGCCTCACCAGCCCCAGAGTCATGAGTCTGGAGCAGTGTCTGGAGTATCTGGCCGATGACGAACTGCTGGAGGTCACCCCCAAGACCCTCCGTATCCGCAAGCGCATCCTCGATCATGCCGAGCGTATGAAGCACAACAAGGGCGGAAAATAAGAAAAAACAGCTTTTTTCCATAAAATAGTGGAAATTAGCAATGTATTGGAGGAAATGACTGTGATATAATCAGAAATGAAGGCGAGATATTTTCTTTGCTGGAAAAGAAAGTGTTTCGTATGATCTTCATTTCCCCTTCCTTTGGCCCGGGTGTCTCCGCACCCGGGCCTCCTATTTTCTGAATTTCATTTGTGACCTTTGCTTATTTTTGCCCCGGAAGAGAAAACTTTCGGGGCATTTTTTCGGCTTGACCGTTTATTGACAGGACAGGCATCATTTTTTATACTTAAAATATAAGTAAGGATGAGTGGTGGAGTCTGTCATAGGATCTTCGGATCCTATTTATCCGAAATATTGCGCAAGTCGGAGGCAGAATCTCAAGATTCTGCCTCTTTGCGTTTTTGGAACAGAAGCCACACCCGGAAAGAAAGGTAAGGTGAAATTATGGAAAACCAGCTCTCCCTGTTCTACGGACTGTCTTTTTTGACAGCGGCACTGGCCTTTGCCTTTGCGGCTTACCTCTACCTGTGGGTCAAGAGACAGCCGGTGGTCAATCCCACCATTCAGCAAGTGGCGCAGCTCATCAAAGAAGGTGCCAATACCTTCATGCGCCGGGAATACAAGATCCTGGCGAAGTTTGCTTTGGTCATTGCAGTTATCATTTTCATACTGCTGCCCAGTCCTGTGTGGAAGGGCAACATTGTGAATAATGTGTCTATGGCCATGGCTTATCTGATCGGTACGGCTTTGTCTGCCGTAGCCGGAAAAATCGGTATTCTGGTAGCGACCCTTTCCAACGGCCGTGCAGCCGAAGGGGCACAGAAGGGTATCAAGCCTGCCTTTTTGATCGGCTTCCGCGGCGGTGCCGTCATGGGACTGCTGGTGGTCGGCTGCTCTTTGCTTGGTGTGGCGGCTGTCCTTTGGATCACCGGTGATGCCTCCATTCTGCTGGGCTTCTCCTTCGGTGCCAGCTCTCTGGCTCTGTTTGCCAAGGCAGGCGGCGGCATCTTTACCAAAACCGCCGATGTCTCTGCCGACCTGACGGGTAAGGTGGAACTGGGTATCGCCGAAGACGATCCCCGGAACCCTGCCGTGATCGCCGATAATGTAGGCGACAATGTGGGCGATGTGGCAGGCATGGGTGCCGACCTGTTCGATTCCAATGTGGCTGCCATGGCCTCCGCATTGGTCATTGCCCAGAGCCTCTCCGGCGGAGCGTTTGCCAATGTCTCCATGGTGTTCTGCTATGCCATTCTGGGTCTGCTTTCTTCCGTCATCGGCATCGCTACGGCAAAAATCGGCAAAAACGGAACACCCACCAAGGCACTGAACGCCTCCACCTATGTGACCACCGGTGTGTTCCTGTTGCTGACGGCTCTTGCAACACTGCTGTTTGAAAACTTCTCCTGGCGGATCTGGGGCGCTGCTGCCACCGGTCTGCTGGTGGGTGTCATCATCGGCATCACCACGGACTATTTCACCGATGACACCAAGCCCATTGTCAAGAAAGTGGCCCATGCCTCTGCATCCGGCCCTGCCTTTACGGTTTTGTCCGGTGTGTCCTACGGTTTCCTGTCGGCTCTGCCTGCCATGGCAGGTATCGCCATCTCTGCACTGGTTGCCTATCAGCTCTGCGCTCCCATGGGCGAGGGCTATGCCGTCTTCGGCATCTCCATGGCAGCTGTGGGTATGCTGTCCATTGTGGGCATGATCATCTCCAACGACGCCTACGGCCCCATCGTGGATAACGCCAGAGGTCTGGCGGAAATGGGCGGTCTGGGCGAAGAGACCATCCAGATCGCCGACGAACTGGACAGTGCCGGCAATACCGTCAAGGCTGTCACCAAGGGTTTCTCCATCTCCGCCGCCGGTCTGACGGTCATCTCCCTGCTGGGTGCCTTCATGGCAGAGGCCAACCATGCCCTTGCCGCTGCCGGTAAGGAGCTGATCACCGGCTTTGATATCATGTCTCCCACCGTGTTCTTCGGTATTCTGATCGGCGCAGCCATTCCCGCTGCCTTCTCCGCCATGCTGATTCTGGGTGTGGATAAAAATGCCCAGCGGATGGTGGAGGAGATTCACCGCCAGTTCCGGGAGATCGTAGGTCTGAAGGAAGGCAAGGAAGGCGTGAAGCCCGATTATGACCGCTGCATCGATATTGCCACCACCGGCGCCTTGAAGGAGCTGATCCCGGCAGGTCTTATGAGCATCCTCTCCACTGTGGCAGTGGGTCTCATCGGTGGTCCTGAAGCCATCGGCGGCTTCCTGTTGGGCAACATCGTCTCCGGTCTGCTGCTGGCACTGTTTATGTCCAATTCCGGCGGTCTGTGGGATAATTCCAAGAAGTATGTGGAGTCCGGTCATGAAGGCGGCAAGGGCAGCGAAGCCCATAAATCCGCCGTCATCGGTGACACGGTCGGTGACCCCTTCAAGGACACCGCCGGCCCCTCCATCAATACCCAGATCACCGTTGTCTCCTTGGTGGCATCCTTGTGTTCCACTCTCTTTGTGGCTCTGTCTCTCTTTGGATAAGACTTTTTCTTCAGCACCCTGCACCGTTCGGTGCAGGGTGCTTATTTTTTGTTTGCCTCGCCTCTTTTTTTCTTGACAGTAGCATTGCAATCCGTTAAAATATACAATCGAGAGTAGTATGGCGATTCTGTATTTTAGGGGAATACAGCCATTGCCTTTGTCTTTCAAACAAAATCCCAAATCTGAATGAAGGAGGTGGGTTTGCAGATTATGATGAGCTTAACATTAGCCATTGCCATCGCCGCAGGTGCTTTTGCGGTCAGTGGTATTATTTTCTTCGTGGTTGGTATGACTTATCGTAAGAAAGTCTCTGAAAAGCAGATCGGCAGCGCCGAAGAGGAAGCTCGCCGCATCGTCAACGAAGCCATCAAGAGCGCCGAAAGCAAGAAGCGCGAAATGATGCTGGAAGCCAAGGAAGAAATTCATAAATCTCGAACCGAAAACGATCGCGAAATGAAAGAGCGCCGCGCCGACCTGCAGAAGCAGGAGCGCCGCCTGCAGCAAAAAGAAGAAACTCTGGATAAGAAAATGGACGCCCATGAGAAGAAGGAAGAGGAACTGGCCAAGAAGCTGGCCAGCGTTGCCGCCACTCAGGAGGAAGTCAATGCTTTGAAGGCCAGCCAGATGGCCGTTCTGGAGAAGATCTCCGGTCTCAGCCAGGAAGATGCCAAGAACTATCTGCTGCAGAACATCGAATCCGAAATGCGCCATGAAAGTGCCATGAAGATCAAGGAGATCGAAAACGATCTGAAGGATCAGGCCGACCAGCTTGCCCGTGAGATCATCGGTACTGCCATCCAGCGCTGCGCTGCTGACCATGCAGCCGAAGCCACCGTTTCCGTTGTCCCCCTGCCGAATGACGAAATGAAGGGCCGTATCATCGGTCGTGAAGGTCGTAACATTCGTACTCTGGAAACCATCACCGGTGTCGATCTGATCATCGACGATACCCCCGAAGCCATCACCGTTTCCAGCTTTGATCCCGTCCGCCGGGAAGTGGCTCGGTTGGCTCTGGAAAAACTCATTGTGGACGGCCGTATCCATCCTACCCGTATCGAGGACATGGTGGAAAAGGCTCGCCGCGAAGTGGATCAGACCATCAAGACCGAAGGCGAGCGTGCTACCTTCGAAACCGGCATCCACGGCCTGCATCCCGAACTGGTCAAGCTGCTGGGTCGCCAGAAGTACCGTACTTCCTACGGTCAGAACGTGCTGAACCACTCCATCGAAGTTGCCCATATCGCAGGCCTGCTTGCCAGCGAATTGGGTCTGGATGTGACTCTGGCCAAGCGTGCCGGTCTGCTCCATGACTTGGGTAAGTCTGTCGACCACGAAATGGAAGGCAGCCATGTCCAGCTGGGCGTGGAGCTTGCCAGAAAGTATAAGGAATCTCCTGCTGTCATCCATGCCATCGAGGCACACCATGGCGATGTGGAAGCCCAGACTGTCATCGCTTGCCTGGTTCAGGCTGCCGATGCCATCTCCGCTGCCCGTCCCGGTGCAAGACGCGAGAATGTGGAAAACTACATCCGCCGTCTGGAAAAGCTGGAAGAGCTGACCAGCTCCTTCCCCGGTGTGGATAAGTCCTATGCCATCCAGGCAGGCCGTGAGGTTCGTATCATGGTCAAGCCCGAGGAAGTCACCGAGGATAACATGATCCTCCTTGCCCGTGAGCTGGCAAAGAAGATCGAGTCTGAACTGGAATACCCCGGTCAGATCAAGGTCAATGTCATCCGCGAGACCAAGGCTGTGGAATACGCAAAATAAAACCAAAATCCCCCATGGAATTCCATGGGGGATTACTTTTGGCCTTTAGGACAAAAGACCCCCCGGCTGAGCCGGGGGGGATAAAAAGCTTATAGCGGAAAGAAAACCTCCAGTGATAAGATAGAAGTGGTCTGCCAACCGCACTATCGAACAAAGGAGGTTTTGTCATGAATGACATCAATAGTTTATCACATTCGAAGTGTAGATGCAAATATCATATCGTATTCGCACCGAAATATCGGAGGCAGGCGATATATGGAGAAATTAAACAAGATGTAGGAAAGATACTGAGACAGCTGAGTGAGAATAAAGGAGTAGAAATTATAGAAGCAGAACTGTGTAAA
>JAZNLL010000079.1:0-2434 GCA_045579045.1 Candidatus Avilachnospira sp.
ATACTGCCATCACACGGGCAAAGGATCTGCTTATTGTGGTAGGCAACGAGGAAGTGGTGGCTGCCATGGTGGCCAATGACCGACAGACCCGCCGATACAGCGGTCTGAAGCTGCGGCTGCAGCAGGAGATCATGGAATGAAAGTCCTTTTGGAACTGATATTGGATCTGTTGTTTCCACCTAAGTGTATGCTCTGCGGAAAGCTGCTGCAGACAGAGGAGCAGACTCTGTGCAATCACTGCCGCTGCGGCGATTTGCCGGAATTTGAAGGCAAGCCGACAGATGTACGCTTCTTTGAAGAATGTGTTTCGCCCTTCTATTACGAAGGAAACATCCGGGATGCCATTCTGCGGCTGAAGTTTCATGGGATGCAGTCCTATGCCGAACAGTTCGCTAAATGGATGGCTGTGCCTGTCAGAGAAAAACTGGCAGAAAAATATGATTGTATTTCCTGGGTGCCCTGCAGCCGTCTTCGGGTTTGGACAAGAGGTTTCGACCAGGCGAAACTGCTGGCGCAGGCTCTTGCAAAGGAGCTGGATGTGGAGGCAGTTTGTACCCTTAAAAAGATCCGCCATAACCCGAAACAGTCCAGAACTGCCAATGCTGCCAAACGGCGAGCCAATGTGCTGGGGGTCTATCGGGCAGCCGATCCTGACTGGCTGAAGAATAAACGAATTTTACTCATTGATGATGTGCTGACCACCGGCGCGACCATGTCCGAATGTGGAAAGATCTTGCGTCTGGCAGGCAGCGGTGATTTGGTGTGTGCTGCCATTGCAGTATCACCCAAGGAAAAGGAATGATAGTATGCTGAAAAATTTGAGACTGTCCAGAGATCTGGGCATTGACCTGGGCACAGCCAATGTGCTGGTCTATGAAGAGGGAACGGGTATTGTCCTTCGGGAACCTGCCGTGGTCGCCATTGACAAGAACACCGGCAAGGTGCTGCAGGTTGGTGCTGCTGCCCGGAATATGCTGGGTCGTACCCCCGGCAATGTCATTGCCGTCCGTCCCCTCCGGGAGGGCGTCATCTCCGACTATGAAATGACGGAGAAGATGCTGACGGAGTTTTTGAAGAAGATCATCCGCTATTCTCTGGTCAAGCCCAGAGTGGTGGTCTGCGTTCCCAGCGGTGTCACGGAAGTGGAAGAGCGTGCCGTTATTCAGGCTGCCATGGAAGCCGGTGCACGACGGGTGTACCTGATTGAAGAACCCTTTGCAGCAGCCCTGGGTGCCGGTATGGATCTCAGTGCTCCCAACGGTCACATGGTGGTGGATATCGGCGGCGGTACTACCGATATCGCCGTGCTGAGCATCAATGATATTGCCGTTTCTGCTTCCATTAAGGTGGCAGGCGATACCTTTGACGATACGATCATTACCCATGTCCGCCGTCATCACGGTCTGCTCATTGGCGCCACCACGGCAGAGGAGATCAAGGTCACCATCGGCTGTGTGGCACCCCGTCCCGAGGAGGTCTCCATGGTGGTCAAGGGTCGTGACCTGCGGACAGGTCTGCCCCGGGAGACTGTGGTCACTTCCACCGAACTGATGGAGACCATGCGCCGTCCTGCCTGGCGAATCGTGGATGAAGTCCTGTCTGTGCTGGAGCTGTCCAGTCCTGAGTTGGTCTCCGATGTGGCACAGAACGGCATTGTCCTCACCGGTGGCGGCAGCCAGATCTGGGGCATGGACAAGCTCATCACCGAGCGGACGGAGATCGCCTGCGTGGTGGCAGATGATCCGGAAAGCTGCGTGGCCCTTGGCTGCGGCAGAAGCTTGCAGTGGATCAGCTCCATGCAGGAAGGTACAATTAACATCGCAAGAAAGAAACTGATGAAAGATTAAAAATTTTTCTATAATTTTCACGATTTTTGTTGACGAATTTCAGTCAATCTGCTATAATGCCTAATTGTGTGGGCCTATGCCCAAAAGTCAAATCGGAGGAAGAAACAATGCTGGACGAACTGAACACACAGCGCAAGGTCGTCGGCATCAAGCAGCTCCGAAAAGCCTTGAAAAATGGGCAGATCCGCCGTGCTTATCTGGCACTGGATGCTGACCCCCGGCTGACAGATCCTCTGGCTGAGGAATGTGCCGCTATGAAAGTGGAACTGGTGGAAGTTCCCACCATGGCAGAACTGGGTGCCGCCTGCGGCATTGCAGTGGGCGCATCTGCCGCAGGAATTCTTGCCTGAGCCGGTAAATTTCGGTCCCAACGGAATATCTTTGATATTTCGGGATAAAATAAATGCTGCTAAGCAGCCATCATTTGAGAAAGGAGGAAAAACGTAATGCCTACTTTTAACCAGCTGGTCCGTAAGGGCAGAGAGCAGGTCACCTACAAGTCCACCGCTCCCGCTCTGCAGAAGGGTATGAACACCCTGAAGAACTGCGCTACCGATCTGTCTTCTCCCCAGAAGAGAGGTGTCTGC
>JAZNLL010000080.1:0-5525 GCA_045579045.1 Candidatus Avilachnospira sp.
GCCAGTCGCGCTTTGCAGCTGCCAGAACACGCAGGGCTCTGTCTGCCATAGCCTTGTTGTCAGCCATGATGGCAGCGCGCTTTTCTTCGGACATGGGCTTGATTTCTTCGCCATCCAGGTAATAAGCGCAGCGGGCCAGAACCACATCGGGGCCGCCCTTGGTATACTGCACAAAGCCGCCGTCAACTGCGTGGACGGTAGACATCATCTTACGGCCGGAGTCGAAGGGAGCTTCGTCTACACGGGGAGTAGCCTTCTCCAGATCTGCCTTGAGCAGGCCAACGGAGTATGCGAAGTTGACCAGTGCGCACTCGGTGGGTTCGCCCTCTGCCTGATTCTCTTCATTCAAATCTGCATCGGAGCAAAGAGCCATTGCGGTAGCCAGCAGTTCGGTGGGGCCAACATGATCCACAACAGTCATCTTGTTCTGGGTCAGAGTGCCGGTCTTATCGGAGCAGATAACCTGAGTACAGCCCAGGGTCTCAACAGCGGTCAAACGGCGAATAACAGCATTACGCTGGCTCATCTTGGTAACACCAATGGACAGAACCACAGTAACGACAGTTGCCAGGCCTTCAGGGATGGCTGCAACTGCCAGAGAAACGGCCACCATGAAGGTCTCCAGAATAACGCTGAGGGTATGGCCGGGAACGGACAATTCGCCGCGAGCCATAAACAGGTTAAATGCGAAGATAAACACACAGATGCCAAGAACCATCTTGGACAGCAGCTTACCCAGTTCATCCAGCTTTCTCTGCAAGGGAGTCTCTTCATCCTCGGCTGCAGCCAGAGCGCCGGCGATCTTACCCATTTCGGTCTCCATACCGGTGCCGGTAATGACAGCCTTTCCACGGCCGTAAACAACTGTGGAACCCATATAGCACATGTTCTTGCGGTCACCCAAAGGAACATCTGCGCTGCTATCCTGCAGATACAGAGCATCGATCATCTTGTTGACGGGAACGGATTCACCGGTCAGGGCAGCTTCCTCGATCTTCAGGGAAGCATTCTCGATGATACGGCCGTCAGCAGGAACTGCGTCACCGGCTTCCAGCACAACGATATCGCCGGGAACCAGGTCGGTGGAATGCAGGTTCATCTGCTTACCGTCACGGATGACTTTACAGGTTGCCGCTGTCATGGTTTGCAGGGCTTCAATGGCTGCTTCTGCCTTGCTCTCCTGGAACACACCCAGGATGGCATTCAGCAGAACGACAACCAGGATGATGATGACTTCTGCCCATTCGCTTTCGCCGGCCAGCATGCCAGTCACTGCGCTGACGGCTGCCGCGATCAGCAGGATGATCAGCATAGGATCCTTCAACTGGTTCAGGAAACGCTGCAGAAGGGTGGGCTTTTCGCCTTCCTTCAACTTGTTGGGACCATACTTTGCCAGCCGCGCTTGCGCTTCGGCAGAAGTCAGACCCTCTTTGCCTACCTGAAGTTCACGCAAAACTTCTTCCGTAGACTGGGTGTAGATTTTCTTCACGGTTTGAACACTCCTTTGTTATGGGAATTTTTCCAACAAAAAATACTCATACAACGACCACGAAACGGTGTTGTATGAGTCTCATTCTGGGTAAGCATCACCGGGCACATGCCGTATTGACGGTGTTTGCTGCACGCACTTGCGTGGAATTACTCCCGCATATTGCTTTTGTATTATATCATTTATCATAAATTTGCGTCAAGCTAAACTTGCAGAATAGCCTATAATTATTGGTAAAGATTTCTTTGCTTTCCTTTACAATTGCATTCGTTTTTCCTGTATGCTATACTTGCTTTACTATTAGGAAAGCAGGTGTTTTTTATGGGTAAAACAAAAGCCTCTCCCAAGTTTTGGGCATCTCTTGTGATCTTCTCCCTGGTGGGGCAGATCGCCTGGGTTATGGAGAATATGTATTTTAATGTGTTCATCTACAAGATGTTTGGCGCCAGCGCCGAAGCGATTTCCGGCATGGTGGCAGCCTCTGCCGTTGCCGCTACGGTAACTACGCTGCTGGTTGGCGCGTTGTCCGACAAGGTCGGCAAGCGGAAGCTCTTCATCTGCGGAGGATATATCCTGTGGGGCATCTCGATCCTCAGCTTCTGTCTGGTACGGGTGGACATTATCGGCAGATTCTTCCCCTATGCCTCTGCCGCCGCAGTGGGTGTGAGCCTGACCATCATTTTGGACTGTATCATGACTTTCTTCGGCTCCTCTGCCAACGATGCCTGCTTCAACGCCTGGCTCACCGATTCCACCGATGAGACCAACCGTGGCGCTGTGGAGGGTATCAATTCCATGATGCCCCTGTTGGCCATCCTGGTCGTATTCGGCGGCTTTATGGGCTTTGATCTGGGTAAACGGGAGAGCTGGTCTGCCATCTTCCTGATCATCGGCTCTGTGGTCACCGCTTTGGGTATCGCCGGCTTCTGGCTGATTCATGAACCTAAGCTGGACACCAAAGGCAACGAAAATTACTTCAAAAATCTGTTCTACGGCTTTGGTCTGGGTGTAATAAAAGAAAATCCCGGTTTTTATCTGGCGCTGGTGGCCTATGCTGTGTTTAACATTGCCATCCAGATCTTCATGCCCTATCTGATTCTTTACTATACCGTGGCGCTGGGCATGGATAACTATGTGCTGATCTTCGCTCCTGCTATCATTCTGGCTGCTGCCTTTACTTTCTTCTACGGTAAGCAGTATGATAAGCGGGGTTTCCGATCCGCCATCATCGCCCCCATTGCCATGCTGATGGCCGGGTTCGTGGTGCTCTACTGCTTCACGGCAACCGTTCCTGTGTTTTTGGGAACCCTTGTGATGCTAAGCGGTTATCTGGCGGGCATGGCCATGTTCGGTGCCATCATCCGGGATAAGACTCCCGCCGGCAAGGCCGGTATGTTCCAGGGTCTGCGGATCGTGGGCCAGGTGCTGGTTCCCGGTGTCATCGGTCCTGCCATCGGCGCTGCTGTTCTGAAAAACGCGGAAACCATCCTCAATGACGACGGCACCACCTCCTTTATCCCCAACCGGAACATCTTCCTGGCTGCTTTCATCGCTGCCGTTTTTATCTGGATCGTGCTGATTCCCCTGTTCAAAAACCTCAAAAAGGAGAATGCATAATGCTCCACGATTTGTATACGCCCGAGGGCGAGACGCTGCAGAGTGCTCCCTGGGATGTCTATCCCCGCCCCCAGCTCAAAAGAAAAAGTTATGTAAACCTCAATGGTATTTGGGAATTTGGCATCGGTACCAATTCCTTCCCTAAGCACTATGACAAAACCATTCTTGTTCCTTTTTGTCCGGAGAGCCTTCTGTCCGGCATCCATGAGCATTTTCCGGAAGGGTGCGCTTTGGCCTACCGCCGCAAATTCCGTCTCCCAGACGGTTTTCTGAAGAGCCGCGTTCTTCTACATATCGGCGCAGCCGATCAGCATCTGTACTGCTTTGTGAATGATAAAAAAATCGGCAGTCATACCGGCGGTTACTGGGCCATTACCTTTGATATCACCGATGCTTTGATCGATGGTGAAAACGAGATCAAGTTCCGCTGCCACGACGATCTGCGCAATCAGATCCATCCCTACGGCAAGCAACGGCTTCAGCGGGGCGGTATGTGGTACACCCCGGTCAGCGGTATTTGGCAGACCGTATGGCTGGAAAGCGTCCCGGAAACTTATATCGAAAACCTGGACATCCAGGCAAATATGGCCCAGGCAGTCATTACCACCACACCCGCTTTAAACGGCAAGGTGCTTTGTGAAGGCAAAGAATATCCCCTGGTAAACGGCAAGGCTGTGATCACACCGGAGAATCCCAAGCTTTGGAGTCCGGAGGATCCTTATTTATACAACTTCGTTATTGAAACGGATACCGACCGGGTAGAGAGCTACTTCGCTCTGCGCACCATCGAAGCGAAAAACATCGACGGTATTCCTCGGCTGTGTCTGAACGGCAAGCCCTATTTCTTCCATGGCCTTCTGGATCAGGGTTATTGGCCCGATGGTATTTTCACTCCCGCAAAGCCGGAGTGCTATGCAAAAGATATTTTAGAAATGAAGCGGCTTGGATTCAACACCCTGCGCAAGCACATCAAAGTAGAGCCGGAGGAATTTTACTATCAGTGTGACCGCCTTGGTATGGTTGTATTCCAGGACATGGTCAATAACGGCGACTACAATTTCCTGCGGGATACGGCGCTGCCCACCGTTGGCATTCAGACGCTCAGCGATAAGCATATGCATGCCGACGAAAACACCCGTAAGGAATTCCTGCGGACCATGGAGGCTACGGACAAACAGCTGCGCAACCACCCCTGCATCCTCTACTGGACCATTTTTAACGAAGCATGGGGTCAGTTTGACAGCGAAGCTGCCTACGAAAAGATGAAAAAGCTGGATGACAGCCGTATCATCGATGCCACCTCGGGCTGGTTCCGGCAGAAAAAGTCCGATGTGGACAGCCGGCACATCTATTTTACCCCATGGCGCACACTGAAAGTTTCTGATAAGCCTTTGGTGCTCAGCGAATTCGGCGGATATGCCTATCCTGTGGAAGGGCATCTGTTCAACACCGGCAATTCCTATGGCTATAAAGCCTGCAAGAGCGAAGCGCATTTCCAGGAATCTGTGGACAAGCTCTACCGGGAAAAGGTGATTCCCGCGGCAAAGCGGGGCCTGTGCGCCGCCATCATCACCCAGGTTTCCGATGTGGAAGACGAGATCAACGGCTTCCTGACCTATGACCGGAAGGTCAACAAAGCAGACGAAGAAAAGATGCTGGCAATTGCAGATGAGCTGAAGAAAGCCATTCCATAAATACGAATCCGGAGTGCAAATGCCCTCCGGGTTTTTCAAGTCCATAGTATTGCAAAACTGTTGTAACCCGTACAGGAATCTCCCACGGCCTAATCAAGTGTCCGCCGGACTGTGGAATGGAAATCTTCGATTCCCACAGGTAAGCAAAAAACACCGCACCGGATGGTACTGTTTCTAATTGATTTTCGTCCACAGCCATTTGGCTGCGTCCGTAAATCAATGGAATCTCCCCCGGACTGTTATGAAGTGACTTTTGTCAAGTAGGAGAATGCAGATTTACTCGCCAAAAATTTCTTTATTCAAGGATATTTGAAAGGAGCTAAGACAATCAGAATTCCGGCATTGGCCACTCTGTTATACGTGGATTGGTTACCACAGGTCAATGGTCCGCCTGGAGCTCTACTGTCTAAAAAGCGTGGATCACAATTATTGTGCCGTCATAGTCCGTGTCGTAGATAGCTGAACCTTTATCATATGCTTAGCTCCTCACAGATATCCTCGAAAAGATGCTTAGTCATTTCTTGCTATTTCTACATCGCATACGGATGCCTGGGTCAAGGACAAAACCGCGGTACGCGGTGCGCAGCATCCTTGACGCAGGTATCCGTGTGCGATATCCTGCGTCAAGAAATGAGCGATTATACTATATTCCCTGTCATCATACCCCAGATAAAGCATGACAGTTCCCGTGCAACAGCAGTCGTAGCAATATTACGTTTAGATCG
>JAZNLL010000081.1:0-2154 GCA_045579045.1 Candidatus Avilachnospira sp.
GCTGCCGCCAACACTGCGAAAGCCGGGCTGAAAACACTGCTTCTGGAAAAGCACAACATCCCCGGCGGTTGTGCCACCAGCTTCCGCAGAGGCCGCTTTGAGTTTGAGCCTTCCCTCCATGAGCTTTGCAGCGTCGGCACCGCAGAAAGACCGGATCAGGTCTACAAGGTCTTCGATGACCTGGGTGCCAAACCCAATTGGTGCTATGAGACAGGTCACCTGTTCCGTGCCATCGTCAAGGGTGAAAACGGCTACGATGTCCGTCTGGAAGCCGGCATTGAAGACTTTTGCAACAGCGTGGATGCCGCCGTCCCCGGAAGCCGCGCCAGCGTCCGTAAATTCGTGGATCTGAAGCCCAAGATCGATGCCGCCATTGACTATATCTACGCCACCAAGGGCAACCCCAACGGTCTGGTGATGCTGCTGAAACATTCCGATTTCATGCGCACCGCCGGTCACAGTGTGGAGCAGGTCATGACAGCCTGCGGCATTCCCGAAAAGGCGCAGAATATCATCAATACCTACTGGGGCTATTTGGGCGTTCCCACGGATGAACTGAATGCCATGCACTTCCTGAATATGCTCTATGGCTATATGGTGGATGGTGCCGCTATGCCCAAGCACCGCAGTCATGAGCTTTCCCTGTCCCTGATCGACGTGATCCAGAAGCACGGCGGCGAGGTCTGGTACAACAGCGAAGTTACTCAATTCCTGTACAACGACGATGGCAGCGTGGCAGGCGTGGTCGCCAACGGAGAGAAGCTCTACTCCAAGGAAGTGATCTCCAATGTCATCCCCCACAATGTCTTCAACATGAGCCAGCTGGATAAGATTCCCGAACAGAATCTGAAGCTGGCAAACGCCCGTGAATTTGGCATTTCCGTTGCCACCATTTATCTGGGTCTTGACTGCACCAAGGAAGAACTGGGCCTGGAAGACTATACGGTCTTTATTATGGGTGACCCCAACCCCAGAGTTCAGTACAATACCCGCGCAGAGGACGGCCTGTATATCGTCAACTGTCTGAACAATGTCATCCCCGATTCTTCTCCCGAAGGTACCTGCACCCTGTTCTTCACCATGCCGATCTTTGGTCATGATGTTCCCAAGGATCTGAAGCCCCAGGATTACAAGAAGTACAAAAACGCTCTGGCAAAGAAGTACATTGAGGATGCGGAAAAGGTTCTTGGCATCTCCATCATGCCCCATATCGAGGAGATCAGTGTGGCTACCCCCGTTACCTTCGCCCGGTATCTGGGTACGCCCGAGGGCACCATTTACGGCTACAAGCTCTCCGGCTGGGACAACCTGATGGCCCGTATCGCCGGCGAAAAGGCTGACTACGCCATTCCCGGCCTGAGCTTCTGCGGCGGTCACTACATCCGGGGCGACGGCTACAGCTGCGCCTATATCATGGGTGATACCGTAGCCAAGAAGGTTGTCAAGAGACTGAAAGGAGGCGCTTAATATGGCACTGTGGAAACTGAACCCCATGGATTTCACCAAGATGAATCCCACCCGTCAGGCAAAAATTGAAGCTGCCCCTGCCAAGCCCCTGCCTGCCACCAATTCCTATGTTCCCAACCAGATCGCCAACGCCCTGCATCCCAAGGTGCAGTATCTGAAGGTGGTCAAAATTGAAGAGGAAGCCTGTAATGCCAAGCGTTACTATCTTGCTCCCAACGAAGAAAAGGGCACCAAGGCTCTTGCCTGGTTCAGTGCCGGTCAGTACCTGTCCATCACATTGAAAATCGGCAATATGACGCTGACCCGGCCCTATTCCCTTGCTTCTTCTCCCCGGGAATCTCTGGAGGGCATCTATATGCTGACCATCCAGAAGGTAGAGGGCGGTCTTGCTTCCCAGTTTATCCATGACAACTGGCAGGTAGGTACCGAAGTCACTGCCTCCGAGCCGCTGGGCAACTTTACCTATGAGCCTCTGCGGGATGCTTCTACAGTTGTGGCTGTGGTAGGCGGCAGCTCCATCACGCCTTTCCGTGCTCTGGCTATGGCCATTGCAGACGGTGACGAGGACTGCGATCTGACCATTCTCTACGGCAGCCGCACTCTGGAGGATACCATCTTCCAGAAAGATCTGAAGGAACTGGAAGCCAGCTGCCCCCGGATCAAGCTGGTCAACATCTTCAGCCACGA
>JAZNLL010000082.1:0-9735 GCA_045579045.1 Candidatus Avilachnospira sp.
TTGGTCTCGGCATCCCGGACAACGGTGCCTCTGGGCACCAGAATGATAAGATTCTCGCCGTTCTTGCCCCGGCGTCTGCCGCCGGAGCCGTCGCCGCCGGGAGGCGCTGCATATTTTCTTTTATAGCGGAAATCCATCAGAGTGGACATATTGTCATCGACCCGGAGGATGATGCTGCCGCCGGTGCCGCCATCGCCGCCGTCGGGACCGCCCTGCGCCACAAACTTTTCCCGATGGAAGGCAATGGCACCGTTGCCGCCGTTACCGGCTTTGACGAAAATTTTAACTTTATCTACAAACATGATGGTATTCTCCTCTTGAGGATACGGATTGCCACAGCGGCAAAGCCGCCTCGCAATGACACCATATATTATAATCTGTCACGAAGTGACACATTCATTATCCATTGTCAATTATCAATTGTCAATTAAAAAAAGGGCGCTGCAAAGCAACACCCTTTTCTTGGCAAATTACTGCTCAGCGTACACAGAGCACTTCTTGCGATCCTTGCCCATGCGCTCGAACTTGACCTTACCGTCAATCAGAGCGAACAGGGTATCATCGCTGCCGATACCGACATTGGTACCGGGATGAATGTGCGTACCTCTCTGGCGAACCAGGATGTTGCCGGCCAGAACGAACTGACCGTCTGCGCGCTTCACACCCAGACGCTTGGACTCGGAGTCACGACCGTTCTTGGTGGAGCCGCCGCCCTTCTTGTGGGCGAAGAACTGGAAGCTGATCTTCAGCATGCTATTGCACCTCCATAACTTCGATATAATCAGGATATTGATCCCGCAGCTCACACAGGGTAAGCATCATACCTGTCAGGACAGCCTGTACGGCTTCTTCGTCCTCGCAGGTAGCGGGGAGAGTCAAGGTGATCCGGGCCTCTTCTTCATTCACCTTGGTTTTGCAGCGGTTGCCCAGCACATCGGAAATGGTGCACTCGGCAAACTGCACAGCGGTGGAAACAGCGGCACAGACGATGTCTGTTCCCTCTTCTCCATAGCCGCTATGGCCCGAGACGGTAAATCCATTGATTCTGCCGTCCTGATCGAAAAACTCTACTCTGGTCATTACACAGAGATCTTTTCGATCTGCACCTTGGTGTAAGGCTGACGATGGCCCTGCTTGGACTTGGAGTCCTTCTTGGCACGGAACTTGATGACGGTGATCTTCTTGCCCTTGCCGTTCTTCAGAACCTTGGCTGCCACGGAAGCACCGGAAACAACGGGAGCGCCGAACTTGGAGTTCTCGCCGTCCAGTACTGCCAGCACCTGATCGAAGGTCACGGTGGTCTCGGCCTCAGCGTTCAGCTTTTCAATGAAGAGAATGTCGCCTTCCTTGACGCTGTACTGCTTACCGCCGGTCACGATAACTGCCTGCATTTCATTTGCACCTACCTTTTTTGTAGACTCGCTCTGGAGGCGTGAGGGCATACCTCAGCTTCTACCTCTTCGACGCGGCTTTCCTATTATAGCAATTGAATATATGGTTGTCAAATAGAATTTTGACGATTTTCCAATTTTTTTCGGCATTTTTCCAAAGCGGCGGGGGTATCGCAGTCCAAAAGTTCCTCAGAGGCCACTTCCAGCAGCCGCAGCCGGTCGGGATGGGCCTTGATGACCGCAC
Source organism: Candidatus Avilachnospira sp. (assembly GCA_045579045.1). Lineage (GTDB taxonomy): Bacteria > Bacillota > Clostridia > Oscillospirales > Oscillospiraceae > Avoscillospira. The sequence goes on from JAZNLL010000082.1 coordinate 1,636, forward strand.
CGCCGCCGGTATCTCCCTGCAAAGCCAGCAGTTCCGGAAACAATTCCCTTGGGAACAGGCAGGGATTGCCCCGTATTCCTTTTGCCGACACTGCATGGATACAAGCAGGCTCATCTTCAAATGCTTCTTTCAGCCGAAGGAATGTCTTTCCGGACAAAAGAGGCTGATCGGCGGTGGCAAAGACCACACCGTCACAATCCTGTAAAGCTGTCAGCCCCAAACGGATGGTATGGCTGACACCCAGTTCCGGGTTTTCATTTTTCACAGGGAAAAACCCCAGCGTTTCTGCATATTCTTTCACAGGCGCATAGCCTGTGACCACGGCAGTTTTCTCAAACACGCCTGACGCTGCATCCAGAACACAGGCAAACAGAGGCTTGCCCAGAAAGTCCTGCAGCAGTTTATTCTCTCCAAATCGGCGGGATGCCCCTGCCGCCATAATGACACATCCAAGTTTCATAGTGCGCTCCATCAAATGCGGTTTTATACAGTTTCCAGTATAACCCCTCTCCTCGCCATCCGTCAACGACAGTTTTTGTACATTTTATATAATCTTTTTTACCTGTCAATTTCTTTTCTGTACCTTTTCTATATAAGTATGCTATAATACAACTTAATAAAGGAGGGATTCTCATGAGTGCCGTTGGCAAGAGCATCATCCGCGTAGACGCATACGATAAAATCACAGGCCGGGCAAAGTATACCGATGACCTGTGCGATAAGAGCGCACTGGTGGCCAAGATCGTCCATTCCACCATCGCCCACGGTTGGGTCAACTCTGTGGACATCTCCGAGGCCATGAAAGTCCCCGGTGTGGTGAAGATCGTCACCTGTTACGATGTGCCGGAGCACACCTTCCCCACCGCCGGTCACCCCTGGAGTCTGGACGAAGGTCATCAGGATGTGGCTGACCGCCATCTGCTGAACCGCCATGTCCGTTTCTATGGCGATGATGTGGCTGTGGTCATTGCAGAGGACGAGGTTGCCGCCGCACAGGCTGCCAAGCTGGTGAAGGTGGACTATGAGGAATACGACTTCATGCTGACCGTGGAAGAAGCCATGAAGGAAGGCGCACCCCTCATTCACCGCAACTGCCCCGGCAATGTCCGAAACCACACCCAGTACCGCAGAGGCGATCTGCAGAAGGCGCTGGAAGAACCGGGTCTGACCAAGGTGGAGGGCTGGTATGAGACACCCACCGTTCAGCATTGCCACATTGAAAATCACATCTGCTATGCCCACATGGAGGCAGGCCGAATCATCGTCACCTCCTCCACCCAGATTCCCCACATCGTCCGCCGCTGCTGCGGTCAGGCACTGGGAATCCCCTGGGGCAAGATCCGCATCGTCAAGCCCTACATCGGCGGCGGCTTCGGCAACAAGCAGGATGCCCTCTATGAGCCCCTGTGTGCTTTCCTCACCACGCAGGTAGGCGGCAGACTGGTGAAGCTGGACAACAGCCGGGAGGAGACCTTCGTCAACACCCGTGTCCGCCACGCCCTCAGAACCCACATCATTTCCTGGGTACGCCCCGACGGTTCTTTCGCAGGCAGAAAGATCGAAGTTTTCTCCAACCAGGGTGCCTACGCTTCCCACGGTCATGCCATTGCCGCCAAGGGTCTCAACTGCTTCCCCCACATGTACCCCTGCGACAATGTAGACGGCGATGCCTGGACGGTCTACACCAATCGCCCCACGGCAGGTGCCATGCGCGGCTACGGCATTCCCCAGGCCATGTTTGCAGCAGAGAGCCACATTGACGATATTGCCAAGGCGCTGAATGTGTCTCCGCTGGAATACCGCATGAAGTTCCTCATGCCCAAGGGCTACTATGAGCCCTTCTCCAAAAACGAAAACTACTACGACACCTACCGGGAAGTGCTGGAAAAGGGTCGGCAGGTCATGGATTATGACAAAAAAATCGAGGAATACAAGAACCAGACCGGTCCTGTCCGCAAAGGTATCGGCTGTGCGGTCTTCTGGTACAACACCGCCGTCTGGCCCATCGCTCTGGAGACCAGTTCCTGCCGCATGGTTCTCAATCAGGACGGCTCCATTCAGGTGCAGACCGGTGAAACAGAGATCGGTCAGGGCTGCGACACCGCTTTCAGCCAGATGGCTGCCGATGCGGTGGGTCTTCCTGTGGAGATGGTACATATGGTCTCCACCCAGGATACGGACATCACACCCTTCGGCACCGGTGCTTACGCCTCCCGTCAGACCTACATTGGCGGTTTCTCCATTCAGCAGACCGGTATGCTGCTGAAGGAGCGAATCCTCAAATACGCCCAGACTCTCACCCGGCAGGCCTATCACCTGCTGGATCTGGTGGACGGTCAGATCATCCGCATTTCCGACGGACGGGTGCTCATGTCCATTGGCGATCTGGCTATGCAGGCCCTGTACAGCACGGAGAATTCTCAGCATCTCACTGCTGAGAGTACCTTCCAGATCAAGAACAACGCCTTCTCCTACGGCTGCTCCTTTGCCGAGGTGGAAGTGGATATCCCCATGTGCAAGGTGAAGCTCCTGCGGATGGTCAATGTCCACGACTGCGGCACCCTCATCAATCCGCAGCTGGCAGAGGCACAGGTTCACGGCGGTATGTCCATGGCTATCGGCTTCGGTCTTTCGGAAGAACTGAAATTCGATGCCAAGACCGGCAAGCCCCTGAACAACAACCTTTTGGACTACAAGCTCTCCACCTTTATGGATCACCCCAAGCTGGAGGCCCATTTCATCGAAAATCCCGAGCCTACCAGCCCCTACGGCACCAAGTCTCTGGGCGAACCGCCCACTTGCTCCGGTGCACCGGCCATCCGCAACGCTATTTTCAACGCCACCGGTGTTGCCATTGACCGCTGCCCCATTACGCCCCATGTGCTCTTTGATGCCTTCAAAGAAGCCGGGCTGCTCTAAGGAGGTAGACCTGTATGTATGATATGTCCGCCTATTACGAAGCCGGCAGTGTTGCCGATGCTGTGGCCCTGCGGGTCGCCCATCCGGAGGCACAGATCATCGCCGGCGGCACCGATGTGCTGGTGCAGATGCGGGAAGGCAAGCGTGCCGGAAAGGCCCTGATTTCCATCTTCGGTCTGGATGAGATCCGTGGGATCTCCATGGAGGACGACGGCACCATCCGTATCGGTTCTCTGACCAGTTTTTCCCACATTACCAAGAATCCCATCATTCAGGAATATATCAATGTATTGGGCGAGGCCGTGGACATGGTTGGCGGTCCCCAGATCCGCAATGCCGGTACCATCGGCGGCAACACCTGCAACGGCGTCACTTCTGCTGATTCCGCCTCTACCCTCTTTGCATGGGATGCCTTGGTGGAGCTGACCGGTCAGAGTGGCAAGCGTATCATCCCCATTTCCGAGTTTTACATCAAGGCAGGCACGGTGGATCTGAAGCCCGATGAGATCCAGACTGCCATTCTCATTCCCAAGGCAGCCTACGAGGGCTACAAGGGACACTATATTAAATATGCCATGCGGGAGGCCATGGACATTGCCACCACCGGCTGCTCCGTCAATGTGAAGCTGTCGGCGGACAAAAAGACCATCGAAGATGTCCGTATTGCCTACGGCGTGGCAGGTCCCATTCCCATGCGTGCCCCCACCGCTGAATCCGTCGCCAAGGGCAAGGCCGTTTCCAAAGAAATTATCGAGGCTTTCGGTGCTGCGGTGCTGGAGGATATCAATCCCCGTGACTCGTGGCGCGCCAGCAAGGCCTTCCGGCAGCACATCGCCGTGGAACTGGCAAAGCGCTGCCTGACCCGCTCCATTCAGTTGGCAGGAGGTGAAGTCTGATGGCACAGTTCAAACAGATCACTTGCACCGTCAATGGAAGAGAAGTCACCGCCATGGTGGATGTACGGGCCAGTCTGACGGATCTGCTCCGCAATGATTTCCGTCTGACTTCCGTGAAAAAGGGCTGCGAGGTGGGTGAATGCGGTGCCTGCAATGTCATCATTGACGGCGAGTGCTTCAATTCCTGCCTGTATCTGGCAGCATGGGCTGACGGAAAGAACATCCGCACCCTGGAGGGTCTGTTGGGTCCCAACGGCGAGCTTTCCGATATTCAGCAGGCCTTTGTGGATGAAGCTGCCGTCCAATGCGGTTTCTGCACCCCCGGTTTTGTCATGACCGCTGTGGAAATTCTGGAAACCGGCAAACTGTATACCGACGACGAACTGCGGAAGCTCCTTTCCGGTCATCTTTGCCGCTGCACCGGCTATGAAAATATCCTCCGGGCAGTGAAAAAGACCATGTATAACCGACTGGGACTGGAGCTATGACAAAGCTTTACGCGCTGGATGTGACCAATTTTGATTGGCAGAAAATTCTCCCCGATTTACCCGTTTTTCGGCAGAAAAAGGCACAAAAGCTTCGTAAAACCGAAGACAAAGCCCGCTCCGCCGGAGCAGGCTGGCTGCTGCAATATGCGCTGGAGCAGGCAGGGGTACAGGAACCGGTCTTTGCCGAAACGGCTTTGGGCAAGCCTTATTTGGAAAACTACCCCCACATTCATTTTTCTCTGAGCCACAGCGGCTGCTGGGCTGTCTGCGCCGTAGGAGATGCCCCTCTGGGGGTGGATGTGGAGCTGCCGCGCTGCACCATGGAGATCGGAAAGCGGTTTTTCCGCCCGGAAGAGCTGCCGGAAACGGAAGATAAAGACCATTTATTGCGTCTTTGGACGGCAAAAGAGGCCTTTTTGAAGGCCATTGGCACCGGTTTGACCGTCTCTCCTGACAGTTTTCGGGTGATTTTAAGCCAAAACGAAGCAGTTTTGGAGCAAAATTTTTCAAAATTTTCCTATTATTTGCAGGAATTTTCTCTTGGAGAAAGCAGAGTTTGCCTTTGCGCCACAGAAAAAGTAGAAGATTTAGAAATCATAAAAAGCACACCGTGACCGGTGTGCTTTTTACATATTAAATAGTATGCTCCATTTTGACCTCGCCATCTAAATCCTTCCAGAGGAAGGTTCCATCCTCCAGTATCATATAGCCGTGCCAGCTATTTTCCTTGGGGATGGACACGGAGCCGGGGTTCAGATACCACCAGCCGTCATGTTCTACGCACTTGGGCACATGGGTATGACCCGTCAGCAGTACATCGCCCTGATGGAGCTTGGGAGGCTGGGTCTCGGAAAAGAGGTGGCCGTGGGTGACAAAGATCGTCTTGCCCTGTTCACAGAGGACGCAGTAGTCCGCCATGACTGGGAAATCCAGAACCATCTGATCCACTTCTGCCTCGCAGTTGCCCCGGACACACAAGATCTTGTCCGCCAACGGGTTCAGCAGATCGATGACCTTCTTGGGGGCATAGCCCTCCGGCAGGTCGTTTCGGGGGCCGTGATACAAGATATCGCCCAGCAGCAGTAATTTTTCCGGTTTTTCCCGCTCAAAAGCTGCCAATAATTCTGCTGTAAAACCGGCAGATCCGTGTAAATCCGAAGCAATCATCCATTTCATAGGCCTTCTCCTTTGCTTTTTCTGCCTTTATCATAACATTTTGGAATATTTTTGAAAAGACACAAGATATAGTTGCGATTGCCTATTGACTTTCCCACATTTAGTGCTATACTTATATCTGCACCCACTATATGGAAGGAGACTGCCCATGGACATTGCCGGACTGCAGAAGCTGACCCTGCTGGACTATCCGGGAAAGCTGGCCTGCACTGTATTTCTTCCCGGCTGCAACCTGCGCTGTCCCTTCTGCCACAATGCTTCTCTGGTTCTGCCCGGCAGACATACCCCCCTCATGACACAGGAGGAACTGATGGAGTTTCTCCAAAGCCGTAAGGGAAAGCTGGACGGCGTATGCGTCACCGGCGGTGAACCCACCCTCCACCATGATCTGCCCCAGCTGGTGCAGCAGATCAAGGAGCTGGGATTTGCCTGCAAACTGGACACCAACGGCACAAGACCGGAGGTTCTGAGGCAGCTTCTGGATGCAAACCTTCTGGACTATGTGGCTATGGACATCAAGAACAGCCCCCGGAAGTACACCGCCACCTGCGGAAATGTGGATGTATTGGAACAGGCACAACAGAGCGTAAAGCTGCTGGAAGAAAGCGGCATCGACCATGAGTTCCGCACCACAGTCCTGTTCCCCTATCACACGCCGGAAGACATGACCGAGATCGGCGGGTGGCTTGCCGGTACAAAAAAATACTTTATTCAGCAATTTGTAAACTCCGGCGACCTCATCGGAGACGGGCAAGCCCTCTCCGGCAAGGAAATGCAGATCCTTTTACAAGCCGTAAAGCCGTATATTCCCTCCGCCGAGCTGCGGGGTATCTGAAGAAAAAGAGAAAGAGGAGAACATCATGTATCAAGTTGTCAAGCGCGACGGGCGTTCCGTGGATTTCAACATTACCCGAATCTCCAACGCCATTACCAAGGCTTTCGATGCCACCGGCATCCCCTACAGCCCCGATGTCATCAATCTGCTGGCTCTGCAGGTCACTTCTGACTTCGCCACCAAGGTCCACAGCGGTCTGGTGGAAGTGGAAGCCATCCAGGACAGCGTGGAAGCCGTCCTCCAGCGCACCGGTTATTCCGATGTGGCCAAGGCCTACATCCTCTACCGTAAGAACCGGGAAAAGCTCCGCAACATGTCCTCCACCATTCTGGACTACAAGGGTCTGGTGGACAGCTATCTGAAGGTCTCCGACTGGCGTGTCAAGGAGAACTCCACTGTTACCTACTCCGTGGGCGGTCTGATCCTCTCCAACTCCGGTGCCATCACCGCCAACTACTGGCTCAGCGAGATCTATGACGAAGAGATCGCTGCCGCTCACCGCAATGCCGATATCCACCTCCATGACCTGTCCATGCTCACCGGCTACTGCGCCGGCTGGAGCTTGAAGCAGCTGATTCAGGAAGGGCTCGGCGGCGTGCCCGGCAAGATCACTTCCGCTCCTGCCAAGCATCTGGCTACCCTCTGCAACCAGATGGTCAACTTCCTGGGCATCATGCAGAACGAATGGGCCGGCGCACAGGCTTTCTCCAGCTTCGACACCTATCTGGCTCCCTTCGTCAAGGCCGACAACCTCAGTTACACCGAGGTCAAGCACTGCATCGAGAGCTTCATCTACGGCGTCAACACCCCCAGCCGTTGGGGCACCCAGGCTCCCTTCTCCAACATCACGCTGGACTGGACCGTGCCTGCCGACCTGGCTGATCAGCCCTGCATCATCGGCGGTAAGCCTGCCGACTTCACCTACGGCGAATGCAAGAAGGAAATGGACATGGTCAACCGTGCCTTCATTGAAGTCATGATCGAAGGCGACGCCAACGGCCGCGGTTTCCAGTACCCCATCCCCACCTACTCCATCACCCGTGACTTTGACTGGAGCGACACCGAAAACAACAAGCTCCTGTTTGAAATGACTGCCAAGTACGGCACACCCTATTTCTCCAACTACATCAACTCCGACATGGAGCCCAGCGATGTGCGAAGCATGTGCTGCCGCCTCCGTCTGGACCTGCGTGAACTGAGAAAGAAGAGCGGCGGCTATTTCGGCAGCGGCGAATCCACCGGCAGCGTGGGCGTTGTTACCATCAATATGCCCAGAATTGCATATTTGGCAACAGATGAGGCAGACTTCTATAAGAGACTGGATCATCTGATGGACATCGCCGCCCGAAGCCTCAAGACCAAGCGCGACACCATCACCAAGTTCCTCAACGAAGGCCTGTATCCCTACACCAAGCGGTATCTGGGCAGCTTCGACAACCACTTCTCCACCATCGGTCTGCTGGGCATGAACGAGGTCGGTCTCAATGCCAAGTGGCTGCGGAAGGATCTGACCCACAAGGAGACCCAGGACTTCACCGTGGATGTGCTGAACCATATGCGTGAGCGTCTGTCCGACTATCAGGAGATGTACGGCGACCTGTACAATCTGGAAGCCACCCCTGCAGAAAGCACCGCTTTCCGTCTGGCCAAGCACGACAAGGCCCACTATCCCGACATTCTCACCGCTCATGAAGGTGCTGCTCCCTACTACACCAACTCCAGCCATCTGCCTGTTGGTTACACCGAAGACGTCTTCGAGGCATTGGATATTCAGGACCGTCTGCAG
>JAZNLL010000083.1:0-2291 GCA_045579045.1 Candidatus Avilachnospira sp.
ATGCCGGTAACTTCGTGAGGAATGGTGGTGCCTTCCAGAGTGATCTTGACCATGTTCTTCTTGGCATCGGCAATGCCCTTCAGGATGGCTTCGGAAACTTCCGCTGCCTTGCCCAGGCCGTAGCCGACAGTGCCCTTGCCGTCGCCGACGACGACCAGAGCGGAGAACTTCATAATGCGGCCACCCTTGACGGTCTTGGAGACTCGGTTCAGGTAGACGACTTTTTCGATAAACTCAGGCGCATCATTCTGAGCCTGTCTATCTCTATTATAAGCCATTGTAATTCCTCCTCCGATTAGAACTTCAGACCGGCTTCGCGGGCAGCTTCAGCCAGCTCAGCCACACGGCCGTGATAGACATAGCCGCCGCGGTCGAACACGACTTCTTCAATGCCCTTTGCCTTGGCACGCTCAGCAACCATGGTACCGACCTTACGGGCGGCTTCCTTGTTGCCTGCGGCGCCTTCGAAATCCTTTTCGAGGGTGGAAGCGGCTGCCAGGGTGACGCCGTTCACATCATCGATGATCTGTGCGTAAATGTTTGCATTGCTGCGGAAAACGTTCAGACGAGGTCTCTCGGGAGTGCCGGAGATCTTGCCACGAACTCTGGTATGACGCTTAACGCGCTGTGCGTTCTTATCAAAATTCTTAACCATGATGGCACAACCTCCTAATTATTTCTTGCCGCCGGCCTTACCGACCTTACGACGGATGACCTCATCAACATACTTGATGCCCTTGCCCTTATAAGGCTCGGGGGGACGCTTGCCGCGGATCTCGGCTGCCATCTGACCAACCTTCTGGTTGTCGATGCCGGACACGATGATCTTGTTGGGGCCGGGAGCTTCCAGCTGAACATCCTCGGTCTCTTCCACCACGACGGGGTGAGAGAAGCCCAGGTTCATGACCAGCTTGTTGCCCTCCTTCTGGACACGATAGCCAACACCGTTGACATCCAGTTCCTTCTTGAAACCGGTGGTAACGCCGATGACCATGTTGTTCAGCAGAGTGCGGGTCAGGCCATGGAGGCTCTTGTTGACCTTTTCATCGTTGGGACGGGTGACAGTAGCCACAGCACCGTCAACAGCGATGCTCATATTGGGATGGAATGCCTTGGTCAGAGTACCCTTGGGGCCCTTGACGGTGACAACATTGCCTTCTGCGATGTTGATCTCCACGCCTGCCGGTACGGTGATAGGCATTTTGCCGATTCTAGACATAATGTTATCCTCCTTCTTACCAGACAAACGCCAGGACTTCGCCGCCGACATGGTTTGCTCTTGCAGCCTTGTCGGTCATGACGCCCTTGGATGTGGAAATGATAGCGATACCCAGGCCCTTCAGGACGCGGGGCAGCTCGTCAGCACCGGCGTAGACACGCAGGCCGGGCTTGGAGACGCGGCGCAGGCCGGAAATAACCTTTTCCTTGCCGGCGAGATACTTCAGGGTGATACGGATGACGCCCTGGGTGCCGTCTTCAACGATCTGGAAGGACTTGATGTAGCCTTCGTCCAGCAGGATCTGGGCAATAGCCTTCTTCAGGTTGGAAGCGGGGACATCCACGGTGTCGTGCTTGGCCGAGTTAGCGTTCCGGATTCGGGTCAGCATATCGGCTACGGGATCAGTGATGTGCATGTTAATATACCTCCTATTAGAAGTTACAGGGTTTTCCCTGTTAAGACATCAGGGTATCAGAAGAATGTGAGCCGCAAGCGGAGCCCCGGCTCCATCTTCTTCTGACTTCTGACGCCTGTTTTACAGTTTCTTGCTGCTTCTGCAGGAATTTTTCGATAGAGAAGGATTTACGGTGCAGACAGTATTTCTATACGGCAAACCGCAAATCCGCACTATAGCGGAAAATTACCAGGAAGCCTTCTTGACGCCGGGAATCTGGCCCTTATAAGCCAGTTCGCGGAAGCAGATACGGCAAACGCCGTAGTCACGCAGGTAGGCATGGGGACGGCCGCAGATCTTGCACCGGTTGTAAGCACGGGTGGAGAACTTGGCTTCAGCCTGCTGCTTGAGAATCATTGCTTTTCTTGCCATTTATTCTTCCTCCAATCAAGCGTAGAAGGGAGCGCCAACCAGCTGCAGCAGCTCTTTGGCTTCCTCATCGGTGGTGGCAGTGGTGCAGATGCAGATATCCATACCACGGATCTTGTCGACCTTATCGTACTCGATTTCGGGGAAGATCAGCTGTTCCTTCAGACCCATGGCATAGTTGCCGCGGCCGTCGAAGGAGTTGGGGTTGATGCCGCGGAAGTCACGGACACGGGGCAGAGCCACGTTGAA
>JAZNLL010000084.1:0-3780 GCA_045579045.1 Candidatus Avilachnospira sp.
CCGGTCTGTACGTCGCCGAGTGTGAGAACAACTGCGGCGCCACCAGAAACAAGGGCGGTCTGCCTCAGCAGGTTCTGGATGATCTGGATGCAGCCGGTCTGGATGCTTCCCATGCCCATGAGTACGGCCCCGAAGGCTTCCGGTTCAAGAAAGTCTTCACCATCGTGGATGATGCAATCGCTTCTGCCGGCATCGCCGCCAGAGCAAGAGCCATCGACAGTGTTGCTGATGCTGGCTACTATATCATCTATTCCTACGAGAGCTTTGCTGTCAGCCAATCTACCGGCAGCCAGCTGGGCTTCTTGACGTATCAGATGATGCACCCCCTGAGCAACAGTCCCACCTATCAGGTGCTGAAGCTGGAGGATCTGACTCTGGATAAGAACATGACCTACCTGACCCTGTTCGACGGCGATCTGATGATCCCCGAAATGGCGGAACTGGCAGGCAAGACCGTTGATCTGTACATCTCCATGCGTGTGGAAGGCTGGATCAATGCTGATGCCTCCCCCGATAAGTATCCCATTTGGTATGTGGACCGTGTCATCGCTGTGGACGACTGCGACCAGTATGAGATCGAGCAGACCGGAGACGGCCTCCCCTGCATGAATAGTGACACGGGTAAGTGCCCCGTTTGCGGCAAGCCCAAGACCGGCTCCGGCAGCGGCCATATCTTTACCAAATACGAGCAGCAGAAGCTGAATAAAAATGAGTATGTTGCCAAGTGTGACTACGGCTGCGGCACCACCGATACCAAGACTTATAAGAAACTGCCTGAAGAGGAAAGCCTGCCCAAGGAACTGCCTGAGAATGTCAGAAAGCACGTGGTCATTGCCTACAGTGTGGCCGATGGTGAGATTGCTACCTATAGCGAGCATACCCGCTGGGACAATGACTTGAATCGTCCGGTCATGGTCCGTGCCTATGACGAATGTGAGACCAACGAAGCACGGAGCCACTTGGATATGAGCCAAGCTCTGCAGATTCCCGTCAACCTGTGGCGTGGCGGTATCAATACTGAGGTTCTCGGCAATATTAAAGCGGCTCAGCTGAAGGAGCTGTCCGGCAAGGGCTACCAGCTTGTCCTGTTGGATGATATCGTCCCCATCGAATACAACGAGTACAGATTTTTGTATATGTTTAACGACTGGAGTGCTTCTATCGAACAGTTCGATGACGATCTGAGAGATTATAAGGATCAGGTCATGGATATTTATGTCTACCTGAAGGTAGAGGGCGATCCCTACTGCCAGACTCCCGGTGAGAACCCCGTCTACTATCTGGATCAGCTGGTCGTTACAACCGTTTGTGAAATGGATGAGACCTGGGATATCATCACCGAGCCCACATGTACCACGAAGGGCTATGCCGTTGGTACATGTAAGATTTGCGGCTTAGAAAACTCCGAGGTCAACATCCCCAAGCTGCCTCATAATATCATCAATGGCCACATAGGTGTTGCGCCTACTTGCGAAGACAACATGATTCTCTATGGTCCTTGCACCGTGTGCGGCTGGGACTACTGCGAAATGGAAGTGGAAGGCTCTCAGCTGGTGCACAGCTTCACCAATTATAAGGCGCTGGATGACGGTTCCGGTAAGGAACAGGCTTGGTGTGATTACGGCTGCGGTGAGCGTCATATCCGTGATGTGATCAACACTACTCCCAATTTTGGTACCGACGGTGCCCTGAGTCATCTGCCTGCCTTTGGCGGAGCATCCGGTCACGGTGTCTCCTTCAGCGATATCAAGTCCTCCGACTGGTACTTCAGCGCTGTGAAGAATGCCATGAACAACAAACTGATCAACGGTGTCTCTGCAACGGAGTTCCGTCCCGATGAGACTCTGACCACCGCACAGGCCATCAAGCTGGCTGCTGCTTACCACGAGCGTTCCGAGTCCGGCGAGGTCACGCTGACCAACGGCACCGGCAACTGGTACAGCTCCTATGTGGACTATGCTGTTGACAATGGCATCGTGGATGGCGAGTATGCCTCCATGAGCGCTGCCGAGATGAACAAGCCCATCGACAGAAGCGAATTTGTTGCCATCTTTGCCGCTGCCATGGGTGACGACCTGACCGGCCGCAACACCGTTGCCGACAACGCCATTCCCGATGTGGATATGAACGATGAGAATGCCGAGGAAATCTACGCATTCTACCGTGCAGGCATCCTGACCGGCTCCGATGCCGCAGGTACCTTCAATCCCCATACACCCATCAAGCGCAGCGAAGTGGCTACCATCCTGAACAGAATGTTCGATGCAGCCACCCGTATGACTGTGACCCTCAAATAAGTATTTCAACAGCTTTTCTCCTCTCCCAATTTCGGGAGAGGGAAAACCAGTAAAGAAGAAAACGAAGAAAGAACGATTGCGTTTTAAGACAGAGATAGCGAAATCTAGTCAAAATTTCAGATGGGTGGAAGTGAGTATACACCCGTGAAAAAGCGTCCATCTGTGATCCAGACCTGTGGGGACAGGTCTTAACCGTGTGGCAACACAGGGTAAAAATTAATAAAGAAAGGAAACAAACGAAATGAAAAGAACATTGGCATTGCTCCTGGCTCTGGTTATGATCTTCGGTATGATGCCCGTCGTGGCTTCCGCCGAGACTCTGCCCGAGAACCTCAAGGGCGAACTGCCTGCAGAAGTGCAGGCTGACCTGAACGCTACCGGCAAGGGCGTGACGCACGTCTATGACTGGAGCGCAGAAAACATTTATATGCCTGTTGGCGAGGAATTGGTTGAAGATCCCGACTCTGCTCTGGGCAAGGCTTCCAAGTATGCCGGTCCTGCAGTGGGTCCCAGTAGCAATTTCTACTTTGCCTACAGCAACGGCGGCATTCTTTGCTACATGAGCTATGACGCAATGAAGCCCAACGAAGGACAGGGTTACAAGATCTACAAGTTTGAAGATGTCCAGGTGAAGGACGACTTCGACTACACTTACGCTTTTGCTGCAACCTTTGCATGGCAGAACTACGGCATGGCTGCGCTGAAGGGCCAGACCATCGACCTGTACATCTCTCTGAAGGTTGAAGGCACTCTGGAGAACAATCCCATCTACTATCTGGACCGCATGATCGCTGTTACCGAGTGTGAGTTTGACGAAAGCAGCTACTCCATCGTGACCGAAGCCGACTGCGATTCCAATGCTATCATCTCCTTTGATTGCGACGTTTGCGGCTGCGCTATTACCGAAGAACTGGCAGACTCCGCTCTGGGCCATGCCGAGAGCAACTACCAGTGGAACAGTGAGACCAAGGCATACGAGGCCGCCTGTTCCCGCTGCGGCGTGACCACCGCCTCCACCAGCATTGTCCACAAGCTGCCTGCTGCCGTGGAAGCTGATCTGGCTGCTGCCGGCGCTGACATCGAGCATGTCATCTTCGACAAGGCTGCCGATGCCCTGACCACCTACGGTGAATGCGTTGACGATCCCAACTCTCTCACCGGCCGCGCCATCAAGCTCGATCCCGAAGCAGGTGATCCCGACTGGTGCGCCAGAGACTTCTGGTTCCATGATGCTCATGGCGGCACCTTCTACCTCACCAGAGGTGATTGGAAGGCTGCTACCGGCGAGACCTACATGGTCAAGAAGTTCGCTGACTACACCGCTCCCGCTACTGTCTCCTGCATCTACGGCATGAACGACCTGGTTCAGTCCTGGTCCTGGCCCGAACTGGCTGGTAAGACTGTCGACGTTTACATCTCCTACCGTGCAGAAGGCGATGTCGATACCGACCCCATTTACTACATCGACCGCATCCTGGCTGTC
>JAZNLL010000085.1:0-21247 GCA_045579045.1 Candidatus Avilachnospira sp.
GATGAAGCAGGTGGTCTCGGAGCCGTTCAGGATTTCCAGGTCGGAGCCGTCGGTGCCGATAGCACGGTTGAAGAAGATGACGGGGATCTTGCCGGCAGCTGCCAGGATTTCCTTAGCAGCGTCGGGAGAACCGGAAGTAACGATGTTGACGATCAGCAGAGTGGAGCCGCCAGCGATAGCGGTCTTGATCTGGTCCAGCTGCTTAGCCTGGTCGTTGGCTGCAAACTGGTTGTCGTAAGCAACGCCCAGCTTGTCCAGTTCGCCGTTCAGAGCGGTACGAACAGAGCTCAGATAAACGTCAGACTCATCGTACCAGAACACAGAGATCTTGGGTTCCTTGGAGCCGCCGCAGGCAACCATGGAGAAAACCATGATGAGTGCCAGGGCCAGTGCGAGAATTTTTTTCATTGTTAACCCTCCTAAATTTTTCGACAGTGTTACTGCCATTTATACAGAGTTACTATATCAAAGTTTTGTATAAATGTAAAGCGATTTCTACGAAATTGTTGGAATTATATACAAATCACACCCCGCTTCCCACCGGCTTCTCTTATCTATATTCCCAACTTTTGCGGTTATCCATTTCCAGTTTTTTCCTTTTGTAATCATTGACACCGATGCAATGGTTGGTGTGTCTCCGGTTGACAGAGCTGTCCGCACTGACGAGAGGCAGAGGAAAGGGTGTTCATACCAATGAAAAAGAACCATCCCATCGTTCTAAACCGGAATGGTTCTGTCTGTTTCAAAAACACCAACTTTCCCCACCCTCCGATCAAAACAATTGGAGATGCTCGGAACTTTGATAAAGTGCTACACAAGTAGCACTTTTTTCTTTTGTCCTAAAGGCCAACTGAAAACGAGACCGCCAATGGCGATCTCGTTCAGGGCGCACTACCCCACAGAAATTCTATCATAGTTTTTGCGGAAAGTCAATTAAAAAAATCGAGAATTCGAACGACATTCAGACAAGGATGCGAAAATCAGCATAAAATTCTTGCAAATTCAAAGATAACCTGCTAACCTATTATTTAAGTAATCGCTCACAGCAAAAAGCAAAAAGTCACAGAGGAGACGAAAATGCTGTATAATTATAGGGAAACTCTTGAGATTTATGGAACTGACTATAAATTAAAACAAGCTATTGCTCACAAGAAAATATATAGAATAGAAAGTGGGATATACTCTGATAAAAAGGACAATTTCACAACATATGAGTTGGTACTAAAGAAGTACCCAGCAGCATTCCTAGTAAAAAACAGCGCACTTTATCACATCGGATTTCTTGAAGAGGAGCCGGATATTATTCATTTAGGAACAGCGAGAAATGCTTTGCGCATTCAAGATAAGAGAATTAAACAACATTTTTATGGCACTTTTGACAAAACTATCACAGGTTCGTGTCATTTATATAAAATCGATGATGCGCTAACTCGCCATAATATACATACGTATATCTCAAAAGGAAACGTTAATGAGATACGTTTATTTAATCTGAGTGCGTTATTTGCTGATCTTTTGAGAGACCGCAACAAGTATTCTCGCCAGCAGCTGATTGAATTGTTGGAGAAATTTAGAGACTGCAAGTACTTTTGTGACGAAAACTTATACTTTGACCTAGATCCTCAAAGCGTCCAATTTGATTTTGAGTTATTAGAATTAATAGGAGATACTTGCTTTGAGGCACGCATAAGGAAATGGGCTCAAGCTTGGGATATTGATTAATGCTAAATACGCAAATAACGATCTCTTGGCTCCCTAAAAACAAGAAAATATATAATGCCATTGAAGAAGAAATTGATATTTCATCTTAACTTGTTTGATATCCCCAGGATTTACCGATGCGGATTTTCTCCAATTTTCCTGTTTCTGTCAGCTTTGCAAGAATGCGATTGGCTGTTGCCGGTGATACATCAAACAGCTCACGGACATTGGAATTTGCAATGGTTTCGTTCTCCTGCAGGAATTGCTTGATCCTAAACCAACGAAGTTCATCTGTAGTCATTTTCTTCCCGCTGACTTCCTGCAATGCCTGCTTGATGGCCGACAGCATAAATGCAATAAACACCGTAGACGAGCCATCGCAGTTAGACTGATTGATGGCTCTGTAATATTCATCCTGTCTATCATGGATGATGGATTCCACCGGAAGCCATGCAAACAACGGTTTCCATTTAGTCAGGAGCAGCGTATGCCACAGGCGGCCGATACGACCATTACCATCAGCAAAAGGATGGATCAACTCTAATTCATAGTGGAACACGCAACTTTTGATCAGCATAGGAACATCGCTGTTCTTCACCCAATCCAAAAGCTCTGCCACCAAACCGGGAATATAGTCAGGCAAGGTTCCAAAATGAAGGACATTACCCTGCTTGTCCACAACCCCTACAGGTCTTGAACGGAAACAACCAGACTCCTCCACCAAGCCTCTGGTCATAACACCATGGGCGGCCAGCAAATCGTCCATAGAATAGGGATCCAGACGATCCATCATCTCGTAGACCTCATAGGCATTTTTCACTTCGGCAATGTCCTTGGGCGGTGCAAGCACCTGCTTTCCGGAAAGTACAGCTGTCACCTGCTCCAAGCTCAAAGTATTCTGCTCGATGGCAAGCGAGGAATAAATACTTCGGATGCGATTGGTACGACGCAAAATCGGGTTGGTCGAAAGGCCTTGCGTGGCATTGACTTGACCCACCAATTCTGCAATCTCCGCAACTTCATCCAAAATGGCATTCGTAATTTCAAACGGTGGCTTTTTGCTCTGCATAACCATCACCTCATGGTTAGTATATCACTTTATCGCTCATTCTGCAACAAAAATACGATTGACGAAATGAGTGATGAAATTTTGTGTAAAACTCATGCTGTCTATAATGCAAATGTTAATTTGGGCTTCTGTCTTCGAAAAACGTCTATCATCAAATCAACCCCGGCAGAGGCGTAATCGCTTCCACCGGGAATTCTGATTATGGAAGAAAATTGAAAAATAGGTTGACATTGTAGTCCGAATGTGTTATGGTTGAACTACAATGTAGACCAAAGGAGGGTTTTGCCGTGTTCACACACCTGACAAATACAGAGTGGGCTGTCCTGGAGTGTCTTTGGGATCAGTCGCCTCTGACACTGATGCAGCTTGTCAATCAACTGAAAAACACCATGGGCTGGGCCAAGAGTACAACCACAACCATGGTCAAGCGTATGGAAGAGAAAAACCTGCTCAAAAGCGTTCCCAATGGACGAGGAAAGGATTTCTATCCCAATGTCGATCGCGATGAAGCCGTCACTTCCCAAACTCGCAGTTTCCTGAACCGGGTCTATCGAGGCAGTGTTGGTTTAATGATGAGTGCCATGGCTGAAAAACAGGAGCTTTCCAGAGAGGAGATCGACGAACTTTATGCAATACTAAAGGATGCGGAGGTAAGGCAGAAATGATTGGATGGATCGTCTCCTCTTCTGTTTTGATCGTCGTTACGATCGGGTTGCGCTTCTTATTAAAGAACAAGTTGGCACCCGGACTTCAGTATGGGCTGTGGCTTTTGGTGCTGCTTCGGCTGTTGATTCCCGGCGAATTCATCCCCAGTCCAATCAGCGTACAAAATCTGCTGACAGCTCCGGAACAGGTTTCCCAAGCACAATCCAATGCGATTTTTTACGAGGAGCATACATTCCAACAGGAAATCACGATTTCCCCCCACATCGTCCCGGAACACACGCAGCCACACATGGAGATGCCTACAAAACAGCAGCTTCCAGCAGTCAAATCTACCATTTCTCTCAAAACTGTTCTTAACGGGATCGGGATTGCTGGAGCAATCGTTATTTTAACGGTATTCCTTTTAACCAACTTGCACTTTTATCTCAAACTTCGGCGAAGCAGGAAATCGCTTGCCGTGACTTATCAGCTTCCTGTATACGCCTCAGAAGGACTATCTTCTCCTTGCCTTTTTGGGTTGTTGCGTGTGTCGATTTACATTCCCTGTGAATGTGCGAAAGATGAAACCATGCTCTCCCACATTCTTGCACACGAAATGTCTCACTATCGTCATGGCGATCACCTGTGGTCTTTGCTTCGCAGTATTGCGGTTGCATTTCATTGGTACAATCCTCTGGTTTGGATCGCAGCCATTTTCTCCAAACAGGATGCGGAGCTGGCCTGTGATGCATCTGCCATCAAAAGACTGGGAGAACAGCAGCGAATTTCCTATGGGCAAACACTTTTGCAGCTGATCGTTTCCAAGCCAAAACCGACAGATCTGCTGTCCTGCGCCACAACCATGACTTCCGGGAAACGGAGCTTGCGATATCGGATCCAGTGTATCGCAAAACAGCCAAAAATGCTGGCAATTACATTGGCTTGTGTCCTTCTTATTTTAACCGTTACGGTGGGCTGTACCTTTACCAGTGCCAAAGAACAACGCGACGATGAACTTCTTCAGTCAGCAGAAGTCTCTGCAAATGATACAGAAGAAATAACAGAACACGCACCAGCCGAAGAAGCAGCTTACGAACATCCCTTGGTCAGAAGATTTCCTCTGCTCAATGAAACTACGATACCCAGTACTACCGACCAGGATTGGAGTAGTTTTTATCTGAACGAAGCAGGCTTGGACGATAACGGCACAGAAATCTATACCACATTGGGAGATCAAGTTTTGGCTGTTGATGCAGAAAATGGCATTCTCCTTATTCGTGTCGTTGGTGAAGATTATCAAGGCGTTCTCGCTTGGGTCGATGATCCTACGAAGCTGAGTTTGCAGGTCTCCTCTCAACTAGGAAATACAGGTGAAACCATTGGTGAGATCGCAGAAGCGCATAACGGAATTCTTGCCGTCAACGCAAGCCGCTTTGTTGCTGAAGATGGAAACGAAGAGGGTTCCTCCATTGCAGATTTCGCGGTTTGTAATGGTGTCGCATACAACGAAGATTCACTCATTCGTGACGATCAAGCCAGATTGGAGATCAACAGTCTTGGTGAATTTTCCGTTGTCAATCCTGCCGGACCGCTCGGTGAGGATGTCAGGCACGCAGTGCAGTTTACACCTGCTTTGATCGTTGACGGTGCGTTGGCCACCAAAGATTTGGAGAACTGGAGCGGTTTACATCCCAGATCCTGCATCGGTCAAACAGCAGCCGGAAATGTCCTAATTCTGGTTGTGGAAGGCAGACTGCCTGGAAGATCCACCGGATCCGCACTGGCAGAATGTGCCGATATTCTCCTCCGCTATGGTGCTGAACAAGCGATGACATTGGATTACGGCTCCAGCTCCATTCTCTGGTATGACGGAGAATATGTCACCATGTGTTCCAATCGCTTCTTGCTGGAAGGAAGACCCCTTCCAAACGCGTTTGTTGTGGAACGAACAAACTAATTCTTTGCTTCTTTTGAGATAAGATGACTGTAAAAATTTCAGAATGAACATCACCCCCCTGCAACCTCTGCGCCGATGAGAGACCGACGAACAGCTCAAAAACTGAAAAACCGTCAACAGGAAAAGTCCTGTTGACGGTTTTCTTTATGTTTTATGCACTGCGTCTTCTTCTCATAATCATTGCCAGAAGTGTTGCAGCAAAACCTGCAATACTTACAGACAGAAGCACGACCCAGTGGCTGATGCCCTCATCACCGGTATCGGGAGAGGTGGGTTCATCGGGTTTATAGGGATCGGCGGAATCTTCGTGGTCCTCTGTAGTGTCACCGCCGCCGGGATTGTAGATATTGGTGAACACAAAGGGTTCTCCGCCATTGACCACAGCACCGTCCTTGACCAGCTCATAGAGCATCCGGTTATTGGCACTGTCATAAGCCAGAGTGATCTGCACCTGATATTCTCTGGTGCTGTAAATCACACCGGGGATATCCGTATCGACCTCACGAACGATGAAATAGAGCGTCTTACCGGCATCTGCCTTGCGGAAAGTACCCACATGGAGGACGGCGTCGCCGTTGCTGTTGGAAACAGCCGTATCAACAACCGTTCCGTTGGGCGTTACCAGTTCAAAGACAAAGCCTTCCACATCGTAGCGACCCTTCATGATCTTCTCCACATAGAGGTTGATATCCAGAGGCTGAGGCTGAGGATCGGGCTTGCGGTAGGTGTTGCGGAAGGAGATTTCCGTCTTGACCTCACTGCCGACCTTGTAGATCACTTCCTTCTCCAGAACACCATTGTTGTTGCTGACATTAACGGTGATGTTGTAGACCGTGGTATCGTAGGTCACACGGGAGGCCGCACCCTTCACTTCTTTGACCACATAGTAGTAGACGCCCACAGCAGGTAGCTCCTGTGCATCAAAGGTGAAGACACCGTCTTCGTTGACTGCCGTATCCACAGGCAGTGTGCCTTCCGCCACCACATGATCTGCACCGGTCTTGTAGAGTTCAAAGGTGAACTCGCCATCGTTCATGGTTCTGCCGGTCAGGGTCTTGGTGCCGGAGAAGATGACGGAAATGGGATCGGGGGTATAGACATTGGTGAATACCACACCGGAGCCGTTCACAGGCTTCTTGGCCTCGATCTGCTCCAAATGGGCAGTCAACTTGCCATCGCCGTTGTCTTCCACGGAAACGGTCACATAGAACTCGTTGTCATCGTAGGTCACACCCTTTGCAGAGCCGACCTGTTCTTTGATGACGTAGTAATATTTGCCGGGTTCCTTGAAGGACAGACCGTCAAAGGCAAAGGCGGTACCGGTGTTGGTCACATCGTCCAGCTTATCGCCGGCAGTGAACTGACCTTCAGCATCCACAGAAGCCTCATAGAGTTCAAAGGTGAACCGGTTGTCCTGCAGAATACCGCCGGAGAGGGACTTGGTACCTTCCAGAACCAGCTTGTCAGACGCGCCTGCCTTGTAGGTGTTGGTAAAGACCATTGCAGCGGCATCCTTGCCGTCCATCTTGTAGGTCACAACAGGCTCCTGCAGCTTACCCAGTTTGCTGCCCACCTTGACGGTGACAGTGCAAACTTCCTCAGAATAGGTCACACCGGCTACAGCGCCCTTTTCTTCTACAACTGTGTAAGTGTAGGTGCCGACCTGATCGAAAGACAGGGACTGGAAGCTGAAAGAGGCTTCGCCGGCAGTGCCATCGCCGTTGACTGTAACAGTTTCGACCTCAGCACCGCTCTTGTCCTTCAGAATGAACTTGAAGCCATCGGTGCTGCGGATGTTTCTGCCGCTGAGGAGCTTCTTACCAGAGATCGCTGCCAGCACAGAACCTTCCGTGGTATAGCGGTTGGTAAAGGCAACAGCTTCCGCACCATCCACAGTATAAGTGGCCTTCAGTGCCATGGGATTGGCAGGATCTTCCTCCACAGTGACGGTGACATGAACAGCTCTGGTGTCATAGACGATGCCGGTATCAGCATCTCTGGGATTATCAACCGCAACACCCTGAGGCAGCTGTTCCTTAATCACATAGTAGTAAGTGCCTTCTTCCTCGAAGGTCATCTTGGAGAATGCAAATGCGCCTTCCGCACCTGCAGCGGTGGGATCGTTTACAGCAGTTTCCAGAGGTTCGGCATCTTCTGCTACGGCAAAACTTGCATCGGAGTCATAGAGTTCAAAAGTGAACACATGGGTGTCTTCCCAGTCATGATCCTGCAGGGTCTTATCGCCGCTGATGGTCAATTCTGCAGGGGTGTGATGGAACACATTGTAGAACTCAACGGTATTCAGTGCAGAAGTAATGGTGCCGTTGGCATCAATGGCATTGCCCAGCGTGACCTTGGACTCCAACTGTCCCTGACCGTTATCGGTAACGGAAACCAATGCGTAGAACACAGTGGGATCGTAGGTGATCTGGCCGTCATTGCCCTTCTGCTCCACGATGATGTAGCGATAGCCGCCAACCTTACTGTAGGTCTTTTCGCCAAAGCCGAAGGCGAAGGTACCGTTGCCTGCATCATAAGTGCTGGCAATGCCGTCTGCCGTGTTGTCCAGAGGCACGAAGCGTGCATCGGTTTCATAGAGGGCGAAGGAGAATTCACCTGCTGCCTGACTGCGACCGTCCAGCACCTTCTGACCGCCGATGGAGGCAGTGGTGGGGGCAGGTGTATAGTCATTGGCAAATGCCGGTCTGCCGCTGGGATAGTTGACCTCAGCCACCAGTTCACCTGCCAGATTGTCACGGACAGTGACCTGTACGGGCCAGGTGTTGCCATCGTAGGAAACGCCGTTGAGCTTGTTGTTCACGGCATTGGCAGGGATTCGTTCTGCGATGGTGTAGGTATAGTCACCCGCAGCAGTATAGTCCACAGTGAACTGCACTCTGCCGTTGGCATCATTGGCCACGGTCTGCAGCACAGCACCGCTGGCATCCATCAGCTGGAACTGGAACATATCTGCCGCCAGTGTACGGCCGGTCATGGACTTGCCTGCTTCGATGGTGGCACCGGTAGCAGCTGCCTTGTAGGTATTGGTGAACTTCAGTGCAGTATTGTTACCCTCTGCATCGGTAACATTGACGGAGTTGACAACCAAAGCATCGTTATCCGGATCGGCAGTGACCTGCACCGTCACATAGACGGTATTTTCGTCATAAGTCACACCGCCCAGATTGCCTGCAGCTTCCTTGACCGCATAGTAATAATAGCCGGTCTTGCTGTAGGACAGGGCAGACAGATTTTCAAAGGTGAAGCTGCCACCCACATTGGTGGTTTCGGTAATATAATTGCCGATGACGAAGCCATTGTCAGTCAGATAGGCTTCATAGAGTTCAAAGGTGAACTCGCCATCGTTCAGTTCTCTGCCCTCCAGCACCTTTTCGCCGCAGATGACGGTCTGCGTACCCACAGGGGTATACAAATTGTTAAAGGGTGCTTCGTAGGACAGGCTGGGAACGACCTGAGTAGCAGGATCGTAGCTGACAGTACCGCTGTAGCAGGTTGCACCTGCTGCATTGACCACTGTGACTGCTGCCACCAGACCGGAGGTCACAGGATCGGAAGTGACTTCCACCGTGCAGTAGTACACATTGGGATCGTAGGTCATCTGCCGGTTGGTGCCTGCAGCTTCCTTCAGCAGGAAATAGTACATGCCTTCCTGGGTGAAGACCAGATCATGGAAGGCAGCAGCGCCTTCTGCATTGGTGTTGACGGTAGTGGGAACAACGCCGTCAATACCAAAGAATTCATTGGTCTCATACAGCTCGAAGGCATAGCCCTCTGCGCTGATGTCGGTGTCGGCAGGGTCGGTCATGGTCTTGAACACGCTCAGGGAGACCTGCACAGAGCCTTCGGAGTTGTAGACATTGGTGAATTCCGTGATCACATCCCAGGTATTGGTTGTGGGATCAAAGACCACATTCACATCCTGATGACCGATAACTTCATCAATGTAGAGGTTGCCTGCACCGTCGTCTTTCACCACGATATCAAAGTAGCAAATGGCGGAATCGTAAGCGATGCCGGGCAGATTGCCGGTGCGCTCCACCACACGGTAGGAGTAAGTACCGGGCTCGGTGTAGAGTTCGCCGGAATTGCTCTGGAAATCGGCGATCTTATCGTCATCGTAGTAATCGATGGCCAGTTCTTCGATGGTGGTGTGCTGGTCATGGTTCACATGCTTTTCCACAGCGAAGGTGAAGCTGTCGCCATCCACCCAGTCTCTGCCCTGCAGAACCTTCTTGGCGAAGACATCCACAGCCGTGGGACTCACAGGCTGAGCCGCATAGGTGTTGGTGAAGGTCATGGTGGCAGTTTCGCCAACCACAACATCCGCAGAAGCCATATTGTTGGGCTGGTCAGAGGTAAAGCCGGGAAGCAGATTTTCAGCGGCAGTTACGCTTGCGCCTTCGGGCAGATCCTTGATCAGGACAGACTGTCCGTGAGCCAGATCTGCAGTAAACTGGGCATAGCCGTTGTCATTGACAGCAACAGACATGGCCTGACCGATGGTACCGTCTGCAGCCACGGGCAGAACCTCATAAACGGCATTTTCATCGGCATTGTTGATCTCAATAGAGAAGGCGAAGGGATAGTCTTCCGTCAGATGGGGTGCAAAGGAGCTGACCACCTGCTTGCCGATCTTCACATCACCGGTAAAGACGGCGGAGTTGGTGAAGACCACATCGGCAATGTGGTTGTTTTGTGCAGTAATAATCGCTTCGTTTGCCTGCTGACCGTCAATGGTGATGGCGCTGACTTCATACTCTCCGTCCACCATCTCCGTAACGGTGTACTGATTGCCATCAGGCAAGCCGACCAGCCATGCGGAATCGCCGGGAGCCAGCGCAACGGTATATGTATCGACAAACTGAATCTCCTGCCATGCGGAACGGACGCCATCGGTTTCTGTGACCAGATAAACGGTGGCATTGTCGTGGCTGCCGGAGGTCAGTGCGATGTTGAAGGTATAGGTCTGGCCGTTGTCGGTCAGGGTGTCATCAATGGTCTTGGTCAGCTTGATGCCTTCGGGAGGATCAATGGTCAGCAGACCGTTGTTGCCCAGAATACCGTCCAGATGGTAGCCCATCGCAGCATCACTGTGAACAACAGGATACTCGGAATAAGGCAGCGTTGCCGTGGTGTTTTCTGTCTTACCAACGGCATTTCTTGCCTCATACAGATGCAGCGTGCCCTTCTTGATGACCCAGTTGTCGGAACCGGTCTGCTGCTGCACATTGGCTGCAGCCAGAGCAGAGGCAGGAATGGGTTCATACTCCACGCTGACAGTGGCTGCACCGCCGTTGGCAGAGGCCTTGTAGGTCACATGGGCATGATAATATGTATTACCGTCACCGGCTGCAGGCTTGCTGCCGGTATATTTGGTATAGCCGTTGCCGCTTGCCACATAGATGGGGGTATCTTCGTGGTAATAATACCGTTCGTTTTCTTCCGAGGGGAAGAAGTTGACATAGGCATTGTGCAGCTTACTGGGTGCAACGCCTTCGTTCAGACCGGTGGTATCCCACTGATCGGTATAGAAGATGTAGTTGCCGTTGGCATCGGTCTTGAGACCTTCCGTGGCAGTGCCTTCCATGTTGAGGATGTCGATCTTGCTGCGCAGACCTACTTCGTAGATCAGTCTGGTGGGAGCAGTGGCACCGGTCTGGGTCAGCGTGATCTTCTTGGCTGTCATGGGATCATTGGAATCCAGTTCCACATGGTATTCCACCATGGGAATCAGAGATGCAGGCAGTCTGCCGAAGACCACATCTTCCAGTACATTGCCGTTGTCATCCAGATGGGAGCGGACCTGCACGGAAGCATAGAGCATATCCGTATCCCGGTGGCCTTCACCCACATCACCCAGAACCAGATAGGATTTGATGGCATATTCTGCTCTGCCGACCATGTCGGCATCAATGCCGTCACCGTCCCAGAAGCCCAGATAGTTGTCATTTTCATCGGCATACCAGCCGACCCAGTTGCTCCAGGTGGTGTTGCCGTCATAATCGGTGTTATAAGCCAGCTGACCGGCCTGCCAGGCCTTTTCGATCAGTTCCCGTACCTTCTGGGTGGCCACAGGATCGCCGATCTCGCCCAGATTCAGTCTGGTAATCAGAGACCAGACCAGTGCATTGCCTTCATCGGTGGGGTTTTCCACAGTACCCATGCCAGTGGCGACCAGCTTGGCAAAGTTTTCGCCGGTGTAGAGGGTGTCACCCAGCTGGATGCCCTCTACCTGCTTGACTTCCATATTGGGACCGATGTAATCCCGGAATTCCAGATGACCGCTGTGGTGGACATCGCCGCCCTCCACCAGCGTGGGATAGTACATGGTCTGGAGAATGATGGTATCCACGATCTTCTGGAACGCAGAAGAAAGCTCATTGGCAGTGCCTGCGGCAAAATACTGATCCACATAGTTTTTGCTCAGAGGCATGGTGTCGTTGTTGTCATCTCTGCCGTCATTGAGCTTGGTGACCTGACGGTTGTTGTGATTTCTAAGACGCAGAGTTTCACCCTCGTCCAGACCGTTAAAGGTGTTCCAGTTGTTATTGGCAGTGCTGCTGGCACCGGCATTGTTGGGGTCCATGACGCTGAGGGCATTGGAATCGCTGCCCACACCCAGACCCAGGGTATAGAACAAAGGCTCCACTTCATCGCCGTATTTTTGTGCAATTTTTTCCTTCGCCCAGGATGCAGTCAGCTGGGTCACAAAGGCCATATCGCCGGTGGTGCTGGAGGACTGTCCGTTACCCATATTGTAGTTGCCGATGTTGGTATAGCTGTTGGTAGCATAGGTGGGAGCGCCGTCACTCATGAGCACCATGATGGGAGTGCGGGTGGTACCGGCCTGGAAGCCTTCGGTGATGGTAGTCTGCAGGTTGTTGGCCGTCAGCTGACCCATGGCGAGCTGAATACCCTTCTGAATGTAGGTGGCACCGACCACTTCCCGGCTGCCGGTGGGTCTTGTGCCCTTGGAGTTTCTCACACCGCTGCTGATGGTGACATAGTCATTGGAGTTCAAATAGATATAGGAAGGAACGGTCTCGTTGTTGACCGTGGTGGTAGAGGTGGTGGTATAGCGATCCAGAGGCATCACCAGGGTTGCATCGGAGGAATACAGAACCACACCGATGCGGTTATAGTTGTTCAGGGCCAGCAGATCGCCGATGGCCTTGTTGGCTGCCTGCACCATGCGGCTGTCACGGCTGCTGCTGTCCATAGAGCCGGAGACGTCCAGAATGAACATGGTATCCGTCGGCAGGGTGGAATAGCCCACAATAGTCTTAGTAGAAGCAATGGCAGAAAGAGAGATGAGGAAGTCTCTGGAATTCTGCAGAGACATGGAGAAATTCTCTTCTTCATCGGTGGCGGCAAAATAATCCTCCGCCGATTCGAAGACAGACTTATCCGTCCAGACACCGCCTGCATAAGAGGTGTCCAGCGTTTTGATCACGTTTTTCCAGTTATTGACCGTTGCCGGATCTGCATCCTTGATGCCCAATCCGCCAAACACAGCGGTTCTTGCATCGGCAGGCACTGCAATACCGGACAGATTGCCCAGCACCAGAACCAGAGCCAGTACTCCCGCAAAAATTTTCTTCCATACACTGTTTCTGCTCATTTTTTCTTCCTCCCAGGGTAACATCGTGTTGGTCGACCAACACGCAAAGGAACGTTCCCTTGACGATATATCGGAGCACCATTTGGTGTTATGTAAACCACCGTTTTCAGACGAAGATAATAATACTTATACACAATACATAATACCTCAAGCCCTCAAAAAACGCAAGAAAAACCACCGAAATTTTCCAAAATTCGGTGGTTTTTTCTTATTGCATCGGCACGAGCCTGCAGAACAGAACATAGCGTGCATCTTCATAGTTGTAGGCGCAGGTGGAAAGGGTCACGATCCGGTCATCATCCGTGACCTCAACAGACGCAGAAAACTCCGACATGGCGCGAATTTTTGTCAGGTAAGCGGAAAAATCCTCGTCATTCTGATAGGAAATCTGATAAACATCGGAATTGCCGGGCACCACACAGCCGGCAAAAACCTGCAGACTGTAGCTTCTTTCCGGTGTCACCAGCAGAAGGGATGGATGAGCTTCATAATAACCGGTCTCCGAATATCTTCCAAGGGTGGCAAACATGGTGCCATCCAGCATGTTATGGCCGTAAATCAATGTGTTCCGGTCGGAAAAGTCCGCCTGATTTCGGAAGTCCATGAAAATAGAGCCATTGCGGTTGACCGTGCCATCGGGCAGGTGATTGAGATAGTAGTCATTATCCGTTCCCTGCATCACCGGATAGTGGATGCTGCCATCATCGGAGCAAATCCATGCCACACCCTGTTCGTTGATGGCCTGCAGGGCGTTGAAATCCACTTCCACAGAGGGCTTTTCCACATCAATGACCACCGGTTCTTCTTCAACGGAGGTTTCAATTTCAACCACTTGGGGCGGCTGTACAGACACGATGCTTTGAGCAAGATTGGAGTAGGCTGCATTGCCGACCTCACGCTCCTCACGAACATCCATGATCTTCGTAATACTGAATACGCACATTGCGGCAAACACCACCATGGAAACCGGTAAAATGAAACCGGGCAGTTTTTTGGCATGTTCCAGACCCTTTTCGCCCTTTCGTCGATACCGCTTGATCCACTCCCGGATTTTCTTAACCGGATGGCCGGTTTCCCGTGCAAGGGCATACATGGTCTCTCCGGCAAGATACCGCTTGACAATATGCAGTTTCTGTTCCTTCGTCGGCTCTTTCACCTTGCCACCTCCCTGCCATTTTCCATATTATAGCATAATCCGAGCAATTTGAAACGGGTTTTTTTATCCCGCCAAAAGACTTCCTCATAACCAACATATAAGTCCTTTAGTTTGTGAACAACATACCATTGTCCATATTGATCCTTCTGCGTTTCTCTGTTCTTATTCTATCACGCCTTTTCCCATCAAGCCGGGATGCTTCCGCGCTCTTTTGGATGTGAGCCTTTTGCCGCACGTTGAAAGCGGCTGTCATTGGGGTACTGTTTTTGCTGCACAGGGTTTTCAGACAGCAGCTTCGCGATCGCTTCTTTTAACTCGATTTCTGTCATAGACTTTCCCACTGGGCACTTGATGCCGTTCCAGCTTCCTCGTTTTTTACTGCGATATTCCTTAAATCGTTATGTGATAACGTCACGGAATGGAATGTGTCCATCGTATATAATACAATCAAAAGATCATCAGGAGGTGCTGAGGATGAAAAGGCTTCTGCCAATTTTCATAGCAGTTCTTCTTTTAGCAGGATGTGCTGCACCTGCGGAGCAGGAAGTCAACTACCGTCAAATCACGATGGACGAGGCCGTTGCCATGATGGAAGAAGAAAAGGATTACATCATTCTGGATGTTCGCACTGCTGCGGAATTTAATGAAGAGCATATCCCCGGTGCTATCAACATCCCAAACGAGACCATCGGCACAGATGCCATCCCGGAACTGCCGGATAAAGATCAGCTGATACTGGTATATTGCCGCAGCGGCAACAGGAGCAAGCAGGCATCTGAAAAATTAGTGAAATTAGGCTATACCAACGTTGTTGAGTTTGGCGGCATCATCGATTGGCCCAGAGAAACACAGACAAACGAAGGAGAATCGTTATGAGGATATTTAACTTTTTCAAACAGACCGACATCCATAAAGGGCTTAAAAAATATGCAGAAACCGAAAACGCCGTTCTGCTGGATGTGCGTACACCCCAGGAATACCGAGAGGGCCATATTCCCGGAAGCAAAAATGTACCGCTTCAGACCATTGACAAAGTGGCATCTGTAACGGAAAATAAAGATACAGTACTGTTCGTTTATTGCTACTCCGGCGCCCGAAGCCGGCAGGCGGCAGCGACGCTTCAGCATATGGGCTATACCAATGTAACCGACATCGGCGGCATTGCCGCTTATCAGGGAAAGGTGGAACGCTAATATGAAAGTTTTGATCGTAGGAGGCGTGGCAGGTGGAGCCACTGCCGCAGCAAGAATCCGCAGACTGGACGAGCAAGCGGAGATCATCGTATTTGAACGCTCCGGCTACATTTCCTATGCCAACTGCGGTCTGCCGTATTATATTGGCGGCGTGATCGAAGATCCCGGGGATCTGACGCTCCAGACCCCGGAGAGCTTCTTTTCAAGATTTCGTATCCACATGAAAGTACATCACGAAGTCACCGCCATTCACCCCGATAAAAAGTCCGTTTCCGTAAAAAACTTAGAAACCGGAAAAGTCTTTGAAGAAAGCTACGACAAGCTGCTTCTTTCTCCCGGAGCCAAGCCTGTCTTTCCCGATTTGCCCGGTATGGACAGCGGTAAGCTGTTTACCTTGCGCACCGTGGAGGATACCTTCAAAATCAAGGAATTTGTGACTCAGAACAAGCCAAAATCTGCGGTTATGGTGGGCGGCGGCTTTATCGGTCTGGAAGTAGCAGAAAATTTGAGGGAGCTTGGTCTGGATGTGACCATCGTGCAGCGGCCCCGGCAGCTGATGAACCCCTTTGATGCAGATATGGCTTCCTTCATTCATGCCGAAGTGCGCAGGCACGGTGTCAAACTGGCACTGGGATACAATGTGGAAGGCTTTGAAGAAAAAAACGGTGGAATTAAAGTGCTGCTAAAAGACAACGCACCTCTTTATGCGGATATGGTGGTGCTTGCCATTGGTGTCACCCCGGAATCTATGCTTGCCAAGGAAGCCGGTCTGGCCCTCGGTATCAAGGGCAGCATTCTGGTCAATGACCGGATGGAAACCTCCGTTCCCGATATCTATGCCGTGGGCGATGCGGTGCAGGTAAAGCACTATGTCACCGGCGAGGATGCCTTGATCGCCCTGGCAGGACCTGCCAACAAGCAGGGACGGATCGCAGCGGACAATATCTGCGGCGGCAACAGCCGGTACTCAGGCAGTCAGGGCAGTTCTGTGATCAAGGTCTTTGATATGACCGCAGCCACAACCGGCATCAATGAAACCAATGCCGGAAAAGCGGGTCTGGATGCGGACACCGTTATTCTCTCTCCCATGAGCCACGCAGGTTACTATCCCGGCGGCAAGCTCATGACCATGAAGGTGGTCTTTGAAAAGGAGACCTACCGCCTGCTGGGTGCTCAGATCGTAGGCTTTGATGGTGTGGATAAGCGCATTGATGTGCTGGCAACTGCCATCCACACTGGTGTGAAAGCGACCGATCTGAAAGACCTGGATCTTGCCTATGCGCCGCCCTATTCCTCTGCTAAGGACCCGGTGAATATGGCAGGCTTTATGATCGACAACATCTCCAAGGGACTGAAGCAGTGGCATCTGGAAGATGCAGAAAAGCTGCCCCGGGACGGAAGTGTGACCCTGCTGGACACCCGGACAGTGGGTGAATATAGCCGCGGACATATTGAGGGTTTCAAAAATATCCCGGTAGATGAGCTGCGGGAACGGATCGGTGAAATTGAGGCAGGAAAGCCTGTATATGTCATCTGTCAGAGCGGTCTGCGCAGCTATATCGCCACCCGAATTTTGGAAGGATACGGCTTTGAAGCCTACAACTTTGCCGGTGGTTTCCGGTTCTACGATGCAGTCATGAACGACCGGGCATTGATCGAACAAGCAACCCTGTGCGGTATGGACAAATAAAACAGTACACCCACTGCTGAAAAAAGCAGTGGGTGTACTGTTTTATTAAAGAATCCTTTTGTCAGAATAGCCGTCAACATCTTTATACAATCTTAACACCGCCTGCGTGAGCCTTAACATCCCCTTTATACCTTTTCTGATAGGATTACAGTAAGAAAAGTATTGGGAGGTATCGCCATGTGGGCGGTTTTGCATAAACGAAAACTCAGTTCTTCCCAGATCATCCTGTTTGGCTTTGCAGGCGTGATTCTGGTGGGAACGCTTCTGCTCATGCTGCCGTTTTCCACGAGCAGCGGAACAAGAACTTCCTTTTGGGATGCGCTGTTTACTTCCACATCGGCGGTTTGTGTGACCGGTCTGGTCGTTGTTGCTACTGCCACTTACTGGTCAGCATTCGGACAGGCTGTGATCCTGCTGTTGATCCAGATCGGCGGCATGGGTGTCGTTACCGTTGCAGCCGCCATCGCCATGGCCTCCGGCAGGAAGATATCCCTCATGCAGCGCAGTACCATGCAGGACGCCATCTCCGCACCGCAGGTCGGCGGTATCGTCCGCTTCACCGGCTTTATTCTAAAGGGCATTTTTCTGTTTGAATTGCTGGGTGCCTTGGTGCTTATGACGGTATTTATTCCGGAATACGGCTGGAAGGGGATTTGGATGGCAGTGTTTCATTCCATCTCCGCTTTTTGCAATGCCGGCTTTGATCTGATGGGTGCCAACGCTCCCTATTCTTCCTTAACGGCCTATGCTGTGCACCCGGTGGTGAATGTTACCATTATGCTGCTGATCGTCATTGGCGGTATCGGGTTTCTCACATGGCAGGACATTTGCCAGAATGGTTTTCATATCAAGCGTTACCGGATGCAGAGTAAGGTCATCCTTGCCACCACCGGAATATTGTTGCTTGTTCCGGCAGTTTATTTCTTCTTTTTCGAGTTTTCCGCAGAGCCCATGGACAGACGGCTCCTTCTATCTCTGTTTCAATCGGTAACGCCCAGAACCGCAGGATTTAACACCGCCGATCTGACAGCATTCAGCGAAACCGGACAGGTCCTCACCATCGGCTTGATGCTCATCGGCGGAAGTCCCGGCTCTACGGCAGGCGGTATGAAAACCACCACCGCAGCTGTACTGATCGCCTGTGCGGTAGCCGTATTCCGCAGGCGGGAAAACGGGAGATACTTTGGTCGGCGAATTGCAGATGAAACGGTCAAAAACGCGGTATCGGTCTTCTTGATGTACATTTCCTTATTCCTGTTGGGCGGCATGATCATCAGTCGAGTGGAAAATTTGCCAATTCTTACCAGTTTGTTTGAGACAGCATCCGCCATCGGCACCGTGGGTCTGACCCTTGGAATCACGCCTTCTCTGTGTCTTGTATCGAAACTAATTCTGATTAGTCTGATGTTCCTGGGCAGAGTTGGCGGCCTGACACTGATTTTTGCTACACTGTCCGCAAACAAAAACACCCTCTCCAAGCTGCCATTGGAGAAAATTACCGTTGGATAAGGAGGACTCTTTATGAAATCTGTTTTATTGATCGGTTTAGGCCGTTTTGGCAAGCACATTGCCATGAAACTCCGGGAACTGAACCATCAGGTCATGGCGGGGGATCACAAGGAGGAACTGGTACAGGCAATTCTCCCCTATGTGACCAATGCCCAGATCGGCGACAGCACCAATGAGGAGTTTCTGCGCTCCCTCGGGGTGGATAATTATGACATCTGCATCGTAGGCATCGGCAACGATTTCCAAAGCAGTCTGGAAACCACAAGCCTGCTGAAAGAGCTGGGTGCCAAAATGGTCATCTCCAGAGCAGCGACCGATGTGCAGGAAAAATTCCTTCTGCGAAACGGCGCGGATGAAGTGGTCTACCCGGAAAAGCAGCTGGCTCGATGGACCGCCATCCGATACAGTGCCAACCACGTGCTGGACTACATCGAACTGGATAGCGAGAATGCGATTTTTGAAGTAACGATCCCTGATACATGGATGGGAAAAACCGTTGGTCAACTGGACATTCGCAAGAAGTTCAGCATCAACATTCTGGCAATGAAGTGTGGAAGCAAGCTGGATTCCTTCATTACTCCGGAAACTCTGCTGTGCGAAGGAAAGTCCCTGATGGTAATGGGGAAATTCAAGGATATCCAGAAATGCTTCCGGATTTAAGATCGAGATCATGAAAATCCTTGGGATCATACTGTTTGTATTGACCTTCCTTGGTTGTCAGATCCTTTTGTTTCATATGCTGAGAAAGCTGGATCGGTATTTCGAGTCTGTTTCTAACAATGGCCCGTCCCTCACGCAGGACGACGGTTGTAGGCAAGCAGAGGATGTGGTAGAATGAAGAAAAGCAAGACTGGAGGGCTATCTGTGGCAGAACATATTCTTGTGGGTCTTTCTTCTGCTCCATCCAATGCCAGAATCATTCACACCGCTGCAACCATGTCAAAAGCATTCAAAGGCAGCTTTACCGCACTGTTTGTCAGAACACCCAATTTTGAGGCCATGTCGGAAGCAGATAAGGAGCGTCTGCGGCAAAACACACAGCTTGCCCAGAAATTAGGCGCTACCGTCGAAACTGTCTTTGGGGAAGATGTATCCTATCAAATTGCCGAGTATGCCAGACTTTCCGGTGTTACCAAAATTGTGGTGGGCAGAAGTGCGGTCTCTAAGCGCAGGCTGTTCGGAAAGCCTACCTTAACAGAAAAACTGACCCAGATCGCACCAAATATCGACATCCACATTATCCCTGATGCCAACACAGACGCCGCTTACCGGCAGAAAAAAATGCGGAAAAGAAACGATCTGCGAACTATGCTCCGGGATTGGGGAATCTCCATCGGCATTTTGGTGCTTGCCAGCAGTCTTGGGTATCTGTTTTCCAAAGTCGGATTTAGTGAAGCCAATATTATTGCCATCTATCTGCTGGCTGTTTTGCTCACGGCCATGGCCACCTCCACACGGTCAAGCTATGTGCTGTCAGCTGTCGGAAGTGTGCTGGTTTTTAATTTCTTCTTTACTTCGCCGCAATTCTCTTTGCGGGTACATGCAGACGGCGCACCGCTGACCTTTCTCATTATGCTGATCGCTTCTTTGACAGTTGGCACCATGACAGATCGGCTGAAAGGACAAATGCAGCAGTCCGCACAAGCGGCCTATCGTACCAATCTGCTCTTTGAAACCAGCCAGATGCTGCAAAAAGGCACTTCAGAAGAAAAGATTTTTCAAACCGCAAGGACCCAGATATCAAAACTGCTGGGCCGCCATGTCTCCGTTCTTCCCGGGGTCACCGCCAGCAGCCGAAAGGGCGTTCTGCTATATCCCATCAAGATCCAGAATCGAATTTACGGCACTGTGATCATCGAAGGAGACGAACCTTTGGAAGCCTTTGAGAACAGTGTGCTGCTTTCCATTCTTGGTGATTGCGCCATGACCCTTGAGAACAGCCGAAATGCCAGAGAGAAAGAAGAGGCAAAACTGCAGGCAGAGCATGAAAAATTCCGGGCGACCCTTCTGCGCTCCATTTCCCACGATCTTCGCACCCCTCTGACCGCCATTTCCGGCAACGCAAGTATTCTGCTGACCAATCACGAAGAATTGGATGCTTTCACCAAACAGCACATGTATCAAGATATTTATGATGATTCCACATGGCTGCATAATTTGGTGGAAAACCTACTGTCTGTAACCAAAATAGAAGATGGCGGAATGGAATTGAATATGCAGTCCCAGCTTGTGGAAGAAATCGTGTCCGAAGCAATTCAGCACACCAACAGAAGCAGTACCGACCATATCATCACCGTCTTCCACGAGAATGACCTGCTTTTGGCGCAATGTGATGCCCGGCTCATTGTACAGGTTCTCATCAATCTTGTGGACAATGCCATTAAGTACACGCCCGCCGGGTCTCGTATCCAGATCTCTACAAAGCAGGAAGATAACAATGTTGTTTTTTCTGTAGCAGATAACGGTCTGGGTGTTCCTGACAATGAAAAAGAACACATTTTCCAGATGTTCTATACCGGCACTGCTGTCGCAGCGGACAGCAGGAGAAGTATCGGACTGGGGCTGAGCCTGTGCAGATCCATCGTCAATGCCCACGGCGGTGAGCTCACGGTTTCTGACAATGTACCCCAGGGTGCCGTCTTTACCTTTACTGTTCCGACCGGGGAGGTGGAAGTCCATGAATAA
>JAZNLL010000086.1:0-12060 GCA_045579045.1 Candidatus Avilachnospira sp.
AATGACGGTTTCCTTCACGCCGCCCTTTCTGTCGGCGGTGACGACTGCGTATGCATCATCATCGTTGATCAGTTCTGCGGGCAGCTGGAACTTCTGGCGGAGCAGAATCTCGGAGTCGAGAGAAACTTCGATCGATGCCAGCTTGCCTTCCAGAATGGTGGGTGCTTCGGTGACGATTTCGGTGAACTGAGCCACCAGAATGATATTGCCGGTGACGGGCTTGGTGAAATCGTACTTTTCGCCTGCATAGAACCAGCCGTCGAAGGTGTAGCCGTCCTTGACAGGATCTGCAGGAGCGGCAACAGGTTCTCCGCTCATAACAGGCTGGGTGGTGATTTTTCCGTCACTCATAAAGGTAACGGTCAATGCATCCACAGACAGGAGAAACTCCCGGCATTCGCTGCGGTTGCAGATGAGTTCGAACTGACCGGAGTCGGCATTGTAAACAAAATCGCCGGGAATGTGTCCAAGGGCTGTATATTCCTCTTCTTCTCTGATCCTGTTACCGCATTTGGTGCAAACGCACTCCCACGCAGCATTGTTAGTGCAGTCGGCCGGCTGAAAGACAGGATTTTCCATGTCGCAGTAATCGGAGCACCGATCCACCACAAAAATGCGATCCAGATAATAGATAGGTCCGACTTGGGAACTGGAATAATTATCGAACCGTCCTTCGATCTTCATGGAGACGTAGACATCCACCATCTTGCCGCCCCATTCGTTGAGGTCGTGCATCATTTCACGGCTTTGCAGCTGCCAGTTGAACATCCACCAGTAATGGCTGTATCCGAAACTACCGGCCGGCAGCACGCAATCACTGAGTTTGTAGATCTGATAGCCCTTGTTTTCGTTGGCCTTCAGACTGGCAGTGGGAATGGTGCCCAGTGTACTGCCGGGATAGGTGTTGACGGCAATGCTTTTGCCAATGAACAAACCAGGGTTGGCGGTATCCCATGGGTTGATCCGAATGGCTTCTCCAATGGGGGATTCCGGATCTCTGGCATAGGTCGGAAGGCTGGCCAGCTCAAAGTCGGCAACGATGTACTCCCGGACATGCTCCAGACCGGTGTTGGTTTCTGCCAGAGAAGCGAGCAGGCCGTCGGGCAGCCGTCCTTCAAATTCATATTCCACCACTTCGTCACAGACAGAACATTCTGCGGTGTAAATGTTGGTCAGAGGGTTGTAAGTGTACTCACCTGTGACGGTGTGGGCAGGCTTGTTTCGGGTGTCCTCGGTGGCCTTTCCACAAATGGGACAAATGCCCATATTACCCTCACCGGGCTTGCAGGTGGCGGTGGCACCGCTTGTGCCTGTGATCTTATAGATATCGCAGTTTTCTACAACAGTGATCCGATCAATATAGATGGTGGCATAATTGGTGGGATCGTTTCCGGAGGGATCGCCTTCGATCTTCATGGAAAGATAGAGATCTACTTTCTGATTATTGTTGGTAATCTGAGACATACCGTCCAGATAGAGGTCGACAGCTCCGCCGAAGAGCGTCAGGGTAGATCGGCCACTGTACATAGTTGCCACATCCCGGAGGCGGTACAGGTGGTATTCTCCGTCAGCAATGAGGGGATCGCCGATGCGGAGCTTCTGATCCATGTTGGTGGAGATGTGTTGGGTGCTGCTGAAAATGAAATTGGTCGCCTGTTCCGTTGTCAGGAGGTAATTCTGATCCAGCACCAGAGCGCTGCCTCCTTCATAGGAAGCGGCGTTGGGGACTCTGGTCACAAATTCTTCCTTATAACCGATGGTGGCGGCAGGATAGTCGTAGATATGCGCAGGATCCAGACCGGGGTGATCGTCCAGAATTTGCCGGGGAATCTCCGGCCACCACATTTCGCCGTTTTCATCGGTCTCACCCTTGTAACGGGCATAGCGGCTGAGAAGATAACCTGCGCCGCCCTGATAGGTAGAACGCTGGGCGATGTTCTGCTGACCGGAGCGATCCGGTTCTGCGCTCATGTTGTCGATCCAAATCACGGCCTTGACCAGTCGACGTCCCATTTCTGCCCTGTCGATGCCGAAGAGAACACCTTTTGCGGCAGTTTCAGCGGCAAATCGGTTGTAGTTATAAAGGATGACCTGATCCAGTCCCTTTCTGGCGGCACAAAGGCGGTTCAGATAAAGCTCCCGCTCTGCATCGTTGATGGAGCGGTCTGCAAGGAGCTTGGCCTCGGCACTTTCAAAATATCCGTTGGCCTTGAGTGCTTCGTCGGCAGAGAGCCAGGGGGCATCGATCACATTCTTTTTTCCGAAGTCGACATTTTCTGCATAGTCGGCGGCAGCGGCTTCCATATGCACAAGGTAGGCATAGACATCGGCGGCAGCGGCTGCGCCGTAGTAACCCTTGGCAAAATCCTGTGCCAGCGCATGGACATCCTGATAGGGGTCTTCAATGACCTTGGTCAGTAGCCACAGCTGCATATCCCACATATCGGCATTGTTCATCATTTCCAGTTCGGTGAAGATGCCGACACCGCCGGCCTCGTGGACTTTTTTATAGTCCGGCTGGAACTTGAAGTAGTTGGGCAGCGCACCGTACATGTGGTTATAGTGAACGGCATAATCCCAGTAAATCAGCTGGCCGGGCTGCAGAAGCTCTGCCCACGCATAAAGGCGATCCTTGGGCTTTTTGTTGGTCACATGATCCAAATCGTGGATGACATCCACGTCGGAGCTGGCCAGACGGATGACTACATTGTCAGCGGGGACGGTGTCATCCAGAGGCACTTCAAAATACTGCCAGTAGGCGAGGGTCTCCACCCAAATTTCGGGGTAGACCTTTTTTACCTCGGCGGCGATCTTGTTGACGAACTTCAAAAGATGACCGGAAGGGCCGCTTTCCTTCTGAGAGGCCAGACATTCGGGGCATTCGCAATGACCGTCCGTGTCGTCGGGGGAGACATCGGTGTAAATGGGTCTGGGTCTGCCTGCTCTGTCGGCAGAGGCATAGGAGGTCTTGATGGCATTGAGAACCTTGGCGGTAAATTCCTTCAGCAGCTCGTCATTGGAAAGGCAGAGCTGGCCGTCGGAGATACGGCTCTGGGTATCGGCATCCCATGCATACCATTCCGGGTGGGAGGCGAAGTAGGTGCCTGCCGGGAAATAGCGTCCGAAGGTGTGGACGTGGTAAGGTGTCGTAAAGGTGATCTCACCGCCGTATGCGTTGGGCGCATTGCTGACGAAACCGTTCATGCGGTTGCGGGTGAAGAACAGCGTCTGGGCATTTTCCGCACCGATGTAAATATCGCGGTAGGCAAATACAGGTTCGCCGCTGTTAAAATAATTGTTGGCGATCCGTGCTTCGCCGGAAGGAACATATTCCTCCCACAGGTTCCACCAGCGAACACCGAGGACATCCTCCAACAGGTGGTAGACGGAATAGAGAACACCTCTGGTAGTACCGCCGGTCAGGTAGACGCTGCCATCCTTGACCTGAATGGCCCAGCCTTCGCCGTTGCCCTTTTCGTTGGGATAGGCAGCGATACCGGCAGACTTGGCTTTTTTCGAGTTGCCGATATAAATACCGGAGAGCTTCGTATCATCGGTCTTGACAACAGAACTGTTCTTTCCGGTGATCTGCTCCAGATAAATTTCCAGCTCGCTGGCAGCTGACTGTTCCAGAACAGTCGGTCTTTTCGGCAAAATGATGGTCATGCCGCCCAGAGAGAGTGTGGGTTCCGCTGCCTGTACAGCCGTAATGCCCAAAAGGGCCGTCACCAGCAGCAGAAGTACCACCAGATACAACAGATAATTCTTGTGCTTCATATTGATCTCCGTTTCCGTGCCCAAAAAGGCCAAATTTCCTTATTGTAAATTCTATCATATCCTGTTTCGCACAAGAAAAAAGCTCCGAAATCCCAAGAATTTCGGAGCTTTTTGAAGCTGTTTTACACGACCAGGGTCATCACAGCGAAGAGCACGATGGTGGTCAGCGTCAGAGCCGACAGAGCGGAGGAAAGTGCCGTCCGCTGGGTGGGATCGTCGGCAAAGATGGGAAGCACATAGGGGGGAGGCAGGATGAACATCAGCAGGGCTGCACCCTCATGGATCATACCACCCAGAACGGTACGGTTGAGGATAATGAGTACAGCCAGCAGCACAGCCATAGCCACCAGACGCAGAATGATGTACCGGGCGGTATCCTTGAACTTGATCTCCTTCAGCACCAGATCATAGCCCACAGTCAGCAGAATGATCATGCCGGTGGGAGCAGAGAGGAAGGAGGTCAGGCTGTCGATGATGCCGCTCCAGGGACCCATGGCTTTGTAAAGACCGGTGGCACCCAGCAGCACACCTGCGCAGATGGCCCAGATGATGGGGGAGACAAGGATGTCGCGGACAAGAGCCTTGCCGCTGTCCTTGCCGGAGAGAAGTCCCTTGTACAGAGTAAAGACGAACAGCGTCTGACCCAGATCAAGGATGGCAAACTCGGCGGTGCTGTCCTGGGGGAACAGCAGCACGAACAGGGCATAACCCAGCATACCGGCTTCAAAGCCGCCGCAGAGATATGCAGGCAGCTTGCCGGGCAGCTTCAGCAGCTTGGAGAAGAGCCGTCCCAGCACCAGACCGGCGCAGCACAGCAGGAACACCAGCAGGGGCTGCAGCAGGGTTGTGAAGCTGTATTCTGCCGTTGCGAAGGCATTGACCAGAACAAAGGGCAGGGTCAGATTGATGACTACTTTCTTCAGGGCTTCGATGCCGTCACGGGTCAGAAACTGCTTTTCCCGGCAGAACATACCGAGCAGCAGCGCTGCCAGTACCGGCAGCGCTGTTTCCAGAACACGAATGAGAACGGTCATTACTTAATAACACCCTTCTGCAGGATGATGTTGGCATAGATGGCGGACTCGCCGGTCTGGATGATGCAGTAGCAGTCCTGTGCCTCATCATAGAACTTGAAACGCTCGTACTGACCGACAGCATCGGCACCGCGGTCATCGTACTTGGCAATGATTTCCTTGTAGGTCTTCCAGATGGGAATGTCCAGACCCTTGTCCTGTTCGCCCACTTCCATGATCATGGCAGGGGTATCCACATAGGTGTCCAGAGGAATGACCTGCAGAATGGCATCCAGCAGTTCGGGCACACCGTGGCCGTCGGCACGGAGGAAGATGGCGTTCTTGGCCTTGGCCATACGGGCACCGGGGAAGTTGCCGTCACCGATGCAGATGCGGTCGGAATGACCCATTTCAGCCAGAACCTTCAGCAGTTCGGGGGAAAGAATAGGGGGGATGTTCTTCAGCATAGCGAGTTTCCTTTCTTCATTTGAATCGTGCCAAGGGCAAAAGCCCTTGGCACGGAGAGAATATTAGTACTTCTTGTACATGGGGCCGTAGGCGGCGCAGGCACGGTAGTCCTGGCCTTCCTTGTCCATGCCAAATGCATTCCATGCAGCGGGACGGTAGATGTCCTGTTCGGGAACATTGTGCATGCAGACAGGGATACGGAGCATGGAGCACATGGTGATGAGGTCAGCACCAATGTGACCGTAGGAGATGGCACCGTGGTTGGCGCCCCAGTTCATCATGACCTCGTAGGCAGACTTGAAGGGGGAGCCTTCCTTGCCGTCGCAGCGAGGTGCGAACCAAGTGCAGGGCCAGGTGGGGTTGGTGCGCTCCATGAGCTTGTCGTTGACTTCTTCAGGCAGGTTGACAGTCCAGCCTTCTGCGATCTGCAGGACGGGACCCAGACCCTTGACCAGATTCAGACGGATCATGGTGCAGGGCATTTCTGCGAAGGTATTGAAGTGGCTGGAGAAACCGCCGCCGCGGAAGTTGTCGAAGCCGGCTTCGCACCAGACGGTGGCATCGGTCATCTTCTTGATGTCCTCGTCGGTGACTTCCCACCACTTCTTCATGGTGGCGTTGCCGTTCTCATCGGTGCAGACACCGGAAGCGTCCAGGCAGGCAGCGCCGGAGTTCAGCAGGTGGATGATACCGTCGGACTCGGCAGCCTTGCCTTCCAGCTTGTAGCCGGTAACACGCTCGGTGGCTTCGCCGGACCAGTAAGTACGGACGTCAGCGAAGATCTGAGCACGGTGGGTCAGCAGACGCATCATCAGCATGCCCATGCCGTTGAGAACATCGTTTTCGGTGGCCAGGGTGAAGGGCTCACGGGCGCCTTCGTAGTCGAAAGTGGAGGACAGCAGAGCTTCGGGATAGTCGCAGTTGGGCCAATGGTCGGTCCACTGTCTCTGACCCTGGAAGCCGCCGGCGATGGCATTGTGGCCAACCTTCTCTTCCACGAACTGTTCGGGCAGATTGGGATTGCCGGCCATCAGATCCTTGATGATGCAGTACATCTTGACGGTGAACTCCCACTGCTTTTCCTTCTCTTCATCGGTCCACTTGATCTTGTGATCCTTGCCCATGAAGGGAACGGTTTCGGGGTTGTCATCGCGGCCTTCCTTGCAGTGTGCCTTGGTCCATGCCAGAGCCTTCTGGTATTCCTCTTCGTTGTAGATGCCTTCTTCCATGCGGCGCAGGACTTCGACTTCGTCGACGGACTCCACGCGCATGCCAAAGTAAGATTCCATCATATCCTGATCAATGATGGAGCCGGCGATACCCATGCACTGGGAACCGATCTGCAGGTAGGACTTGCCGCGCATGGTAGCGACAGCAACAGCGGCGCGGCCGAAGCGCAGCAGCTTTTCCTTGACATCTTCGGGAATCTCGTTGACCTGATCCAGATCCTGCACCTCGTGGCCGTAGATGCCGAATGCAGGCAGGCCCTTCTGTGCGTGACCGGCCAGAACAGCAGCCAGATACACAGCGCCGGGACGCTCGGTGCCGTTAAAGCCCCAAACACCCTTGATGGTCTGAGGGTCCATGTCCATGGTCTCGGAACCGTAGCACCAGGTAGAAGTGACGGACAGGGTGATGGAAACGCCTTCCTTGCGGAACTTGTCAGCGCAGGCGGCAGCTTCAGGAACACGGCCGATAGCGGTGTCGGCCAGAACGACCTTTACAGGCTCGCCGTTGGAGTAGAACAGGTTCTCCTCGAACAGCTTCTTGGCAGCATGAGCCATAGCCCAAACGGTGGGCTCCAAGGATTCACGCATCATCGTGGGGCCGCGGCGGCCGTCAACAACGGGGCGAATGCCGATCACGGGATAATCGCCGATATATCTGTTCTTTGCCATAAATTCATTCCTCCTGATTGAAATTCAAAAGTATATTGTAGAGCCGCCGAAGCGGAAATACACTATTTAATATATAATGTTATTTTTGAGGCGGGAAACGCGCGGGGGGCCGTCATAGCCTGCCAGCCGTTCCATCAGATAGGTGCCCGCCAGTCTGCCGATTTCGGCTTCTGCCTGCTGGACAACGGGGATGGACGGAGACATGATGCTGCAAACATCCACGCAGTCATAGCCGAATACAGCGATGGGCGTGTTGCCTGCTGCCGTATATTCCTTGGAAGCGGCGATGGCACCAACGGTGATGTCATCATTGACGCAGCAGACCGCTGTCGGGGGGTCTTCCAGAGCGGTCATTGCCTGAAAACTCTGATAGCCGGTGGCGAAATGATAGTCACCGGAAAAAACCAGCGTGTCATCATAGGGGATCTTGTGATCGGAAAGGGCACGGAGATAACCGACCAGACGTTCCTTTGCGGTAAAGATATATGTATGACCGGTGATCAAAGCGATTCTCCGGTGACCCTGTTCAATGAGGTGACAGACTGCACTGTAGACGGATTCTACGTTGTCCGTCAGAACTGCATCGGTGTTTACCCCCTGGATGGCACGGTCTACCTGCACAACGGGCATGCTACTTTTTTGGGTCAGTTCCAGATATTCCTCGGCGGAAAGATCTTCCGGCATATAAACCAGACCGTCGATGCCGTTACCCAGCAGAAAACTGAGATAATCCCGTTCCAGACCGTGGTCGGATTCATAGCAGCTGATCACCGTATGGTAGCCGCCTGCCCGCAGGGTACGGTCGAGAGAAGAAATAATACTGCCGAAGAACGATACTTTTAAAGTAGGCAGCAGAACACCGATGGAGCGGCTTCTGGTGGTGCGTAGACTTCTTGCATAAGGATTGGCCCGGTAATCCAGTTGGTCGATGGCCTGACGGATAGGCTCGGAAAACTCGGGGCGAACATTACCTCCGTTGAGGTATTTAGATACAGTAGAGATGGAAACGCCCGCAATACGGGCAACGTCTTTTATGGTAGCCATTCTTTCCCTTCCTGACGAAAAACGTTTCGCGCAAATAGACCTTTTGTAAAATTTCTAACACTATAATATTAAATTTCATTTTCTCTGTCAATACAAAATGACGAAAAAATGACTTGATTTTTTCTGCAAACTGTATTATAGTGTCAATAGAAACTCTGAAATGCTGTCCGCTTCCTCGCGAAAACGGCAGAAAAAACGTTTTGCGATATGGAAGAATGTGGATGCTTTAGACAGGCTGCACAATCTGGACTGTTATATTTTATACAACCCGCACAAATGCAAAAAAACGGGACGAAAAAATTTTTTCAGAGCTGTTTTGAAAATGCACATGAACTTCGGTTCGTATGTTTTTTAAGTTATTATTCTTAGGAAGGTGATACTGCTATGGGCGAGACCATTCTGAACATGCATGGCATTCAGAAGTATTTCCCCGGCGTCCACGCGTTGGATGACGCGAAGCTGGAAGTCCGTTCCGGCGAAGTCATGGCAC
The DNA here is from genome assembly GCA_045579045.1 of Candidatus Avilachnospira sp. GTDB lineage: Bacteria > Bacillota > Clostridia > Oscillospirales > Oscillospiraceae > Avoscillospira. The sequence continues at coordinate 8,691 of JAZNLL010000086.1, forward strand.
TCATCGGCGAAAACGGCGCAGGCAAGTCCACTCTGATGAAGATCCTGACGGGTATTTATCAGAAGGATGACGGCGTCATCGAGTATTTCGGTGAGAACATTGAGATCAACGGTCCCCGTGATGCTCAGGCCAAGGGCATCAGCATCGTGCACCAGGAACTGAACCTGATGCAGGATCTGACTGTTGCGGAAAACATTTTCATTGGCCGTGAACCCAATAAGGGTCTGTTCCTGGACAAGGCCGAGCAGAATCGCATGACCCAGGAACTGCTGGACAGCCTCCATCTGGATATTTCCCCCAAGACTGTTGTCAAGCGGCTGACCGTTGCCAAGCAGCAGATGGTGGAAATCGCCAAGTCCCTGTCCTACAATAATACAAAGGTGCTCATCATGGACGAACCCTCCACGGCTCTGACCGAGACCGAGATCGAGGATCTGTTCACCTTCATCCGTCGGCTGAAGGCCACCGGCGTGGGCATCGTGTACATCTCCCACCGTATGAACGAGCTGTTCCAGATCACCGACCGCATCACCGTTATGCGTGACGGTCAGTATGTGGGCACCGTCAATACCGACGAGACCAACATGGACGAAATCGTCCAGATGATGGTCGGCCGTACCATTTTCGAAGAACCCAAGTCCAAGTCCAATGTCCCCGCCGACGCTCCCGTCGTGCTGGAGGTAAAGAACCTGAACTCCATCGATGTGAAGGATGTTTCCTTCCAGCTCCGCAAGGGTGAGATCCTGGGCTTCTCCGGTCTGATGGGCGCAGGCAGAACCGAGACCATGCGTCTGGTCTGCGGTGCCGATAAGAAGGACAGCGGCACGATCCTTGTAAACGGCAAGGAAATCCGCATCAATACCCCCAAGGATGCTGTCAAGGTCGGTATCGGCTATCTGTCCGAGGACCGCAAGCGTTACGGTCTGTGTCTGGGCCTGTCCGTGGCGGATAACACCGTTATGGCAACGCTGGATGATGTCTGCGCCGGTCCCTTTATCAATGACAGCAAGGTTCAGAGCGAAGCCAACAAGTATAAAGAGCAGCTGGCCACCAAGACCCCCACGGTCAAGACTCTGGTCCGCAGCCTTTCCGGCGGCAACCAGCAGAAGGTTGTCATTGCCAAGTGGCTCATGCGCAACTGCGATATTCTGATCTTCGACGAGCCCACCAAGGGCATCGACGTCGGCGCCAAGAGCGAGATCTACAAGCTGATGAACCAGCTGGCTGCCGAAGGCAAGTCCATTATTATGATCTCCTCCGAAATGCCGGAACTGCTCCGTATGTCCGATCGCGTGGTGGTTATGTGCGAAGGCCGTGTCACCGGTGAGCTGGATATCTCCGAAGCAACCCAGGAAAAGATCATGACCTTTGCAACTAAGAGAGAAGTGGGGTAATTAAAATGAAAAAGAAAATTGATATGCAGAAGCTGCTTGCACCTGCAGCACTGGTTGTCCTGTATGTGTTCTTCTCCTTCGTAGGCAACAACTTCTTCAGCCTCGATACGGCTAAGAACATTCTGGAATCCTCTTACTACATCGGCCTGATGGCCTTCGGCGTCACCTTCATCATCATCACCGGCGGCATTGACCTGTCTCTGGGTACCGTCATGATGTGTTCCGCTCTGCTGGGCGCTTACACCTTCAAGCAGGGCTGGCCTCTTCTGGTCTCCGTTATTCTGACCGTTCTGGTCGGTGTGGTCTTCGGTGTTCTCAACGGCACCATGATCGCAAAGCTGAACCTGCCCCCCTTCATCGCCACTCTGGGTACCCAGTATGTGTCCATGGGCATCGGTTCCATCATCACCAAGGTTCAGTCCCAGACCTGGCCCACCGCTACCGCTGAAATCGGCGGCTGGTTCAAGAAGGTCTTCATCCGTGCCGAGCTGTTCGGCATCAAGGGTTTCCCTGTTGGCGCTTTCTGGCTCATCGGCTTCTTTGTCATTGCCGCTCTGATCCTGCATAAGACCAAGTTCGGCCGTTACACCTATGCCATCGGCTCCAACGAAGAAGCTGCCCGCCTGTCCGGTATCAACACCGCCAACTGGAAAATCGCTGTCTACACTCTGTCCGGCTTCTTTATCGGTATGTCCGGTCTGATGTATGCAGCTGCTTACACCACCATCACTCCCGGTACCGGCAACGGTCAGGAAATGAACGGTATTACCGCAGTCGTTATCGGCGGGACTTCCATGGCCGGCGGTTCCGGTACCATGGTCGGTACTCTCATCGGCGTCTTTGTCATGTCCGTTCTGAAGACCGGCCTGTCCGCCTGCGGCCTGCAGGCTCCCTGGCAGACTTTCTTCACCGGTGTTGTCGTTATCGCTGCCGTTCTCATGGATATCCAGAGAACCAAGGCTGCCAACAAGGTCAAAAAGTCCTAATTCCGTTATAAGCGCATAAAGCGTTTATATAAAAAATCAAAATTTGGAGGAAAAACAAATGAAGAAACTGTTCGCTCTGCTTCTCGCTCTGGTTATGGTTTTCTCTCTGGCCGCTTGCGCCGAGAAGGCTCCCGTCGAAGAAGCTCCCGTCGAAGAAGCTCCTGTTGAAGAAGCTCCCGTCGAGGAAACTCCCGTTGAAGAGGCTCCCGCTGAGACTCTGTACATCCCCGTCATGGCTAAGGGCTTCCAGCATCAGTTCTGGCAGGCCGTTGCTAAGGGCTCCGAGGATGCCGCTGCTGAGCTGGGCGTAGAGATCTACTTCGATGGCCCCGCTTCCGAGACCGAAATCGCCGCTCAGGTCGATATGGTCAAGAAGGAAATGGCTAAGGGTCCCCAGGCTCTGGCTCTGGCTGCTCTGTCCACCGAGGCTGTTACCGAAATCCTGGAAGAGTGCGCTGAAAAGGGCATTCCCGTTGTCGGCTTTGACTCCGGCGTCCCCGGCGATACCACCGGCGCTGTTGTCGCTACCGCTTGCACCAACAACGAAGCTGCCGCTGCTCTGGCTGCTGAGAAGTTCGGCGAGAACGAAGCTCTGATCGAGGCTATGACCAACGCTACCGCTGAGGCTCCCATCATGATCGGCTGCCTGTCTCAGGACGCTGTCTCCGCTTCCGTTACCGGCCGTACCACCGGTTTCGTCAACAAGATGGTTGAAGTCGCTTCCCAGTACGGCACCGTTTCCGTCGAGGGTCACTCCCTGTGGGAAAACAAGGTTGACGATGCTTCCATCATCATCCGCGTTGAAGTTTCCGCTACCACCGAGGCTACCGCTCTGCAGACCTCTTCCGCCGCTCTGCTGGCCAACGAGAACCTGAAGGCTGTCTTCTGCTCCAACGAAGGCGCTGTCACCGGCTTCCTGGCTGCTGTTTCCGACGGTGAAGATCTGGCCGAAGGCGGCAAGTACGACGGTCTGGTCGTCGCTGGTTTCGA
>JAZNLL010000087.1:0-10289 GCA_045579045.1 Candidatus Avilachnospira sp.
TCTGGCTGCCATTGAGAAGCTGAAGGAGACCCTGAAGGGCACCGATGTGGAAGCCATCAAGGCTGCCACCGAGGAGTGCCAGAAGTCCTTCTACGCCATCAGCGAGAAGCTCTATGCCCAGCAGCCTCAGGAGGGCGCACCTCAGGGTGCTCCTGCCGATGACGGCGTTGTGGATGCCGACTTCGAGGAAGTCAACTAAGATTTTTCATCCCGGAGAGGTTCTGCCTCTCCGGGAGAAGTCTGTAGAGGTGAGACCCTATGGCAGATAAAAGAGATTATTACGAAGTCCTTGGCGTGGAGAAAAATGCCTCGGAGGGGGAACTGAAAAAGGCCTACCGCAAGCTGGCTATGAAGTACCACCCCGACCAGAACCCCGGCGACAAGGACGCAGAAAATAAATTCAAAGAGATCAACGAGGCCTACGAAGTCCTCTCCGATCCTGACAAGAAATCCCGCTACGACCAGTTTGGCTTCGCCGGTGTGGACCCCAACTTCGGTGCCGGCGGCGGTGGCTTTGGCGGCGGCGGTTTTGACTTTGTTCTGGGCAGCATCTTCGGCGATTTCTTCGGCGGCGGGTTTGGCGGCGGTCAGCAGCAGCGGCGCAACGGGCCCCCCCGAGGACAGAACCTGGGTGTGGAGCTGGATATCACCTTTGAGGAAGCCGCTTTCGGCTGCGAAAAGGAGATCTCCTTCGGCAGAATCGAAGACTGCTCTGCCTGTTCCGGTTCCGGCTGCAAGGCCGGTACACAGCCGGAGACCTGTTCCCGATGCAACGGACGCGGTACTATCCGCACCACCCAGAATTTCATGGGCATGGCCATGCAGTCCGAAAGTCCCTGCCCCACCTGCGGCGGCAAGGGCAAGCTGATCAAAGAGCCCTGCAATGTCTGTAAGGGCAAGGGCAAGGTTCGCCGGAACAAGACCCTCAAGGTCAATGTCCCCGCCGGTATCGACCACGGTCAGTCCTTCCGCCTCCGGGGCGAGGGCAACTGCGGCTCCAACGGCGGCCCCAGCGGCGATGTGCTGGTGACGGTAGGTGTCAAGAAGCACGCCATCTTCGAGCGTGACGGTGCCAATGTCCTGTGCGAGATGCCCATTACCTTCACCCAGGCGGCTCTGGGCGCCGATATCGAAGTGCCTACCCTGGACGGCAAGGTTCGCTACAATGTGCCCGAAGGCACCCAGACAGGCACCACCTTCCGCCTGAAGGGCAAGGGTATCCCCTACGTGGGCTACAAGAACCGCGGCGATCAGTATGTGACCGTGGTGGTGGAGACCCCCACCAAGCTGACCAAGGAACAAAAGGACCTCCTGCGAAAGCTGGACGACACCATGGACGACGACGGTCAGCCCCGGAAAAAGAGCTTCTTTGAGAAGCTGAAGGATACATTTGACTAAAAGAAGCCGCTGAAAAGCGGCTTCTTTTGTCTATTAAAAAACATTGACAGTAAAGTGAAAAAGTGTTATCATTTTTACGATAGTAGAGGCGCGGTATGGATCAGTATCCTGCGGAGCGGAGGGCTTCACAAGCCTGTGCCGCCGGAGAAAGGCCCCACCGCCGAAGAGCATCGAGGTGTAAGATGGCTCTGGGCGTGCAGAAAAGATCTGTACGACTGTCGCATCACTGCGGAGTGCTACTGTCGGGCACGAACCCATGGCTACCCTTTTACCTGTGGATTCGCGTTTTGACACGATGGCAGTCGACCGCAGGTCGGCTGTTTTTTCTTTCCGCAAACATCTTTCTTAAAGGAGTTTTGTAATATGACTAAGAATCCGATCTTCCGCGGTGTCGCTACCGCCCTCATCACCCCTCTGAATGAAAACGGTGTCGATTATGAGGCTTTCGGCAAGTTCGTGGACTGGCAGATCGAAGAAGGCGTCAATGCCCTCGTGGTCTGCGGCACCACCGGCGAAGGTTCCACCCTCACCGACGAAGAGCATCGCGCCTGTATCTCCTTTGTGGTCGAGCGCGCAGCCGGCAGAGTCCCTGTTATTGCCGGTACCGGTTCCAACGACACCGCCTATGCCACCGAGCTGACCAAATTCGCCTGCGAAGCCGGCGTCGATGCCTGTCTGGTGGTCACCCCTTACTACAACAAGACTACCCAGGCCGGTCTGGTGGCTATGTACAATGCCATCGCCGATGCCTCCACCAAGCCTCTGATTCTCTACAATGTCCCCTCCCGTACCGGTGTGGGCATCCAGCCTGCCACCTATGCAAAGCTGGCTGAGCATCCCAATATCGCCGCCATCAAGGAGGCCAACGGCAATATCTCTTCCGTTGTGGAAACGGCTGCCCTGTGCGGCGGCAAGCTGGACATCTACTCCGGCAACGACGATCAGATCGTGCCCATCATGGCTATGGGCGGTTTGGGCGTTATTTCCGTCCTTTCCAATGTGCTGCCCCGCCAGACCGTGGAGCTGTGCGACAAATTCTTCGCCGGTGATGTGGCAGGCGCTGCCAAGATGCAGTGCGACATGCTGGAGCTGATCAACTCCCTGTTCTGCGAAGTGAATCCCATCCCCGCCAAGGCAGCTGTTGCCGCCATGGGCTTCTGCGAGAACTACCTCCGTCTGCCTCTGGTACCTATGAGCGAAGCCAACCGTCAGCGTCTGCTGAACGCCATGCGTGCCAACGGTCTGGAGGTCTGATATGAATATCATCATCCACGGCTCTACCGGCCGCATGGGTCAGAATCTCATTGCTCTGACGGAACAGAGCCACACTCTGGCTGCCGCCGTCAGCATTGAGCAGGAGACCAACGCCGCCGAAAAGAAGTATCATTCCCTGCCGGAATTCAACGGTGCAGCGGATCTTCTCATCGACTTCTCCCATCACACTGCCATCGGCGCAGTGCTGGACTATGCCAAGGCCAGGAAGCTGCCTGTGGTCATCGGTACCACCGGTCACACGGCTGAGGAGCTTTCTGCCATTGCCGATGCCGCCAAGGAGATTCCTGTGTTCCATGCAGGCAACTACTCTCTGGGCATTGCTGTTTTGATGGATATGGCCCGTCGGACCGCCAAGGCCTTCCCCGATGCGGAAGTGGAGATCATTGAGACCCACCATGACCAGAAGCTGGATGTGCCCAGCGGCACCGCCCTCATGCTGGCCAAGGCCGTCAAAGACGGTCATCCCGAGGCAACTTACAACATCGGCCGCCATGAAAACGGTAAGCGTGACCCCAAGGAGATCGGCATCCATTCCCTGCGTATGGGCAATGTGGTGGGCGTTCATGAGGTCATCATCGCCACCGGCACCCAGACCATCACCCTGAAGCATGAAGCCCATGACCGGAAACTCTTTGCCGAAGGCGCCATGGTGGCTGCCCAATGGCTGGTAGGTCAGAAACCCGGTCTTTACAATATGGAGACCATGCTGGGAGGCTAAAATATGAGTAATCCCATTCGCGTTGGTGTGCTGGGCTTCGGCAATCTGGGCAAAGGCGTTCTGCTGGCTCTGCAGCAGAACCCGGATATGGAGCTTTGCGGTGTGTTTACCCGGAGAGATCCTGCCCAGCTGACCGATTTGCCGGAAGGCACCCCTGTTTATAAAATTGATGAACTGATGAACTTCCGGGAGAAGCTGGATGTGCTGATCCTCTGCGGCGGCTCCGCCACAGATCTGCCCAGGCAGACGCCGGAATATGCCAAGTATTTCAATGTGGTGGACAGCTTCGACACCCATGCAAAAATCCCCGAACACTTCGCCGCCTGCGATGCAGCCGCCAAGGAAAGCGGTCACATCACCCTCATTTCCGTGGGCTGGGACCCCGGTCTGTTCAGCTTGCAGCGGCTGTGGGGCGAGTGCGTTCTGCCCGTTGGCAGCACCTACACCTTCTGGGGCAAGGGTGTCAGCCAGGGTCATTCCGATGCCATCCGCCGCATCGAAGGTGTGGTCGATGCCAGACAGTACACCGTTCCCGTGGAAGAAGCCATGGAGCGAGTCCGCTCCGGTGAAAATCCCACCTTGACCACCAGAGAAAAGCACACCAGAGAATGCTATGTGGTGGCAGCGGAGGATGCAGACAAAGAGGCGATCCGAACTGCCATCGTCACCATGCCCAACTACTTTGCAGACTACGATACCACTGTCCATTTCATCTCCCAGGAGGAGCTGGATCGGGATCACAAGGGACTGCCCCACGGCGGCATGGTCATCCGCAGCGGCGCTTCTGCTTCCGGCAACAAGCACTGTGTGGAATACTCCCTGAAACTGGATTCCAACCCGGAGTTTACCTCCAGCGTGCTGGTGGCCTATGCCAGAGCCGCCGTACGGATGCAGAAAGAGGGTATGAGCGGCTGCAAAACCGTTCTGGATGTGCCTCCTGCCTATCTCTCTCCCAAGCAGGGTGCAGAACTGCGAAAAGAATTGCTGTAACAAATACGGATTGCGGTGCAAAGATACTGCAATCCGTATTTTTTTCTTGAAATAACCGCAGGGATTCTGTATAATAGCGGGAGAATATAAAAAATTCCACAAGGAGGCACTTATGAGAGAAATTTCTGCCGGCGTCGTGACCGAAGTGGTCAAGCGCCTGTGTATCGAAGCCAACTGCTATCTCCCCAGAGATGTGAAGAACTGCATCGAAAAGTCCAGAGCCGAAGAACCCTGGCCCCAGGCTCAGGAGATTCTCGACCGCATCATCGAGAACTACGGCATCGCCGATGACAAGTTCCAGCCCGTCTGCCAGGACACCGGCATGGCCTGCGTATTCGTCAAGATCGGTCAGGAAGTCCATGTCAACGGCGACCTGTCCGAAGCCATCCATGAAGGCGTCCGTCAGGGCTACACCGAGGGCTACCTGCGCAAGTCCGTTGTCCGCGATCCTCTGGACCGCGTCAACACCGGCGACAACACCCCTGCCATGATCTACTACGATATCGTCCCCGGCGACAAGATCGAGATCACCATCGCCCCCAAGGGCTTCGGCAGCGAAAATATGAGCCAGATCAAGATGCTCAAGCCCTCCGACGGCCTGCAGGGCGTCAAGGACTTCGTGGTCAAGGTCGTGGAAGAAGCCGGCCCCAACCCCTGCCCCCCCATCGTGGTGGGTGTTGGCATCGGCGGCACCTTCGACAAGGCTGCCCTCATGGCAAAGCAGGCTCTGCTTCGCCCCGCTGACAGCGAAAACGAAAATCCCTTCTACGCAGATCTGGAAAAGGAACTGCTGGAGAAGATCAACGCTCTGGGCATCGGCCCTCAGGGCTTCGGCGGCAAGACCACTGCTCTGGCCGTCAACATCGTCACCTGCCCCACCCACATCGCAGGCTTGCCCGTGGCAGTCAACATCAACTGCCATGTGACCAGACATCAGAAGGAGGTAATTTGATATGGCCATTTCCATCAAGACCCCTCTGAGCCGGGAGGATGCCCGTGCTTTGAAGGCAGGCGACAGCTGCCTGCTCTCCGGCGTCATCTACACCGCCCGTGATGCTGCCCATAAGCGGCTTTGCGAACTGGTGGCACAGGGCAAGGAACTGCCCCTGCCCATCAAGGATGCCGTCATCTACTTCGTCGGTCCCACTCCTGCCAAGGAAGGTCAGGCCATCGGCTCTGCCGGTCCTACCACCTCCTACCGCATGGACGCTTACAGCCCCATCCTCATCGCTCAGGGTCACACCGGCATGATCGGCAAGGGTAAGCGTGACCAGAATGTCATCAACGCCATGAAGGAACACGGTGCCGTCTACTTCGGCGCCATCGGCGGTGCAGGCGCTCTGCTGAGCAAGTGCATCAAGAAGGCCGAAGTCATCGCCTATGAAGATCTGGGCGCAGAGGCCATCCGCCGTCTGGAAGTGGAGGATTTCCCCGTTGTCGTCATTATCGACTCCGAAGGCAACAATCTCTACGAAACCGGCAGACAGGAATATCTGAACAGCCTGTAATTACATAAAAACGACATCCCTCAGGGGATGTCGTTTTTTGCATGTTCAATATCGTTCAGAACCGCCTGTTTCAGCTGTTCCAGACTTTCAAATTTCTGCTCCGGGCGGAGGAATTTCAGCAGTTCCACCTTCATGGACTGTCCGTACAGGTCGCCTTCAAAATCCAGCAGATAGCTTTCTGCCGTGATCTGTGTGCTTTCGCCTACGGTGGGACGGCTGCCGATGTTGGTCACCGCCTTGTACACACCGCTGTCACAGGTCACACAGGTGGCATAGACACCCCGATCCGGGACTAAAAGCCCTTCCTCCAACGGCACATTTGCCGTGGGAAAGCCCAGAACTCTGCCCAGCTGCTTGCCGTGGATGACTTCTCCAGAGAGAAAATGGGGATGCCCCAGAAGGGTGTTGGCTTCTTCCAGTTTTCCCTGCTCCAGCAGGGTGCGGATTCGGCTGGAGGACACTTCTGCCCCCAGCAGCTCCACCTTTTCCACCACATCACAGCCGATACCAAGGTCGCTGCAAAGGGCTTTTAATTTTTCTGCATTGCCCAGACCCCGATGACCGAAGGTATAGTCAAAGCCGCAGACCAGATGGACAGCTGCAAACCGCTCCATCAGCACCTCTTTGACGAAATCCTGCCAGTCCATTTCCATAAATGCCCGGTCAAAGGGCAGGACCAGCATTTCTTCCATGCCGTAAAGTCCCGTCATCAATGCCTCCCGTTCAGAAAGGGTATTGATGAGGGGTGTTTTTTCGCCGAAAATCAGCTCATTGGGGTGGGGATCGAAGGTCAGCGCCGCAGGAGTTACACCCAGTTCCTCTGCCTTTATTTTGGCAGTGCGAAGCAGAGCTCCATGTCCTACATGGACCCCATCGAAAAAACCAAGGGCGATGACCCGTTTCATTCCTTCACCTCAAAAAAGCTCTTTTCTGTATGGAGCATGCCGTCCTTGGCTCTGCCCACCATGAGGAAGGCACCGTCGGGGGCATAGACCCGATAGAAACCCTCGGGGATGGATGCCTTCACCGCTGCGCCGTTATAGACATACTTCAGCTGCTTTTCGCCCACTGTATGCATAGGCAGATGGGCAAAGAGACTGTCCACAGGCAAAAGCAGGCTCTCCGGTTCATTATGGGAAAGCAGTTCATCCATAGGGACGGACTGTGCCAGTTCATAACAGCCGGCTTTGGTTCTCCGCAAAGAGGACATACAGCCGCCGCAGCCCAGAGCTGCACCGATATCATGGCACAGGGTGCGGACATAGGTGCCCTTGGAGCAGCGGACACGGATGCGGTACGCCGCACCCTCGCCCTCCAGCAGTTCCAGCTCCAAAATCTCGATATCACGGGGCTTCCGCTCCACAGTCTTGCCCTGACGGGCCAGCTCATAGAGCTTTTTGCCGCCGATCTTCACAGCAGAATACATGGGCGGAATCTGCTGCTGTTTGCCTAAGAACTGCTGCAAAACAGCCTCCACTTCTCCACGGGTGACGGTAACGGGTTTTTCTTCCAGCACTTCACCGGTGGTATCCTGGGTATTGGTCACAAGACCCAGACGGAGTCCTGCCACATATTCCTTTTCCGCTGATTCAAAAAACTCCACCGCTCTGGTGGCTCTGCCCATAAAAACGGGCAAAACGCCGGTGGCCATGGGGTCTAAAGTACCCCCATGACCGACCCGCCGTTCATGAAAGACGCCCCGGAGCTTGGCAGCCACATCCTGACTGGTCCAGCCCTCCGGCTTGTCCACGATAATAATTCCACAGGGCATATGCTCTCTCCGTTCGCAAATGCAAAATGCAGAATGTAGAATGCAGAATTGATGTATCCGCTGAAAGCGGATGATTCAAATTGTCGCCGTTGGCGACACCTTCATTTTGCATTTTGCATTTAGCATTTTGCATTCATATGACCTTTTCTTCTCTTAAAATACGCAGAATCGCCTGCTTTCCATCCTCCAAAGTTCCGGGGATGGAACATCCGGCAGCTGCGGCATGTCCGCCGCCGCCTAAGCGGGAGCAGTAGTCGGATGCATTGTAACCGGCAGCGGTGCGCACGGACATTTTGGCTCTGCCCGGCTCGGAATCCCGAACCATGACGCCCACGCAGACGCCATCAATGGCTCTGGGGAAGCCGGAAATGCTGTCCAGATCGTCCTCGGTGACTTCCAGTTCCTCCACCCATTGCTGGGGCAGGCAGGCGATGGCCACCTTGCCGTCGGCATAAAACTCCATGGCATTCATGAGCCTTGCCTCCAGACGGAGACGACCTTTGGTCTTGATTTCAAAAAGCTCCCGGTTGATGGGTGCAATATTTGCGCCTTTTTCCACGCACTTGGCAGCCGTCCGGAAGGTCCGGGCGGTGGTATTGGCAAAGCGGAAACAACCGCTGTCCGTAGAGATGGCGATATAGATCGCCTCTGCCATGTCCTTGGTGATCTCCACACCCATGGCTTCCAGCACATCCCAGATCAGTTCACCGCAGCCGGCACATTCCGTCTGCAGGAGGGTCTCGGCGGCATAGCCGGTGTTGCTGGGGTGGTGATCGAGACAAAGCTCAATCTTCCCGGCAAAGTCCTCACCGCCGAAGGGCAGAAGCCCCTCCGTTGCCAGATCCACCGCTACGACAGTGCCGGTGGTTTCCTTGGTGGTGAGACCTGCCAGACGGTGGGCATACCGAGCCGTAAACTGGGGATTTTCCCAGATATGGGCGGTTTTGCCCAGACTCCGCAGACCCAGACACAGTGCCAAAGCACAGCCCGTGGCATCGCCGTCCGGGCGGCGGTGGGTCAAAATCAGAAAGTCATTCCGCTGCAGCAGCCATTGGGCTGCACCCTGCACGGTTCTCATTCTTCTTCCCCCTTGGGCTTTTCCAGAGAACGGAGCAGGTCGAACATTCTGGCGCCGTAGGCGATGGAATCATCTTCCTCGAACACCAGCTCGGGGGTATAGCGCAGCTGGAGGCGGCTGCCGATCTCCCGGCGGAGCCAGCCGCCGGCAGACCGCAGACCCTTGAGGGTCTCTTTGCTCTTATCCTTATCCAGTACGCTGATATAGACCTTGGCGTAGCGCAGGTCGCCGGTGGCCTCCACCTTGGTGACGGAGACCATGGACTGCTGCACACGGGGGTCCTTTAAGGTGCGAATCAGAGAACTCAGCTCCCGCTGCAGCTCTTCATTGATTCTGCCTTTGCGATTAGATGCCATTACATTACTCCTTGATCTGCTCCATGATGAAGCACTCGAAGATGTCGCCTTCCTTGATATCGTTGTACTTGTCGATGGTCATGCCGCACTCGTAGTTGGCAGCCACTTCCTTGACGGAATCCTTGAATCTCTGCAGAGAGCCCAGAACGCCCTCGTAGATGACGATATTGTCACGGAGGACACGGACCTGTGCGTCACGAACGATCTTGCCGTCCTTAACGTAGCAGCCGGCAACGGTGCCGATGGCGGAGACCTTGTAGGTCATGCGGACTTCGGCGTGACCGATGATGGCTTCCTTGAACTTGGGAGCCAGCATGCCCTTCATGGCATCCTGAATCTCATCGATGGCGTCATAGATGACACGGTACATCCGCATATCGACCTTGGCTCTGGCTGCAGCAGCCTGTGCCACGGAATCGGGACGGACATTGAAGCCGACGATGATGGCGTTGGAAGTGGAGGCCAAAAGCACATCGTTTTCATTGATGGCGCCGACACCGGCATGGATGACCTTGACACGGACTTCCTCGTTGCTGATCTTTTCCAGAGAGGCCTTGACGGCTTCGGCAGAGCCCTGTACGTCAGCCTTGACGATCAGGTTCAGTTCCTTCATCTGGCCTTCCTGAATCTGGGCGAACAGGTCTTCCAGAGAGACCTTGCCCACAGGCTTGTTGGCTGCGGCCTTCTGCTCTTCCTTGCGCTGCTCCACCAGCTGACGGGCCATGCGCTCATCTTCAACGGCATTGAAGATATCGCCTGCGCCGGGGACTTCGGCAAGACCGGTGATCTCCACGGGGATGGAGGGGCCTGCGGACTTGACGGTGCGGCCCTTGTCATCGGTCATGACACGGACACGGCCTACGGCAGTACCGGCGATGATGATATCGCCCTGATTGAGGGTGCCGTTCTGCACCAGCAGAGTGGCGATAGGACCGCGGTTCTTGTCCAGACGGGCCTCGATGACCACGCCCTTGGCGCGGCGGTTGGGGTTGGCCTTCAGTTCCTGCACTTCGGCGGTAAGGATGACCATTTCCAGCAGCTCGTCGATACCGGTGCCGGCCTTGGCGGAGATGGGACAGATGACGGTGTCGCCGCCCCATTCTTCCGGCAGCAGACCGTGCTCGGTCAGCTGCTGCTTGATCTTGTCGGGGTTTGCGGTGGGCTTATCCATCTTGTTGATGGCAACGATGATGGG
>JAZNLL010000088.1:0-21583 GCA_045579045.1 Candidatus Avilachnospira sp.
GAGCCCGGCGACTTCACCTCCATGAACACCGACGGCCATCTGCGTTCCGTCTTCTTTGGCAGAAGCGAAACCATGACCATCAAGGACGGCGAGCTTGACGGCGGCGAATTTGCCCATGTTTACTTTGTGGACTGGGATCATGTCCGTGCCCGCCGCAGACAGGTGAATGTTACCGTTATGGGTATCGGCGATGCTGAGATCGACAGAAAGTGGAACAACGGCGAAGTCATCAACACTCTCCGCAAGTACACCGACGAGGAGAAGGCTTACGACGTCCACTACACCCTGCAGCAGCAGAGATAAGTATACACTAATTCATCCCAAACCACCCCATCGGAGGTATCATATGCGTTATCTGCTTGGTGTGGATGTGGGTACCACATCCATGAAAGCCGCTGTTTTTGATGAAAATGCGAATCTTGTGGCATCTGCCATGCGGGAGTACACCCTCGATGTTTCCGGTGACCGGGTGGAGTTCAATCCTGAGGACTATTGGGTGATGCTCCAGAGCATCATGGAGGAGCTGACGGGGCAGTATTCCGTCACCGCCATGAGTATTGACACTCAATGCGAAACGCTGATCGTCACCGATGAAGCTGGCACCCCTCTTTATCCTGCTATCGTCTGGCTAGATAACCGGGCTGCCAGACAGGCAGACCAACTGCGGGAGCGATTTGGCGAAAAGGTTGTCTATGACATCACCGGACAGCCGGAGATCACCGCCACCTGGCCTGCCGCCAAGCTGCTTTGGCTGCGGCAGGAGGAACCGGAGGTCTTTGACAATATCCGCAAAGTCTTCCTGCTGGAGGATTGGCTGCTGTATAAGCTGACAGGCCGTTTCGTAACGGAGGAAACGCTCCAGTCCTCTACCATTTACTATGATATTCACCGCCACGCGTGGTGGCAGGAGATGCTGCAGTATATTGGTGTTTCTACAGCGGTTCTGCCTGAGGTCATTCCCTGTGGCACCGTTATTGGCAATTGCGGTGATATCGCCGTCACCACCGGTGTTATGGATCAGATTGCAGGCGCTATCGGCGCAGGTGCGGTGGAGCAGGGGGTCATCAGCGAGATGACCGGCACCACCATGGCAATCTTCATTCCCACAGATACGATCCCTGCCTATAATCCTGAGAGCAAAGTGCCTTGCCACCTGAACTATGACGGCAGCTGCTGTCTGCTCATGTGGTCTCCCACAGCAGGCATTGCCCTGAAATGGTTCCGGCAGGAGTTCTGCGATGGGGCGGATTTCCAGAAACTGAACGAACTGGCAGCTGCTGTGCCGCCCGGCTCTGCAGGTTTGACCTTCCTGCCCTATCTGTGCGGCTCTGCCATGCCTCATTATGATCCGGATGCACGTGGAGTGCTGTGGGGTCTGACCATGGAGCACGGACGCGGACATGTGGTAAGAGCGATCATGGAAGCTGTGGCCTGTATGCTGAAGCAGGATCTGGATTATGTAGGTGCAGATTGCAGCGTCATCCGTACCATGGGCGGTGCAGCAAAAAGCCCTCTGTGGTGCCAGATCAAGGCTGATGTCACCGGAAAGACTCTCACCACGCTGAAGACAGATGAGACTGCTTGCCTTGGCTCTGCCATTGTGGCCGGAGTGGGTGTTGGCATTTTCCCGGATGTGGAAAATGCCTGCCGCAAGGCTGTGACTGTGGAAAAAACCTATACACCCTCCGGGGCAGACTACACCGAATGTATTCGCCGCTATGAAGCCACGGATGCCAAAGTATGGGAGAAATAATCATGGAATAACAGGAGGAAAACACCATGAGCAAACTGAAAATCGGCTGGGCTGAAGAAAGCTTGGTTCCTGAAAAAAAGGTCGATTTGTCCGGTCAATTTTATGAACGTATTTCCGAATATGTGGAAGACGATATCAGCGTAACTGCCATGGCTGTGGAGTCCGATGGCGACGAAATGATTTTGATTTCTGCTGATATCTTGAATATAGGAACCGGTGTTTTGGAACTCGCTCGGGAAAAACTTTCTCACCTGCTGCCCGATTTCCCCACGGAAAAGTTGGTGGTCGCAGCTACGCATACGCACACTTCTCTGGCAATTGCAGATGTAGGTAAGTCCACGGAAAGTGAAGGTTTTGCTTCTGCGCAAGCCATTCTCAATGAATTTCTTCCAGATAACAAGCAGTATACGTCTCAAATCAATCCGGATGAAACGGTTCTGACTGCTATGGAAGGTGCAGAGCTTCTGACCGAGCAGATTGCTCAGGCGGCAAAAAAAGCTTGGGAAAACCGGGAAGAAGCCTATATGGCCAATGAGTTCGGTCGGGCTGCCGTAGGCATGTGTCGCCGAGTCACTTATCTGGATGGTAGCGCCCAGATGTGGGGCGATACCAACACAGGTGACTTTGTTGCGCTGGAGGGTGGAAACGACTCCGGTATGGAGCTGATTTACACCTTCAATAAGGAAAAGAAGCTGATTGGTGTTGCAGCGAACATCTGCTGCCCTGCCCAAATTTTGGAACAGCGCTATTTCATCTCCGGTGACTACTGGGCCAAGGTTAGGAAGGATTTGGAAGCCAGAGTGGGTCGGAAAATCTTTGTGCTGGGATTGTGCGGGGCTGCCGGCGACCAGTGTCCCCGTGATTTGGTTCGCTGGAAGGATCCTGAAACTCCTATCAACGATCCCAATGTTCACCGTCCCAATGTGGTGAAGCGCAAGGCTGATCCGTCCATGTACGATGTTTCCGGCTGTAAGCGAGTGGCAAAGCGTATTTCAAATGAGATTCTCTCCGTGCTGGAAGAAGTCACAGAATATCGGGATGAGGCTGTTCTGCAGCATAAGGTTATGGCGCTGGATCTGCCTCTGAGAAAGGCTACTAAGGCAGAATATGACTTTGCTGTCCGGGAAATGGAATACTATGCTGACCGGAACAAAGATAAAGAAGAGTTCAACTTTGTGGATGTTGCCAGAATGCATGTCCATGCCGGCACTATTGCCCGTTACCGCTGTCAGCAGTTTACCGAGGTCTATACCATAGAACTGCATGTCATCCGCTTTGGCAATATCGCCATGGTCACCAACCCCTTTGAACTGTTTCTGGATTACGGCAACCGCATGAAGGCTCGTTCTCTGGCAGAGCAAACGTTCATCATTCAGCTCGCTTGCGGTGAAGGTGGTTATTTGCCCACGGAAAAAGCAGAAAAAGGCGGTCACTACAGCGCTTACATTTCCAGCGGCTTCGTTGGTCATGAAGGCGGCGATTTGCTGACCAGGTATTGTATTGAAGAAATCAACAAAATGTTCCGATAAAGATGATGAAATAAATATCCCCCCTGATGTAGGATAATAACATCAGGGGGGATTTCGTCTGGACATTTTACTGAATATGTTCAGACGAACAAGTACCGAATATCATGCCTGTCTGGAAGACCGGCAAGGAAGCAGATCTTTCTGATTTGTTTTGCTTGCTGCAAAGGTACCGATATCTACCTGTGCGTTGTCGGAAATTACGCCGTAGCAAATAGGAGAGGACTCATCTTCTACCTTTACTCGGATTCCGTCAAGGAGGACACCTGTGGCATTGGCAATATAGAAGGCTGCCGGAGGAGTCACATAATCCCACTCACCATAGCCGACCTTATCCGCACAGTCAGGACAGCCCTTGAGTTTCATGATCACATCACGGAAAAGGATGTTCTCCACTTCACAGTCGCGGTTAGCTTGCACCACGATGCTGTGCTGACCCTCTATTGTCAAGCCGGAGAAGCGGATATTACGGATGGGCGGTGCATAGAAGTCCATAATACCTTCGCAATAAGAAGCTATGTAGATCGGCATCATGCATTCCATAAAGATGTTCTGGAAGGAGATGTTCTCAATTGTGACGCCGGGCTTTTCCTCGTAATTAAACACATAACGACTCTCCATGCACACACCCTTCGCACTATCTCGGATCACGATGTTGCTGATCTGACAGTTTCGAATGGTGCCATTGCCCACGCCGATTCGGAATGCATTGCAGCCTTTGGTGGAAAGCTGGCAGTTAGTGACGGTTATGTCCTCCAGAATTCTGGTTTTGTTTTTCAGAGGAGACCAGAAGTTGTTGTCACAGCGGAAGGTGATGCAGTCATCCTGCGTTTGGATGATACAGTCGCTGATTGTCACACGGCATGAGGTATCGATATCGATACCGTCACCGTTCAGAATGGGGAGGTTGTTGCGGATACGCAGGCCACGGATGGTCACATTCTCGCAGCCGTGGATAAAGCAGCTCCAGTAGGGAGCATTGATCAGAGTCAGGTCTGTCAGCCGGATGTTTGAACTTTCGCACAGATATACCATCTGAGAAGGACGGACGAAATCTTCTCTGTCTTCGTAGCCAAAGAATTCGCCGTTACCGTCGATGGTACCGCCACCCCAAATGCTGCAGTTCTGGACTTCGACAGCCACGATCAGGTGCTGTGCCCGGTGCTTCTCAGCAATGGAGATCACATTCTGCACCCATGCATCAGAAGCATTATAGTCACTAAGATCATCAGAACCCTTGATCATACACATATGAGGCAGGTGCAAAGAGGTATTGTCACGCAGATATATGGTTCCTGTTCTGTAGACACCGGGTTCAAAATGCACGGTTCCGCCGCCGGAGGCATGGCAATCATCAATCGCCTGCTGAATGAGTGTAGTTTGAACTTTTGTTTCGTCTGGTGTTATCGCACGATCTTTCAAGTATATATCCACAATAATCACTCCTTAGCTGAATATTTTGTTAAAAACACGATAAATGTTTTTATGCTGTAAATATACCATGAGCAAATTTGCAATGTCAATGAGAGCGGAAGCGAAAAAGTTTCGTAAATACTGCGTTAAGGAATACAATATGTTTCTTTGCATTAGAGTCGGTAAAACGAAAGAATACATGGTAATGCATAATCATATCTGTCAAATTTCCCCAAAATGTAAAATTTCTCCCCATTGGTATTGCTTTCCGCGTGGTTTTGCTGTATCCTATTAGGTGGAAATCTATCTATTTGATCGGGCTGAAAATCCCCGTCGAAAAGGAGAAAATTAAAATGATTATTACCCAGAAGAAACCCATCGAAGAACTGATGGCCATGGTGGGCAATGCCAAGCGCATTGGTATCGTCGGCTGCAATAGCTGCGCATCCGCCTGTGCCACCGGCGGTCCCAAGGAAGTCGAAGAACTGAAGAAGTACCTGGAATCCCAGGGCAAGGAAGTCGTCGTCACCGGCGTTTCCGATTTCTGCTGCATGAACCTGATGGTCAAGGGTGTTCTGAAGCCCTTCCAGGATAAGCAGCTGGACTGCGTCATCGGCATGTCCTGCGGCGACGGTGTTCAGGTCGTTGCTGCCAACATCAATGTGCCCGTCTATCCCTCCAACAACACCATGTTCCTCGGCGAAGCCAAGAAGCTGGGCCTGTTTGAGGAACCCTGCCCCCTGTGCGGCGACTGCGTCCTGGGCTCCACCGGCGGCGTCTGCCCCATTTCCCGCTGCGCCAAGAGCCTGGTCAACGGCCCCTGCGGCGGTGCCAAGAACGGCAAGTGCGAAGTCAATCCCGAGAACGACTGCGCATGGATCCTCATCTACAACCGTCTGAAGGATACCAACGAACTGGAAAAGCTGTCCCAGCGTCGTCAGGACAAGGGTTACCAGAACGTCGCCTATCCCAGAACCATCAACATCCGCGCTAAGAAGTAAGGGGGAAGAGTCATGAGTCTGTTGAAAGAAGCATTCGAGGCCGGTAAATTCGGCGTAACCGCAGAAATGGCACCTCCCAAGGGCTATGATTTCTCCCATCAGATGGCTGATGCCGAACTGCTCAAGGGCAAGGTCCACGGCATCAACGTCACCGATATGCAGTCTGCCAGCCTGAAGGCCAGCTCTCTGGGCCTGTGCATCAAGCTGAAGCAGGCCGGCTGTGAGCCTATCATCCAGATGACCGGCCGCGACCGCAGCCGTATGGCCATCATGGGCGAAATGCTCTCCGCCTACTCCTTCGGTATCGACACCATGCTGGCTCTGACCGGTGACCATCCCACCGTTGGCGATGTTCCCCAGTCCAAGCCCGTCTACGATCTGGACTCCGTCGGTATTCTGAACATGCTCTCCACCATGGAGATCACCGGCCGCGACTGCGGCGGCAATGCCCTGTCCGGCAACACTGTGGATAAGGACTCCGGCGAGATCACCGATAAGTCCGCCACTCCCAAGTTCTACAAGGGCGCCTGCGTCACTCCCGTCTATGAGCCCATGTTCCTGCAGATCAACAAGCTGAAGCAGAAGGTGGACGCCGGTGCTGAGTACATCCAGACCCAGGGCATCTTCGATCTGGAATACTTCAAGCGCTTTCTGGACGAAGTGGACAAGGCCGGTATCAAGACCCACATCATGGCCGGTATCATTCCTCTGAAGGCTGCCGGCATGGCAAAGTACATGAACGAGAATGTCCCCGGCATCGCTGTTCCTCAGAACATGATCGACCGTCTGGCCGCTGCTGCAGCAGAGGGCAAGGAAAAGGGCATCAAGGGCCTGCCCATGCAGATGGGTATCGAAATGGCAGCCGAAATGATCGCTGAGATCAAGGCACAGAACCTGTGCGACGGTGTCCATATCATGGCCATCGGCGCTGAAAAGAATGTTCCCGTCATTCTGGAAAAGGCCGGTATCGATATCAGCAAGTAAGAAACAAGGAAAGCCACCCGAAAGGGTGGCTTTTTTTGCTTGATTGTGGTAAACTATGCCTAAGAAACCAGATAAAGGAGGAAACTCCATGAATCATTGTATCAAATGCGGCAGACAGATTCCCGAAGGGGAACTGTTCTGTACGGAGTGCGGTCTGAACCCCGGCTCGTCTCTCTTTGAAGAGCCACGTCCGGCACCTGTGGGCAGGATGCAGACTCCCGTGCCCCGGAAGCCGGCACCGAGACCGGTGGCGGTGGCAGAGCCGGAGAGAAAGACGAAAAAAACCAAAGGACAGCGTGTGCAGAAGCCCCGGAACAGAGGACTGAAAACTGCCTTTGCCATTGTCTGTATTCTTCTGGTGCTGGTGACGGGCTTTTTGGTCTATGAATATGCCGATATGAAGGTGGAGCGCACCCGTCTGGAGACCAAGGAAGCCGACCTGCTTCTGCGGGAGAAGGAAAAAGAGGAGCTGCAGCAGCAGATTGAAGAGCTGAACAGCCAGATCGAAGACCTCAACAAGACCGTCAAGGACAAAGAGGATGAGATCAGGGAACTGCGTGCCCAGCTGAGCGGCTCCCAGAGCAGTCAGAGCCAGAGCGAATATGACCTCTATACCATGCAGATGGAGATGGAGCGGCTGACGGAGGAAAACAAGCAGCTGCTTCTGCTGGAAGAGGAAAAGGAAGCCAAGATCAAGGAACTCAATGCCCAGCTGACAGCCATGGATGCGCACAAGGAAAAATCCGCATTTTTGGATAAATATGTGGTCTTCGTGGTCAATGATGACAGCCGGGTGTATCACACCTACGACTGCGAGCGGTTCACCAAAAAGGACTTCTGGGCCTACAGCCGCAAGCTGGCAGAGAGCAACGGCTTTACCGCCTGCCCCACCTGTCAGGGAAAACCTGTACAATAAAAAAGAGGCGGTTTAACCGCCTCTTTTCATTTTATACAGCTCTTCCACGGCGAAGCTTAGCTTGGTCACCACATTCTGTTTGGTGGGGTAGCAATAGAAGCTGTCGTCATCGGTGGAGATGTCCACGCAGTCCTCGGGGCGCAGATAGCAGTAGTCATATTCAATGTGCAGGCCGTACATACCCAGCGGCGGACGGACGATCTGATAATCCTCGCCGTTGTAATTGCCCTGCAAAATCAGACCTTCTTCCGTGTCGTGGGACAGTTTTCCCATGCCCAGTTTTCGGAATTTCCAAGGGTCTGCCAGAGAGTAGACCTCCACTTCGTCCTCAAAGGAGTAGGTGCCCTCCTCCAATTGCTTGCGCACCTGCTGCCGCTGCCACTCAAACCAGTCGGGGATATGGGAAAATTCCGTTTCTCCCTCTGTGGCATGGAGCTGACCCAGCTCGTCCATGTCCCAGCTTTTGCCGCAGGCTTCGCAGCGAAGAGTGCTGCCCTCGCTGGCCATGCGGCTTTCCGTCAGACAATGGGGGCATTGGTAGAGCACCTTGTGAAGTCCCTCTGCACGGAAAGGCTCCGTGATGCGGATATTCTGCTCCTTCTGCCAGCGGTAATCGTCATATTCCATTGCCTTTGCCAGAATATCGCCGATCTCCTCCACGGATTTTGTTTCTACATCTTCTGCCGTCAGCACCTGCGTCATGGTGGTGTAAAGAGGCACCTTTCTGGGCTTTCGGTAGTTCCAGAAGGGGGTGTGGAGGTGGTTGCCGTGATGAATCATGGTCACCACAGGCACCTTGTTCAGCTTCACCAGCTTGGCAAGGGAGTCGGGCAGAATGGCGGTGGTGCCCACGGGAGAATATCTGGCCTCGGGATACATGCAGAGGATGTCCCCGTGTTTTTTCAGAACTTTGCGGATGGAGCGCACCAGAGAAGGGTCGGTGGTGAACTTCCGCTTGCACATACAGCCCAGCCATTCCATGAGGAAGGGGCGGCGGTAGTAGCCGTCGATGGTGGCGATGGTGTTGGTGCGGTGGGGGAAGGTGCCCATGAACTGGAAATAGAAATCCACAAAGTAATTGTGGCTGCAAAGCAGAATATAGGGGGGCTTCAGACCCTCCATGTTGATCTTTTCCAGCTTGTATTTCTTGCCAAGCATCATGATTCGGGAACCGACACCTAAAATCAAGGTGAAGATCCACGGCTGGCGGATGGGGGCTTTTGCGGTGTCGTAGGGTTTGACATTCTCGTAACGAACGGGGATGTTTTCCATATGGCACGTCCTCTCTTATTCTTAACCGGAACAGCATACCATAAAAACAGGAAAGAAACAAGCTGTTTCTTTCCTGTCAGTCGATTTCAAAGGAGCGGCGCAGATGGAATTTGGCGGGAAGGGTCTGTGTTTCGGGTGGGTCTTCCCCAGAAATCTTTTTGAGTACTGCTTCCACAGCCAAATGGCAAAGTTCCTCCAAAGAAGTGGAAATGGAAGCCAACGGTGGATTTGTCCATGGTGCGCTGTGCATATCGTCCATGCCCAGCACGGCAATATCCTCCGGGACGGAAAGTCCATGATCCAAAATGCAGCGGATGGCACCCAGTGCCAGACGGTCGTAGGCGCAAATCACTGCCCGGGGGTGGTCATTTTTTGCCAAAAGCTGTTCCATGGCATTGTAACCGCCCTGTTCCTGCCGGCCGGAACGGACAATGAAATCGGGGTTCAGAGGAAGACCAATTTCATCTAAAAGTGTTGAAAAAAGCTGTTCCTTGTGGACGGTTAGCGTTTCGCCGATGAAGCCAACAGAACGCACACGCTTTTCTTTCAGATAAGCAATACTTTCTCGGAGGGCAGGGCGCATATCAATACAGATACCGCCTTCTACAAAGGAAGTGGGGAAAATGGAAAAGACAGGAATTTCATAGTTCTCTTTTAAAGATGACTGCATATCAATGATAAAAATACCGTCCACAGCAGCATGTCGGTAATAGTAATCCAACAGTTTTGCCTGTCGTTCTTGAGAAAAACTGGTGATTGAAACACACAGCTCACAGTTATGTGCTTCCAGTTCATTCTGCAGCAAAGAGAGAAGTTGGGAATAAAGACCGCTTTGGTACTCCGGCGCAATCAATGCAATGATTAGATTAGGGTACTTTGCGTTATAGAATTTTTTGAAACAGCCGTGTGCTTTTGCTACAGAAAAGATCATCTCTGCAGTTTCTTTGCTCACCTCTGGGCTTCCGGCGAAGGCCTTGGATGCAGTGGAAACCGAAACATTTGCCAGCTTTGCCAGCTTAGAGAGGGTCATCATGTTCATCACCTCTATCATAATTGTATCGAGGAACGAGGGGAACTGCAAGAGGAAAATTCTGAAAAATTTTCGAAATCAACAATTGCTTTTTACGGGGCTGATGCTATTATAAAGAAAAAGGAGGGAGCGGTATGACGACTCTGCAATTTGATTTGACCTCCAACGGAAAAAAATTCAAGCTCCTCAACGCCACCAACGGCGGTCCCTGGCACAAGCGCCATGTCTACGACCAGGTTCGCAGCAATTTTGAAGCGTACAAGGCCGCCCGGATTCCCTATTCCAGAAACCATGACAGTGCCGTTCATGGCATCTACGGCGGCCCTTACAGCCATGATATTACCTGCATTTTTCCCAACTTCGATGCAGATCCCACAGACCCGGCTTCCTATGACTTTGCCTGCACCGACGAGGCGATTTTGACATGCCTGGATGCCGGAACAGAGACCTTCTTCCGTCTGGGTCAGACCATCGAGCATCAGATCAAAAAGCACGGCACGCTGCCTCCCAAGGATTTCCGCAAGTGGGCGGTCATCTGCGAGCATATCATCCGCCATTATAATGAAGGCTGGGCAGACGGTCACCGACTGAATATTCAGTATTGGGAAATCTGGAACGAGCCGGATCTGGATACGGATGACAGCACCAACAAGCGCACCTGGGGCGGTACCAGAGCCCAGTTCTTTGATTTCTATGAGATCGCTTCCAAGCACCTGAAAGCCTGCTTCCCCCATCTGAAGATCGGCGGTCCTGCGCTGGCAGGCTGGGAAGAATGGGCGGAGGAATTTCTCTGCGAAATGCAGAAACGGCAGGCACCTCTGGACTTCTTCTCCTGGCATGTCTACTGCGTAGAGCCCCAGGTCATGATGGACAAGTCCGTCCGCATCCGTGCCATGCTAGACAAGTACGGCTTTGCAGGCGTGGAGAGCATCTGCAACGAATGGAACTATGTCAAGGGCTGGACGGAGGAATTTGTCTACACCATCAAGCAGATCCACGGCATCCGGGGCGCTATGTTCACCTTGGGCTGCATCTGTGCCGCTCAGAATAACCCCATCGATATGCTCATGTACTATGATACCCGCCCATCCGCCTTTTGCGGCGCTTTCGATTTCTATACCTATGAAAAGCTGAAGGGCTACTATCCTCTGTACTGGTACGGCATGTTCTATGATATGGAGAAGGAGATCCCTGTCACCGAGGGCGCGGAGGAGATTTTCACCCTATGCGGTGTGGATCAAAAGGGCAAGACCCTGTCCGTCATCGCCCACTATACCGATGGGGAGGCAGAAGCCAAAACCGTTTCCGTGGACTTCGGCAGAAAAGGCAAGTATGAAATCTATCTGCTGGATGAAGACCATGACGGCGAGCTGATCGCCACCACAGAAGAGTTGACGTTTGAACTGAAGAATCTGAGCGCAGTGCTCATTAAGGAAATCTGATGGCAACGATGTATATTGGCATCATCCTGCTGTTCCGGGTGGTGCAGGCACTATTCAATAAACGCTCCAGCATGGAAGTGAAAAATATCCCCATGCTGGTGGGCTACAATGCCTATAAAAATGCTATTTCCGCTGCGCTGGGACTGGGTCTGATCCTCTTTGCCGCCAACGGCTTCCGGGTGAACTGGTTGACGGTGGTCATCGCCTCCGTTTCCGGTCTGGCGCTGTTCTTTGCAGGCTTTTGCAGCATCTATGCCATGAAAAGCGGCACGGTCAGCCTCAATTCCATGTTCGGTACCGCCGGCATGATCGTGCCGGTGCTGGCAGGTGTGTTTCTGTTCCATAAACCCATTGCACCCCTGCAATGGGCAGGACTTGCCGTTTTCTTCCTCTCTGCGTGGCTGCTCATCGGCGGCTCCAAAGCGGTCTATGCCGGCTTCAGCGGCAAAACTTTGCTGCTGCTCATCGGTTCTCTCATGGCCAACGGCACCACTATGCTGGCCCAGCAGATGTTCACCGCCTATGTGCCCGATGGAGATGTGAGCGTGTTCTCCTTCTTCTCCTTCGCGATCATTGCCGCAGGCTCCGGGATTTTCTATAAATTCCTTTCTGCAGGCAATTGTGAAGGCGGCACCAAGCTGAACAAGCCTCTGCTGGTCTGCGGTGTGGCGCTGGCAGTCAGCGTGTTCATCATCAATCAGCTGGCGACCCTGTCTACCAGATTGATATCTCCCGTGATCTTGTTCGCCTTCATCAATGGCGGCGGCACCATCATCTCCACCGTTGTGGCAGCGCTGGTCTATAAAGAAAAAATCAGCAAAAAGACAGCCGCAGGCATCCTGCTGGGCATAACATCTCTGCTGCTCATCAAGTTTTTTGAAATTTAAAATTTTTGCAAAATAATCCTTGACAATGGCGAGAATTCTGCTATAATACATCATGCGTCTGAACGATGCGGGTGTAGCTCATCCGGTAGAGCGCCACCTTGCCAAGGTGGAGGTAGCGAGTTCGAGCCTCGTCACCCGCTCCAGAAAAAACCGACTTGTCTTTGACAAGTCGGTTTTCCTTTTGCCTGGGAGGAAAAATCAATAGAGGAAGTTTGCAGGATCGATGGGAGCGCCGCCGCAGGTAACGGCAAAGTGGAGATGGGAAGCGTCACCGCTTTCCATGAGGGCGGTGGTGCCCACGGAGCCGATGGAGTCACCGGCTTCCACGGTCTGACCCACTTCCACAAGGATGCCGCTGTCCAGATTGGAATAGTAGCTGGTGTAGCCATCCCCGTGGGAGAGCGTGACGGTCATGCCGTAGTAGTCATCGTCATAGATGCTTGCCACAGTTCCGCTCTTGGCGGCCTTGACGGGTGTACCCGGCTCTGCCGCCAGATCCACACCGCTGTGGACACGCCAGTCCTTGGTGGTGGCATTGTAGGTCAGCCGGTCCATGGCATAGTTGTTCAGCACCTCACCGCTGACGGGAAGAACGGTCTCCCGTGCCTCCGGCTGGGGCTGTTCGGGGGTTTCGGTTTCCTTCTGCTCCTCCTGTTCCGGTTTTGCGGTCTCGGCGGCGGGCTTGTCCTTCGCCGGTTCTTCCACCTCCACGGGCACGGAGAGGACAGGCTGTAATTCCTCCGCCTCCTCCGCTGCACCGCCCAGGAAGAACCAGCCGGAAACGCCTACGGCGACCAGACACAGAGCCAGAAGGATGTAGGAACCCTTCTCTTTCCAGAAATTGTTGGATTTGTTGTTTTGCATTGTTATGCACCTCCATGTGGGAAGTATACCCAGAAATGGAAGCGTTAAACAAAAATACAAAATGTAGAATGTAAAAAGAGGCAAGCAGTAAAAAGGCCCCCTCTGACGAGGGGGCGGTCAGCGAATCTGACTGGGGGAGAGAAAGTACGATCTCTCCCCCCGTCTTTTGCTTCGCATAAGCCACCTCCCTCATCAGAGGGAGGCATATTTGATTTTTACACCAGTCTGGAACCGGCGGGGATGGCGTCATCCAGCATCAGCAGGTTCAGATTTTCGCCTCGCTCGGCGGACAGCAGCATACCGCAGCTTTCCTGACCCATCATCTTTCTGGGGGGCAGGTTGGTCACAGCCACAAGGGTCTTGCCCAGGAGCTGTTCCGGCTCGTAATACTGGGCGATACCGGAGAGAATCTGGCGGTCGGTGCCGGTGCCGTCGTCCAGAATGAACTTTAAAAGCTTATTGGACTTCTTCACCTTTTCGCAGCTCTTGACCTTCACCACGGTCATCTCCACCTTGCAGAAGGTGTCGAAATCCACGGGAGGCAGAGGTTCGGGCAGGGGATCTTCTTCAGGAGCCTGTGCAGCCTTTGCGGCAGCTTCCTGAATGGCATCCAGCTCTGCCAGCTCCTTGGCAAGGTCAATTCTGGGGAACAATGCGTCACCGGCGGTGACTTCTGCATCCTTGGGCAGAACGCCGAAGGTTGCAAGGCTGTCCCAGCCGTATTCCTTTGCGCCGATGCGCTCCATGATCTTGGCGGTGGTGGCAGGCATCACAGGCTCCAGCAGGGCAGCGCAGATGCGGACGGTCACCAGCAGGTTATACATGACCTTGGCAAGGCGAGGCTTGTTGGCTTCGTCCTTTGCCAGCACCCAGGGTGCGTTCTCGTCAATATACTTGTTGGCACGGGAAATGACCTTGAAGGTCTCTGCCAGAGCGTTCTGGAACTGATACTTTTCCATCTGCTCCTCGTAGCGGTCTCTCAGACCGGCAGCCATGGCTTCCAGCTCTGCATCCAGCTCAGCGTTGGGGGTCTGCTCACTGGGGAGCTTGCCGCCAAAGTATTTCTGGATCATGGCGACGGTTCGGCTGACCAGATTGCCCAGATCGTTAGCAAGGTCGGTGTTGATGGTATTGATCAGCAGCTCATTGGAGAAGTTGCCGTCGGAACCGAAGGGGAAGGAGCGCATGAGGAAGAACCGCAGGGCATCCACGCCGTAGCGCTCTGCCAGCAGGTAGGGGTCCACCACATTGCCCTTGGACTTGGACATCTTGCCGCCGTCCAGCAGGAGCCAGCCGTGACCGTAGACCTTCTTTGGCAGGGGCATACCCATGCTCATGAGCATGGCGGGCCAGATGATGGAATGGAACCGGACGATCTCCTTGCCCACGAAGTGGACATCGGCAGGCCAGTAGTCCTTGTAATCGTCATACTTGTCGTTCATGAAGCCCAGCGCGGTGGTGTAGTTAAACAGGGCATCCACCCAGACATAGACCACATGACCGGGATCGAAATCCACAGGTACGCCCCAGGTGAAGCTGGTGCGGGAGACGCACAGGTCCTCCAGACCGGGATCGATAAAGTTGTTGACCATCTCGTTGACTCTGGAGCGGGGCTCCAGGAAATCGGTGTTGGTCAGCAGATCACGGACAGGCTGGGCATACTTGCTGAGCTTGAAGAAGTAGGCTTCTTCCTCGGCATCCACCACATCTCTGCCGCAGTCGGGGCACTTGCCGTCCTTCAGCTGGCTCTCGGTCCAGAAGCTTTCGCAGGGGGTGCAGTATTTGCCCTTGTAGCTGCCCTTGTAGATGTCGCCGTTTTCATACATCTTCTTAAAGACCTTCTGAATGGCGGCAACATGATAGTCATCGGTGGTACGGATGAAGCGGTCATTGGAGATGTTCATCAGCTTCCACAGATCCAGAACGCCCCGTTCACCGGTGACGATGTTGTCCACGAAGTTCTGAGGGGTCGTGCCGGCTTCCTTGGCCTTGGTCTCGATCTTCTGACCGTGCTCGTCGGTGCCGGTCAGGAACATGACATCGTAGCCCCGCATACGCTTGTAGCGAGCCATGGTATCGGTGGCCACGGTGCAGTAGGTGTGACCGATGTGGAGCTTATCGGAGGGATAATAAATGGGGGTTGTGATATAAAATTTCTCTTTGCACTTGTCGCACATGGCGAAGCCTCCTGTTCAGCCGTCAGAAAAAACGGCGCAATTTCCTATTATTCTGATATAATACCATTGTTTTGGAAAAAATACAAGGCGGAAGCGTGACTTTATCACGGTCTCGGGTTGACATTTATGATATGATAAAAGAAAAACGAAAGAATGATCGTATGTTGGATTTTAAGCTGCCGACCATTGAGGATCGGCCGTGGATACAGGAGATTTATGAGTGTTCCGGCTATCGGGGTGCGGAGTATACCTTCGCCAACTTGTTCCTCTGGTCTTATTTCTACGGAAAAGTCACAAAATATCAGGGTTTTCTCTGCCAACGGCTGGAGTTTAAGGGCATTCATCAGTATCTGTACCCGGCAGGCTGCGGCGATCCAAAGGAAGTGCTGGAGCTTCTGTGGGAGGACAGCCGCCGCTGCGGCAAGCCCTTTGTGGTGCGAAGCCTGACGGAAGGCACCATGGCCACCATGAAGCGGCTGTTCCCCAATCAGTTTGAATATGAGGAGATCCGCAACGCGTGGGATTATCTCTATGAGATCGATACCCTTGCGGAGCTGGCAGGCAAAAAGTATCAGGCCAAGCGGAACCACATCAACCGCTTTCTGGAAGATCACCCCGACTGGCACACGGAGGTCATCACCCCCGAAAACATGGATGTGGCAAAGGCACTGGCGGAAAAATGGTACGAGACCCATGAAGAGACGGAAGCCGACCGCCGTGCGCTGGAGAAGGCTTTTGATAACTATGAGGCTCTGTGCTTTGAGGGCATTATCCTCTATGCAGGGGACGAGCCTGTGGCCTTCTCCATCGGCAACCGGATTAGCCAAGATACCTTTGATGTGAACTTTGAAAAGGCCTTTGCCGATATCCGTGGGGCATATCCTCTGGTCAACCGGGAGTTTGCCCGTTATATCCGGGAGAAATACCCCAAAGTCCGCTACCTGAACCGGGAGGACGATATGGGTATCGAAGGTCTCCGAAAAGCCAAGGAGAGCTACCATCCTATTTTCCTGAAGAAGTATATCGCAAGAGAGAAGGCATAAGATGCTTCGTTTGGCAGAAAACAACCATAAAGAAGGCATCATCGCCCTTTGGCAGGAAGCCTTTGGCGACAGCCGGGAAAGTGTGGAGGAATTCTTCCGAACCTTTCCCAACTGCATTTCCTATGTGTCAGAAGAGCAGGGAGAAGTCCTTGCCATGGTTCATGCTTTGCCCCAGATCCTTTCTCCCCACACCCAAACGGCTTATCTCTATGCCGTTGCCACGGCCAATGCCCATCGTGGCAAGGGTCTGTGCCGAAGGCTCATGGCTTTCGCCGAAGAAGATTTGAAAGCCCGTGGCTGTGCCGCCTGCGTCCTGACCCCCGGCGAAGGTTCTTTGTTCGGTTTTTATGAAAAAAACGGCTACGAAACTGCCTTTTTCCGTCATAGAACCCCCTTTTCCGGCGGCAGACCCATCGGCTTGGAAACATACCTCCGCCGCAGAGAAACACTTGTCTCCATTCCCCACATGGTGTATGATAAAAACACCCTCGCTTACGCCCAAAAGCTCTACGGTCTGACCTTTTATGAGACGGATACGGGCATTGCAGCCGCAGGAGAAACCTACACGGCGGAAGTCCTCCCGGAGGATCTGGGCGGCGAGCCGTTCGCCATGGTCAAATGGTTGGGCGAAAAACAGCCGCTGGAACAAGCCTTTCTGGGCATCTCATTAGAATAATAATAATTGATATTATTTTTGATTTGTGGTAGAATATAGCAAAAGATAAAAGAAAGAAGGGAAAGCCTATGCTGGAACTTAAAAATATTACCCTGACCGTTCCTTCGGAAAACGGTTCTATGGACATTCTGAAGGATGTGTCCCTCAACATTGAGGATAAGAAATTTATTGTAATCACCGGCCCCAACGGCGGCGGCAAGACCACTCTTGCCAAGGTCATCATGGGTCTGGCCACCCCCACCAAGGGTCAGATCATCTGGAACGGCGAAGATGTCACCGACCTTTCCATTGCAGAAAGAGCCAAGAAGGGCATCTCCTACGGTTTCCAGCAGCCCCCCCGGTTCAAGGGCATGAAGGTCTCCGACCTGCTGCAGATCGCAGCCGGCAAGCGCCTGAGACACAGCGAGGCCTGCAGCTACCTGACCAAGGTGGGTCTGTGTGCCAGAGACTATGTGGATCGGGATGTGGATACCTCCCTCTCCGGCGGCGAAGTCAAGCGCATTGAGATCGCCACGGTGCTGGCAAAGGATTCCGATCTGATGATCTTCGATGAGCCGGAGGCCGGCATTGACCTGTGGAGCTTCGCCCGTCTGACAGAGACCTTCAAGGAGCTCCACGACCGGCAGGAAAAGACCATCCTCATCATCTCCCATCAGGAGCGGATCATCCGTCTGGCAGACGAGATCGTCATCATCGCCGGCGGTCAGATTCAGGACAGAGGCCCTGCCGACAAGCTCTATTCTCAGATCATGACCGATACGGTCATGGGCTGCAGCAAGCTGGAGGTGGATAAAAAATGCTGAACGACATCCAGAAACGCATCTTGCAGGAAGTAGCGGATATGGCTTCCATTCCCGAGAACGGTGCGGTGAACATCCGTTCCGACGGCAAAAAGGCCTTCCGCCAGAACACCAAGAATATTCAAATTGAAAGTAAGACCGACAAAGACGGCATCGATATCCGTATCGCTCCCGGCACGAAAAACGAGAATGTCCATATTCCCGTGGTGCTGACGGAGGCGGGCCGTCACGATATGGTCTATAACGATTTCTTCATCGGCGAAGGCGCCGAGGTGAAGATCGTGGCAGGCTGCGGCATCCACAACTGCGGTGACTGCGATTCCGAGCATGACGGCATCCACACCTTCCATGTGGGCAAAAATGCCAAGGTCACTTATGTGGAAAAGCACTATGGCGAGGGCGAAGGCACCGGCAAGCGGATCTTGAACCCCCAGACCATCCTCTATCTGGACGAAGGCTCTCAGGTAACTTTGGAGACGGTCCAAATCCGAGGCGTGGATGATACCAAGCGGTACACCAAGGCCGTGGTCGGTGAAGGTGCTGAATTCGTGGTGCAGGAAAAGCTTCTGACCCATGGCAATCAGTATGCCGAAAGTGAGATGGATGTGTTCCTCAACGGCAAGGACAGCAAGACAAGGGTCATTTCCCGTTCCGTTGCCCAGGACGACTCCGTCCAGATTTTCTACCCCCGTGTGGAGGGCAACAACCCCTGCTTCGGTCATGTCAGCTGCGATGCCATCATCATGGGCAAGGCCAAAGTCCGTGCCATCCCCGAGATCACCTGTAACCATGTGGATGCAGGTCTCATCCATGAGGCCGCCATCGGTAAGATCGCCGGTGACCAGATTTTGAAGCTCATGACCCTGGGTCTGACGGCGGAAGAAGCAGAAGAAAAAATCCTGGAAGGATTTTTGAGGTAATGCAAAATTCAGAATTCAGAATGCAGAATTGAGGTGTCAGCTTCGCTGACGATTTCAATTCGTCCGGCTTTGCCGGACACAATCATTTTGCATTTTGCATTTTACATTCTGCATACCAAGAAACCGGAGGTTTCTATGTTCTCCATCACCCTTATTTGCATGGGAAAATGCAAGGAAAAATTCTATATCTCCGCCGCCGAGGAGTATGCCAAGCGGCTGAAGGGCTACTGCGAGTTTAATCTCTTGGAGCTGCCGGAGTACCGCCTGCCGGAAGAGCCCTCTCCTGCGGAGATCGCACAGGGTCTGGCCAGAGAGGCAGAAGCCATCCGCAAGGCCATTCCCAAGGGCGCCTGGTTCTGCGTTCTGACCCCGGAGGGGAAGATGCAGTCCTCTCAGGAGCTGGCGGAGACCCTGAAAGCTGTGAAAAATTCCGGCAAGTCCGCTGCCTGCTTCCTCATCGGCTCTTCCTTCGGCATGGAGGAGAGCCTGAAGCAGCAGGCAGACCATAAGCTCTCCATGAGCAAAATGACCTTCCCCCACCATCTGGCGAGAGTCATGGTGCTGGAACAGCTCTACCGGGCAGAAAGCATCCAGGCCGGCAGCAAGTATCATAAGTAGGTGAATAACAATGATCCATAAATATTCCGAACAATTTGCAGAATTCAAGCCCAATATCCGGGGTGGCGAAGGCAAGCCCCTGTTTCGTCACCTGTTTTCCGGTGAGGAACTGGGCGGCCGTGCCACCATGCTGTCGGTGCTGACCCTGCAGCCCGGCGAGTCCGTGGGCGTCCACGACCATGTGGACAACGGCGAAGTTTATTTCGTCCTCAGCGGCAAGCTCATGGTGCAGGAAGACGGTGTCGAGACAGAGCTGCACCCCGGCGATGCTGAATTCTGTGCCGACGGTCACAGCCATGGAATCCGCAACCATACCAATGAGTCCGCCACCTTTGTGGCACTCATCCTTCCCAACCGCTGATGCGGCGGGCAGTGGAGCAGGCTCTTTCCTCAAAGGGTCTGACGGAGCAGCAGCTGGAGCAGTTTGCCAAGTTTGGGGAACTGCTGGTGGAGAAGAACAAGGTCATGAACCTGACTGCCATCACAGAGTCGCAGGCGGTGGCAGAGCTGCATTTTCTGGATTCCATTGCTGCACTGGAGGCAGTGGATTGCAAGAACAAAAAAGTCATCGATGTGGGCTGCGGTGCAGGTTTTCCCGGTGTGCCCCTGGCCATCGCCGAGCCGACCTTGCAGGTGACTTTGCTGGATAGCCTGCAAAAGCGCATGAACTGGTTGGAGGAAATTTTGCCTCAGCTGGGCGTGGAGGCCAAGGTGGTGGCAGCCCGTGCCGAGGAATATGTGACTACCTGCCGGGAAACTTATGACATCGCCACTTCCCGTGCTGTGGCAAGGCTCAATATTCTGGCAGAGCTGTGCCTGCCCTATGTGAAGGTGGGCGGTTACTTCCTTGCCCTCAAAGGCGCCATGGCTGCCGAAGAAGCGGAAGAAGCCCAAAAGGCCATCACCGCTCTGGGCGGCAGAGTAAAGGAGATTTTTGAATACCCCGTTGCCGATGCCATCCATCGCATCGTGGTGGTGGAAAAAATCAAGCCCACCCCAAAGCAGTATCCCAGAAAATTTGCAAAAATCAAGCAGTCGCCTTTGTAAAAGGCGACTGCTTTTATAATTGCTGTTCCAGAATAAAGCCTGCAATATCCCGCAGGGTTTCTTTTTCGCTTTCCATGAGGGCTTCTGCCATGGCCTTGGAGGAGAACCGGCAGCCGGTGAGCCGGGTTCGGATGTTCTCCGGCAGCTCCGGGTCCATGGCATCGGAATAGACGGACACCTCCGTGACCATGCTGTTTTTTGCTGTCAGTAAAAGCTGTACACCGCCCCATGGGAATCGGGTATCCAGTTCCAGATCGAAGCCGGGGGTCTTGCCCAATCGCCAGTCCCAAGATACCTGCTTTTCCCGATAGAGGAGCATGGCGGCGAGACTTTCCGGTGTGGGGACGAAATCCTCCACTTCGCCGTAGACCTCACAAAATGCTTTCCGAATGGCGGCGATCATGGCCTCTGCGGTGACAGGCGCAAACTCCGTCAGATTGCAGACCCGGCTGCGGACGGAGCTGACGCCCTTGGCCTGCAGCTTCCGGGGGTCCGGACGGAGATAATTCTGTAATTTGGAAAGGTTTGCGTTGAGCAGCAGTGTGCCGTGGTGCTGGCACATCTGCCCCCGTTTGCAGAAGGCATTGCCGGAGAATTTTCTGCCGTCAGCCAGCAGGTCATTTCTGCCGGAGAAGTCGCAGGGGATGCCGAAAGACCGCACCGCCTGCAAAATCACCTGCAGCTGCTTTTCCACATCGTAGCGTTTTTCCCCCACGATGAAGGAGAAGTTCAGATTGCCTTTGTCGTGATAGACGGCGCCGCCGCCGGTGATGCGGCGGACAAGCTGCACGCCGTCTTTTTCCATGGCGGCAAGGTCACATTCCTTCCATGGGTTCTGATTTTTGCCGATGATGACGGCATTTTCGTTGGTATAGAAATAGAGAATCATATCCTCCGGGGACAGATGGTCTAAAAACCATTCGTCTATGGCCAGATTTTGCCAGCCATCATAGGAAGATGAAACAAAGAAGTAGTTGGACATTTAAAGCATCCTTTGGTAATTGATAATCATTCTGCATTTTGCATTTTGCATTCTGCATTTTTAAATATACTGTTGTGTCATCACATCAATGACGCCTCTGGTGGTCAGCCGCAGCTGCGGGATCACCGGCAGGGCCATGAAGCTGAGGGTCATAAAGGGGTCGATGCCACGGCTGACGCCCTGTGCAAAGGCCACGGCCTTGGCATATTCCAGCTTGTCGTTGACCTCCGCC
>JAZNLL010000089.1:0-4157 GCA_045579045.1 Candidatus Avilachnospira sp.
ATGAGTTTTTATTTTGCTACAGGTGCCACTTCGATGGTCAAATCGCTTAAGGGGAAGGAACAGCAGGGGTGAATGTATCCGTACAGCAGGTCGGCTTCCCGTCGTCCATCCACGGACTTAGGTGTGTAGATGTCGCCAGATACCAGCTTGGAATGACACCAGCCACATTCACCACTGCGGCAATGGGCAGGGGCGGCAATACCTGCAGCTTCCAGAGAGCGGAGCAGGGAAACATCGCTGGGAGCGGTAATGGTCTGCTCTGTTCCGGCAATGCGAACCGTTACCTTGAAGGCAGGGGCAACATTTTCAGGATAATCCGCTTCCTTGGCAGGGCCAAAGTATTCGCCAAAAAGTTCGTTGCGGATGAACTTCTTCCGCAAACCCAGAGTCTCGATTTCCTTGTCAACGAACTTGCGCATGACCTGAGGACCGCAGACGAAGAGGGAAAATGCTCCTTTGGGGGCGTATTTTTTAATCAGCTCGGCAGTGATAAAGCCGTGTTCATAGCCCTCCCGTTCTTCGTGGCTGAAGATGTTGACCAGCTTGATCCGGGGGCAGCTGGCTTCCAGTTCCTTCAGATCTTTCTGGAAGATGGTATCCTCCAGAGTGCGGCTGCCGTAGAGAATGGTCAGATCGCAGTCCTCATCGCCGTCTGCAATAGCCATGGCAAGAGCGCGGAAGGGGGTGATGGAGCTGCCGCCTACCACAGCCACAACTGTAGAAGCATCCCGCAGAGGCTCATAGGTAAAGTTGCCCAGAGGCTCGGAGGCAGTCACCTCGGTACCAATCTGCCAGTTGTCGTGGATGAACTGGGAGGCAAGACCGCCTTCCACCTTCTGAATGGTCAGCATATAGATGCCCTCCAGAGACTCCCGGGGAGAAGATGCCAGGGAATAGGGGCGGGTCAGGGTCATGCTGCCGATCTTCAGAGTGATGGACAGATACTGGCCAGCGCTGAACCAGGCAAGGGCCTTGGTGCCTTTTTCTTCATTGGGAGCGAGGTAGTAGCGCTTGGCGTTGCCGGCTTCCTCTTCAATTTTGACAACTTTCAGATACTGCACCTTGGGATGCAGGGCGTTGGCAATCTGGTTGGGCTTATAGGAATCCGTGGCGGGCAGCGCTTTGGCGGGAGCTGCCTCGATCTTTGCCTGCCGGGTGGGATTCATTTTGGTGAAATCCATGGGATTGAGTTTCCAAAGTGCCATATTAAGCGCCTCCTTTCAGTCTCTTGACGACCTTCTTGGCTACGGTATCGCCCATGATATAGGCGCAGCTGTAGCCGTCGCCCCGGATGTAGTGACCGCCGCAGAAGTTCAGGCCGGGAATGGCATAGTCAGCCTTTTCACCGGCAATACGGGCCATCAGGTTGTCCCAGCCGGAGAGCTTGTAGCCGTAAATGGTGCCCTCAGGGGTGCCCAGATAGCGGGCGAAAGTAACGGGCGTGGCCACGCTGATCTCCTCAATATGGGGCATGATGGAGATGCCAAGCACCTTTTCTGCGTCCTCGATATATTTCTTTGCCAGGGCGTTCTTGTATTTCTTGTAGTCCTGGGGCTTCAGATCCTCGGGAACGTCGTGACCGAAGATGGGCATGGTGAAGAACAGGGTGCAGGTACCCTCGGGGGAGGAATCGGGGACGACATTGTTCAGGCAATTGACGATGTACAGGCCGTCCTCGGCACGGGTGTCATGCTGGACTCTGGGATTGGGATGTCCCATGATAAATACGGTGTAGTCCTCCAGACCCAACTCTTCCGCGGTGCAGTCCAGACCCAGATAAATGGTCGCGACAGAAATGCCGAATTCCCGGGCATTTGCCAGTTTCAGATTCTGCTCGGGAATCTTGTCCAGCTGGCTCATGTTGAAGACGTTGTGGGGGATGACATTGGAGATCACTTCTTTGGAATAGAGCTTCTCTCCGTTGGCAACCACACCGGCCACACTGCCGTCGTCGTTGTACAGGAACTGGGTAACTTCACTGTTGTACCATACCTCACCGCCGTTCTTCTGGATCACATCGATGAGAGACAGGGAGAGTTCGTGGCTGCGGTGCTTGGGCATTGCGGCGCCGTCCACCATGTAGCCATAGAG
Source organism: Candidatus Avilachnospira sp. (assembly GCA_045579045.1). Lineage (GTDB taxonomy): Bacteria > Bacillota > Clostridia > Oscillospirales > Oscillospiraceae > Avoscillospira. The sequence goes on from JAZNLL010000089.1 coordinate 2,092, forward strand.
CATATTCAAAAAGTGCATGGCGTTCAGCTCATCCGTGGGAACGCCCAGATAGCCCCAGTAGGTGCAGATGATATTCTGTGCCTTTTCGGGGATGCCGCAGGCGGTCATCACTTCTTCCACACTGTGACCAGCCGTACGCATGAAATCGGCATGCTTCAACAGCATGACCAAGCCGTTGGGGTTGCCTTTGGTGGCATAGATGTAATCGATGGCGGCATCAATTTTGGGTTTCAGGTCCACGAACTTACGGACACTGGCTTTACTTCCGGGAACAGCGGCATCCACGCTGTTGCAGAAGTCTTCAATTCCGGCTTCCAGACGAACATCGTAGCCATTTTCCCCCTTGACGATGGCACGGAACAGATGACCTGTTTCATAGCACCAGTTGGGCTTTGCACCCAAATCATCAAAGACCTTATAGACCAGGTCTGGCTTGTCAGCGGTACCCACGCTGCACAGTTCGTGCAGGGAAGGCTCAAACTCAAAGCGGCCTCTGCGGAAGCTGGTGGCACAACCGCCGGGGATATTGTGCTTTTCCAGAAGCAGTGTTTTCAGTCCGGCTTTCGCGGTGTTGGCGGCAGCTGCCAGTCCACCATTACCGGCACCCACCACAATGACATCGAAATGCTTATCCATATGGTTCCTCCTTTTCTGGTAATACCAGTAGATTTCTAACTATAGAATAACATTTGGTGGTATATATTTCAAGAATTCATCAAAAAATCAGCGTTATGTGGAAAATTACAGTTGCATATTTGATGGAAATCCCGTAAGATAGGATTAACTGGCCACTGGTAATACCAGTTAATATTGGAGGTAGTCCTATGGGTTTTACAAAAATAACCAATGTATCTTTAACAGAGCGATTTGTGCAGCAGGTTGAGAATATGATCCTGTCCGGCGAATTGGCAGTGGGAGAAAAACTTCCCTCGGCCAGAGACTTATGTATCAAAATGGGAATCAGCCGCCCGGTGGTTTCCGCGGGACTAATTGAACTGGAAAAGCTGGGATTCGTGGAGATCCTGCCGAGAAAAGGAGCCTTTGTATGTGACTACCGACGCAAAGGCACTGTGGAGACCCTGCTTGCCATTATGCGCTACAATGGTGGTGCTATGCGCCGCAATGAAGTGGTTTCTTTGCTTCAGGTGAGGAAGTCTTTGGAAACCCTTTGTATGGAACAGGTGATCAACCATTCTTCCGATGAGGAATTGGAGAATCTTGGTTTGTATCTGGACGCCATTGCAAAGGCAGAAAATCCGGAGAAGACTGCAGAAGCAGTGTTTGCTTTTCACCATGAACTGGCAGTCCTCAGCGGCAATATGCTTTTGCCTCTATTATACCATTCTTTCCGGATAGAAAGCCTTTATCTGTGGACCATTTGCGGCAAGCATTTTGGATGCAGGCAATTGTATGAAACGAAACTGTCTTTGTATCAGGCATTGCTGAATCGTGATATGGCAACAGCAACAACCGTCACAGCCGGGAGTATTCAGACGGCACTGGAGCAGCTGTCCATGTTTATATCCTGAAAAATGATTTAAACCGGAGCAACTGGTTTCAGATCACAGGTTGAACAGATATTCTTCTGTAATGCAACCAATTTTGAATAACTATTTTGTGGTATATTAGCTACTTGCAATTCACGGGCAGCAGAGTTAACATCACACACTTTTTAAGGAGGGTGATGTTATGAACATTTTGGAAGAATTCTGGTATGGCAACATTGAACCAGCAGAATATGATACTTCTTCCAGCAAGGAATACAAGGAACTGCTCCAGCTGATCAGCCGGAACGAAGACAAGCTGCTGGCAACCATGACAGATGACCAAAAGGAACTCTTTACCAAGTATGCGGATTGTGTTAGGGAATACCAGGTCATGGCCGAATGCCTGCTGTTCCAGAACAGCTTCCGCCTGGACGGCAGAATCATGCTGGAAGTGATGAAGGGCAGTGCCGGTGGTGAATGAGTATGTCAGGATCCTGAAACGCCATGTGGCAGAGAACCCACCCAACTACGGCAGCGATGCCAATTCCATCCTGGAGATGCTCTTCACCCATTACCATG
>JAZNLL010000090.1:0-33986 GCA_045579045.1 Candidatus Avilachnospira sp.
CTCTTCTTTTGTGGATGCAACGGGTGGTTGTGTTTACTATGCAGCAGATACTTTGGGTATCCCTGCTTTTGCATTGGAGCTTTCCAGAAAGCAGAACGGTGTTACTACCTGGATGGCCCCCGAAACAGTTTCCGCAGGTGCGGAGGCTCTTGGCAATATTCTGCTGGAAGCATATCGAAAAATGAGGTGATAGCCGATGAACATTGAAGAAGTTGCCCTGCAGCTTCAGAAGACGGAAGACAGGTCTCTGCGAAATGAGGGGCGAATCAAAAAGCTGGAGACGGAACAAAAGTCTTTGCAGGATTTGGCGACATCTGTGGCGGTTATGGCAGAACAGATGAAGACCATGAATGCCAATGTGGGCTGTTTGACAGTGAAAGTAGACAAGCTGGAGGAACAGCCTGCGAAACGATGGAATTCTATCGTTGATAAAGCAATCTGGGCAATCGTGGCCGCTGTCATTGCATTTGCGCTTGGACGAATGGGGCTCAATTAAAAGGAGGTACACATCATGAAAGAAAAAACTTTGAGATGGATGAAGGCCGCAGGTGTGAGAGCTATCAAGACCGTGGCGCAAACAGCAATCGCCACCATTGGTACAACCGCACTTCTTTCCGAAGTGGACTGGCTTATGGTAGGTTCGGCTGCCGTTCTGGCAGGGCTGCTGTCTCTGCTGACCAGCGTGGCAGGTCTGCCGGAAGTAAAGGAGGAGTAACCTATGTGCAAGATCCTTCTGATCTCCGGTCATGGAGCGGGCGATCCCGGTGCCATCGGAACCCACAACGGAACGACCTACAAGGAATCGGAGCTGACCAGAGAATTGACACTTCGAATCAAGACAGCTTTGGAAGAAAACTACGTCTGCGAGGTAGAACGGTATCCTTCCAATCGAAATGCTTATCACGATCTTATGAGCAATAATCTGGCTATGCCGCTTTCCGGCTATACATATGTTCTGGAAGTCCATTTTAATGCCATTCGGGCGAATAAGGATGGCGAAATCAAGGGCGCTGAGATCTATTCCGCTGCCGGAAAGAAGGATACAGCAACGGAAAGCTATATTCTCAGCGGAATTGAAACCACCGGAATGGACATTGATAGAGGAAAGAAGGTCTACGACTGGGCGGTCATTACCAATGCCCAGCGGAAGGGCAGCAGCGCCGCGCTGCTGGAGGTCTGCTTCATCGACGATGAGGACGACATGAGCCTGTACCTGAAGAGCAAAGAACAGATTGCTGAAGGTATTGCCAAAGGCATTGCAGCAGGGTGCCTGCTGGAAGAACGGAAAAACGAAATGCAGAGATATTCCGATGTGAAGACGGATGCCTGGTTCTATGATGCGGTAGAAAAAGTATCCAATGCCGGTCTGATGCAGGGCTCTGACGGAAAGTTCAGACCCAACGACACCGTGACCAGAGCCGAGATGGCAACCATTCTGAGCCGGTTGATCGAAAAATGATATCATAATATCATGATATCAAGATAGTCACTTCCTTTGCTCCACGAAAGGAGAATATTTGTGGAGCAAATGTCCCGTAAAAAATTACCAGAAGATTTGGTGGGGCTTTCTCGTGACGAGTGGGTCGAGATCGTGAAGCAGGCCAGATTTTCTGAACTTGACCGGGAGATTGTGAAACATCACATTATCCTTGGACAAAGTCAGATCACGACAGCGGCATATGTTGACAGAGACAGAAAAACCGTATGCCGTCGCATATCGATTATACTGAAGAGAGCAAGGGAAGTGGCTCAAAAATTAAATATGATCCATTAAACAGGGAGATTATTCTCCCTGTTTTTTATTTTGGTACATAGTTGGTACACACATGGTACTCAAATGCCCCACAAGTGATTTTCAGATATTCCATAATGGAATCAACCAGGGGAAACCTTGGAAATTAAAAACAGGAGGTATCATTATGGAATACGCAAGCAAGGGTGTAGCTGGTGCTGCACTGGGAACCGGCATCGGTGGTCTGGCACTGGGTGTGCTCAATGGCGGTCTCGGCAATCTGCTGAGCGGCTGGAACAATGGCGGCTGCTCTGAGAATATGCCGATCAACCGCTATGAGGCACAGCAGAGCGCAAGAATTGCCGAACTGGAAACCGAGGTCAAGCTGAGAGACGCCAACACCTACACGGACGGAAAGTTGAGTGACTTCCGGGATTATGTGGAGCGGAGATTTGACAGGGTGGAGCATGAACTCTGTGACCAGCGTGTTTACAATGCCACGCTGAATGGCACGGTCAGCTGTATCAGCAGTCAGATCGCTGCACTGCAGAGCCTCACAAAGCTGGTCATTCCCAATTCCAGCATTTGCCCCGGTTGGGACACCACAACTACTACGACCACGCCTTAACCGGCGGAACAGGGGGCGGTAACGCCGCCCCCTAACTTTAACAGGAGGATACACTTATGCAGATAACAAAGCAGCAAATGCTCAACGGAGCAGCAAGATATATGAGAAGTGAGGTCATTCCCCATATCCCGGATAAAGGCGTGAAGGTTCTTTTGGAGACCATGGCGGCCATGGCTGAAATGTCTCCGCAGGTAATATGGAAATATTTGGATACACCGTTGGTGGCTGCTTTTTTGCAGGAGAAAGACGGATTCTATGATCTGGACGTGGCAGAGGCTACCCTCGTAAAAGCCATGGAAGCCCACGGTGGGCTGGAGCTGACTGTTCCGGCAATTCCCCTGATTTCCCCTCAGCCGAAAACAATGACGTTCACTGCTAACGACATACGGGCTATGAAGCGATATATGGAGGGTTAATATATGGACTGGAAGCAAAAATTACATGAATATCTAAAGGAAGAACTATCAGACAGCATCAAGTATGCGGAGATCGCAAGAAATACTCATTTTGAAACAAGGCAGCTTTTTCATGATATGGCCGAAGAAGAATATGAGCATGCCTGTACCGTCTGGCACATGATGGAGCATGAAGGCTTAACGCACGGCATGGACAAAAACGAGGTTTTTCACGAAGCAAAAGCGGCATTGTACAAGTAAGAATCGTTTAGCAACGGCTCCCCTCGAAAAATCGGGGGGAGTTTTATTTGTTGGTTAATATGTGGGGTTTGACTGATAAGGTGAAAAAAACGGAGGTGATGGAATGGATCTGACGGTGACATCGGCGAAGTTGACCGGGGATGTAAACAAAGATGTGAAGACCCTTGCCAACCATGTGTTTCAGCTGGAAGAGAATTTAAGATATGCCCTGCGAAATCTGGATGTGACCAACTTTAATGATCTGGGGCTTGCCCGGTATGAAAACGGCAGACTGCAGGTTTATTCGGAAGTGGTGGAGGTGCAGGCAAAGAAACTTCGTTTGGAGTTTGGCGAAGAAACCGATGAGATCTACGCCCACATTTCTGCCACGGCGGAAGAACTGCTCAGCGAGATCAGTGATGTAAATAGTGGATTGGGAAGCCAAATCAAACAGACAGCAGATGAAGTGTCTGCCATTGTTCAGTCGATTGGAGACGGTAATAAAGTAACAGCAGCATCGATTGTGGCGAAGATCAATGACCAGGGAGAAGGCGCAGTCAAAATAAAGGCAGACAAAGTGGATATTTCTGGCATTGTGACATTCACGGATTTGAGCAGCATAGATCCAATGAACACGACAATTATAAATGGTTCATTAATTAAAGCAGGAGTAATAAACGCAGTAGATTTTGTGGCCAGAGGAGATATGTATTCAGCGCCGAGCAGCATGACAGGTTTTGTGGCGCAAGATTCAAATGAAAACAACATTGGCCGTGTCGGATATGGAATCAACCCGAACGCAGGACTGTCGGAATATGAGTATCAGCGAAGAGACCAACTGTATTTGGCAACCTATGAATATTACTACAACAATTATTTATATAAGCCAACAGTAAAGATACTGGGTGCAGGCGGTGTGTCGATGGAAACAGAAACTGGCTCTCCGGTTTATATCAAAGGAAGCTCCTATCTAACATTGAAATCGGATATTCAAATTAACATTGATGACAACTGGGGGACAAGATGGGCGTTTTTTGATGGAGGGCTCTGGAAAGTGACGGGAACAGATGAATATGGCAATCCTGTGTATACAAAAATGCTGTAGGAGGTACACATGAATACTATCGAAAAAGTGAGTGCAGTCAGATACACGCTTGAAAAGGTCAGCGTGGCAGGTCCTGAGAACTGGGATCGGATGCTTGGCTGCTGGAAGTTACTTGGACAGGTAGAGGAGGAATTGAAACATGAAAGCACCGATGCTCCCGTACAGCAGCGGAATTCAGAAGACGCAGCAGATCCGGTTTAACGGCTATCAGCATACGGAAGATTGCTCCGAAGGCATGATCTGGGATGAACGGAACATCTCCGGGAGAGCGTATCCTTATCTGAGACCCATCAAAAGCCGACCGGCATTTGAAAGATCCTGCGACAATGCCCTGTTCGCCCATGACTATCTGGGCTGGGTAAATGGAACGGAGCTGTGGTATGACGAGCATCTGGTGGGCTATGTGGAAGACAGCTTCAAACAGATCGCCGTCATGGGTGATCGGATCGTCATCTTCCCGGACAAGGTGGTGCTCAATGCCAAGTATCGCAGATTGGGTACCTATCCGACCTTGGATGCACTGCAGGCAGCTGTGACAACACCCAAGGAGTTTGATGCCTACGGAATCGGAGCGGGTGTGCCTTATGAAATGTACGCCTGGAACGGCAGCGAATGGGTCAGCTACGGAAAAGAGCTGCAGACCATGGAGAATAAGGCCAGCTTTGAGGGTGTGACCTTCAAGAATGGAACATACAAAGATGTTCCGGCCAAGGCAAACACCATGGAATTTTCTGTGGATGTGGAAGACCTTGGATTTAAAAAGGGTGACGGAGTGACTATTTCCGGATGTGTGATTCACACAGAAAATAATAAAACACCAGTCATTCAGGAAATTCAAGGAAAGCAAATTCGTTTCCGGGAGAATGTTTTTAAATTAGACGGAGAAGACGGATTGACGGATTACAGAGAGACCGGCACCATCACCCTTTCCAGAGATGTGCCGGATCTGGATGTGATCTGTGCCGTGGACAATCGGATGTGGGGTGCAAGAGACGACACCATCTATGCAAGCAAACTGGGCGATCCGACCAACTTCAATGTCTTTGACGGTCTGACCACAGACAGCTGGTTCCAGGAAACAGGAACGGCAGGATCTTTTACCGGGTGCATTCCCTATTTGGGATATCCGATTTTCTTCAAGGAGCGGCACATATTCAAGGTATACGGCAAGAACGCAGAGAACTTTGAGCCAAGCAAGTCCGCCACCATGGGCGTCAAGGCCGGGGCATACAGAAGCCTTGCCATTGCCGGTGAGGTGCTTTACTACCTTGGAGACAACGGTCTTGTGGCGTACTCTGGCGGTATCCCGGAAAGCGTGGCGAAGCCTTTTGGAAATGTAAAGTATGTGGATGCGGTTGCCGGTTCTGACGGAGGCAGGCTTTATCTGAGCATGACAAGAGCCAACGGAGAAAAAGAACTGTTCTGCCTGGACACCGATTACGGACTGCTGCACAAGGAAGATGATCTGGCGGCAAGCGGATTTTGCGGATATGACGGTGTGCTCTATGCTCTGCTGGACGGCGGAAATGCCGTGGCAGTCAATACAAATGAAGGAGAAAGCCCCGGCAGCTATGTAGAGTTTGGAGACTTCATGGACAGCACCATGAACAGAAAGGGCGTCAGCAGCCTCCAGATGCGCGTCATGCTGGAAGCCGGGGCGAAGATGGATATTTACATTCAATATGACAGTAACGGCGAATGGAGACGTGTGAAGACGCTGACAGCGACCAGAAAGCAGGGATTTGATTTCCCAGTAAAACTGAAGCGGTGCGATCATTACAGGCTGAAAATCGAAGCTGAGGGCTTCTGGAAGCTATACGGATTGGCAAAGGAGTTCTATGTGGGCTCCGGAAAGCATTAAAGGAGAAACGATATGGCAGGAATTTATACCATCGGATCCAAGGACGGATACGACATTATAAACAAATTGGGCGTAGGTCAGAGCCAACAGGTGAGAGACGGCAGCGTCTGGACAAAGAATGCAGACGGGACTATCACCGTGAACCATCAGGGTCAGCAGATGGTGGGACAGGTGACCTACAATCCTATGACCCAACAGCAATTACCGGGACAAGCATTCTTGCAGCAAAATGCAGCAGGTATGCAGGGAGCGGGCGGTTATGTCAGCCCCTATGCAGAGCGGCTGAACCAAGTGATCTCCGGTCTGGAGGGTACAAAGTGGGAAGGCTGGAACGCAGACACAGACCCGGCGATGCAGGCCTACAGAAAGCAGTACCTTCAGGAAGCAGAACGAAGCGCCGAAGATGTACTGGGACAGTACGCACAGAACACCGGAGGCATTGCCGGTTCTCAGGCCATTGCGGCGGCCACACAGGCTTCCGACTACTACAAGAGCCAGCTGGCAGATAAGGTGCCGCAGCTCTACGAAAACGCATACAGCCGGTATCTCAACGAGGTGGCACAGAAAAACAATCTGGCAAACCTGCTGATGAACGCAGAGAACCAAGCCAACAGTCAATACTACCAGCGCATTGATTACGCTTTGACCAAATGGGGGCAGATGGGCTATGCCGATCAGGAGGTCGCTTCCATTCTGGGTGTCACAGCCGGAACACCGACCAGCGATCAGAGCTACAGCGATTGGAGCACCGCCTTCCAGAGAGAACAGCTGGACTATGAAAAGCAGCAGGCCGCAGCAAAAGCAGCCGGGAAGGTGACAGGCGGTACACCGGTGGTGGATGATAAACCTGTACCTGCAGGCGGTGGAATGAGTGAAGCGGAGTTCAATCAATTCTGGACAAGCCTAAGACAGTATGCGACAGCAGGACTGGAAGACAGAATAGATAAACTTTTGGTAGACAATGTTGATAAATTGTCAGACAACCAATATGCACAAGTGCTGGCTCAACTGAGTAAGTGGAGGGATGGATAAAATGTCTGATAGAATGAATGAAATCAGAAAAATTCTTAATGGCAATAAGGAGGAAGCAGTAGCTTCCTCCAAAGCCGTTTCTCCGAGAATTGAAGAAGTGAGGAAATACACAAAAAACTTCGGAAAAGCACAGGAAAGAAATCGTGCGGGATATGATATGCAACAAAACATACCTGCCCAGCCTTCAGTAAAAACAGATTATACAGAAAAAATAAACGCAACAAAAAGCCAACTGGGAGAAACCATCAGAAGCAGAAACAGCAATACCCCGGTGGGCACGGCTGCCAACATGGCGAAGATATCCGAGCTGCAGGTGCAGGAAGCCCAGCTGAAGGTGGAGCAGAATGCCAAACGGGTGCAGGAAGTCCAGCAGCAGGAACAGCGCATCAGCCAGCAGATGGCAAAGCTGGAGACCACCAGACAGGGTTTGGAAAAGCTGATGGCAGACTATCAGGCCACCGGCAGCGATGTGACCTATCAGGCATACATGATCGCCTATGCAGACTACAACAAGCAGATGGAGGCATACAACAAAGAGTATGCCGCTTATCAGAAAAATGCCAAGGTATACGATGACTATAATGCTTCTCTGCTGAAGTATGAAAAAACCTATGCCGGGTATGAAAAAACCTACGCAAAGTATGCGGAGGAATACGACAAGTATACCGGACCCGGTTCTGCGCAGTACGAAGAAAGATTGAGACAGATTGCGGATTTGGAAGCTAATCTTTCCGTGGAAGAACTGGAAAGAAGAAGGTCAGAAGTTGATGCGCAAATACAGGCGATTTACGATGACCCGGATTACTATGCCAAGCGAGAGATTTATCAAAGTGCAGTTGCGGAAGGCAGACTGCAAGGCGAAGAACTGGAAGCATTGAATCCAGATAAGGAGCGGGATCAACTTCTTGCACAGGCAGAAGAATATACCCGTCGTATTGAGCAGAAGCAGACCGAAGACTGGGTGGCTGCCAACAAAAATGAAATCAGAACCGCAGGCGGCGAAGAACTGATGGCGGATCTGATGGAACTTGCACGGTTGCAGGCAAAAGCGAAAGAAAATGCAGGACAATATGCGGCTTCCGGATCTACCACCATGGATACAAATGCATCGATTGCAGCCACGGAACTGAATGGCAGACTGAAGGCCATGTATGGAGATCGGGTAGATCAATGGATGGAATATGCCACATGGGCATACGAACAGCAAGACTACAAAAACAGAGTGGCAGATCAAACAGAGATCGCAAGAAATGCTCCCGGTCTGGCTGCTGTCGGCTGGACTGCGTTGTCTTCTCCGATTCAGAAACTGGTGGGCGGTGCGATTGGCCTTGTCAGCGTTGCAGGGCAAAGACTGGAAAAAGAACTTACAGGCTCTGCAACACCTGTGAATTACAAAAACAAGTGGACGAGCATCAATGCCGGCGCAGACGAAGCAAGAAAAATCGTTTCGGAAAGAATTGAAAAGAAGACTGCCGGTTGGGCAGGAAGCGATACGGCTCTCGGAAATATTTATTCCGGTGCATTTAATCTGGGTATGAGTATGCTGGACAGCGGTGTGGTCGTTGGTATGACGGCTCTCGGTCTGCCGTCTACGGTAGGTACGGCACTTCTGGGTGGTTCGGCTGCCAGCAGTGCCATGATGGATGCAGTGGACAAGGGTGCAACAGCAGATCAAGCTCTGTTTATGGGTATCATCAGCGGTCTGGCGGAAGCGTTCTTTGAGAAATACTCTATTGAAAACCTTATCAGCATGCAAGATGCCAAGGGATTGAGCAACATCTTGAAGAGTATGCTTGTGCAGGGTGGCGTGGAAGCCAGCGAAGAAGGTGCAACTACCTTGGCAACGACATTGGCAGATATGATGGTCATGGGTGATCTGAGCCAGTTGGAGATCACAAAGCAGCAATACATGGAAGCCGGTTACTCTGAAACAGATGCAGAGCGAATGGCAACACAGGAATGGATCATCGGCCTGAGTTCGGATCTGATTGGTGGTTTTCTTTCCGGTTTTTTGTTTGGAGCAGGCGGTGCGGCGACTAATGCAATGGCGCAGCGGTCTGATTACAGAACCAGAGGTAAGGCTGTGAAGCAGACTGAGAACGGTATTCAAGGACTGATTGCGGACGGTCTTGCCGCTGATCCGCAAAGCAGAGAGTATAAGCTGGCACAGAGACTACAGAAAAAGCTGGATGCAGGCAAACAGCCCACCGCACTGGAAGTGGGCAGGCTGATGTATGCAGAGCAGGAAGCGGCAGGAAATGGCTTCTATGCCATCCAAGAGGAAAGAACCGAAGGTGACGATCCTGCTTACAGAATTGTGTTTGTGGGTGAAGACGGAAATATCCGAAATATCGGTGTGCAGCATAACACCCAAGCGGAAGCAGAAGCTGAGGCACAAGAACAGGGTGCAGAGATCGAGCAGGTTGGAACGACAGAAGAACTGCATGAACATGCAGACCGTCTGGAACAAGAAACCTTGCAGCAGGAAGTGCAGCCCGTGGAAACGGCGCAGCCTGCGGCAGAAGTCAATGAACCAACCACCGGCCTGACTTGGGCCGGGGATGAAACAGCACAGGCTGCGCCGATGACGGCCATTGAAAATGAAGAAACCGGACTGCAATGGGCAGGAAATCAGAAGGAGGCTATCATAAATGAACAAACAGAACAGACAGATCGTGACGATCGAAGCACCGCGGGGAACGCTGACTATGCCCCTGTCCAGACTGGAACAGCTGGAGGCGATGGAAGCAGAGGCAATACGGCAAGGGTCACCCAAACTCGAACCCACGAAAGAGGAGCAGCAGCAAGTTACTACAGATCTGCTGTCGAGGATCTGGGGGTAAAACGGGTAGACATAAGGGAAGTCATACCGATTGGCGTAGAAGGCAATGGAGTAAAGATGGTGCCGGAAAGTGCCTATGACGATGAAGCGAAGAGGGCAAAGGAAGCAGCTGCCGATAAGGGACTGGATCTGGTGCTTGTGGTCGGCAATATTCCAATCATGGTTGAAAACAAAGAGAGATCTGTCATCGGCATGATCGACTTCGAAAATGGAAAAATCTATGTCCGGGCAGACAGCAGCAAACAAACCGTTATGGAGACGGTCAATCATGAACTGTTCCATGATGCGGCAGACCGGGATGCAACTCTTGTACCCCGCCTAATCGACTTCATAAAAGAAAACTATACATACGAAGAGTATTCAAAGATCGTCGATCGATACTATCGGGATTATCGGGATATGTATCCGAACCTTGAGGGTGAAGATCTAAAAGAAGCTGTTTGGGAGGAGCTGCTGGCAGATGCCTATGCCGAGTACAACCGGTACGGAAAAGAAACTTTGCCCGGTCTCAGCGAAGAAGTGCAGAAGTTGACTTGGGCAGGGGAAGAAAAAAACACCGACCGGACGGACGGTGGAGTGAAGTTTAGCAAAAGTATGAAATCACCGTGGTTTAACGATTATAGAATTGCAACTGCGTTATATGAAGCGTTAGACCACAAAGATGACGGAAGAGATAATTTAATAAAAATTAGTGAAATGCCTAAATACCTTAAAACCCTGCTTGAAATAGATGGGGATCTATATATTTATCGCAATCATGCATATGAAAACATGGTTTCAAGAGAAAAGGCAATTTCTGACGGCAGACCTGTAACTCGCAACAAAAGAGAGATAGATTTTCATGATTTGGGCATAGAAAAAATGAAAAAAGCAATTTCATTAATTGATGACCCAACAATGGTTATTGCAACAAAAACAAAAGAAGGAAACCCTGCGGTAATCATGATTTTGTCCGAAAAAGGTAACAATAAAGCACCGCTGTATTGTGTGATAAGCTTGTATTCAAATAAAAGCATAAATGGAAGCTTTGTCAAAAAACCGCATATTGTACTAAGTGTTGCTGAAAGGAATTATGTAGGCACAAAAAATAGAGACGGTTATCTGGAACTGATAAATAAGGCAATTGATGATGGTCGAATTATTGCCTTTAATAAAAAAAGAGGAAATGATCTGTCAGTGATTGCCCAACAAGCAAGGTTGGGAAATATAACAGAATCATTCCTCAAGGAAAATTTAACACAGTTTCAAAAAGAAATCAAGCAGTTTAAGAAAAAGAATAAAATATTTTACTCAGTTGCAAGCGAAACAACAGAAAAACGCACAGTGGAATCCATGCGAGATGAAGTGTTGGAATCTATGCCCAGTGATTTTTCTCCCACACCTCATTCTGTTCCGAGAAAGAGCAAGGAAGAATCGAAGTTTGCAGAAAAGCTGACTGATGAGGAGCGGGCTGTGGTAGAACAGGCTATGGAAAAACGGGAAAAGACTGAAAAGCAGTCTATTTTCGATATGACCATAGAAGAAATGATAATCCCAAAGGAAGGCTTTACCTCCACGCCTGCCATTGATAAGCTGGGCGTCAAGGTTGCCGGAAGCGTGGCAAGATACCGTTCTACGGAAGATCTGAAAGCCTATGTGCGTGCGGCTACACTTGCAGACAAATATTTGCGGAACGCAGTGGAGCAGCTAAAGCCCACAGACAAGGAAATCGAAGTTGCCAAGCAACTGGTGGACGGGCCTCTGGATACGCTTGATCTGAACCCGGAAACGATAGATATCCAAAAGGTGACTGAGATCGCAGACTTCTATGCAGCAAAGAAAAGCTACTGGGAGGACAGCCTTTCGCAAAGAAAGGATGAGATCCGGGTGATGCTGCAAAGAATTGCCAAGGAGCTTTTTGCAGATTCAGATAAGTACGCCCCCAATCTGAAGAAGTTTCCGATCTTGACAAAAATCGTCATGAACTACAAAGAGGCAGAGCGGCTCATGCGAGAGATCTTTGGCGATGAACAGGGACAGAAAATCTATGACACGGTATTCCATCCCATCTGGATCAACTCCGTGGAAGCGAAAAGATGGCAGGGTGGCATGCTGGAAAAGGTGCAAAAGTTCAAAGACAAAGACGGAAAAGAACGAGCACTGACTTTGAAGGAGCGGGAGTTCGCCCAGAGGATCATGGAAGGGCAGGCTGTTATTGAGGAACTGCAAAAACTCCGCGAGGGAACAAGAAGCAAAATCGCAAAAGCAGCCAGAGCACTGAACGAAGGCAAGAATCTCAGTGAAGTCTCCGAAGAATTTGGGCTGGATCAAGGCTACCAGCAAGGTCTTGCACAGCAATATGCGGATTATCTTTCCATGGTGGAAATCACCGAGAATATGGATACGACCATTATGGAAAATGCCATAAAGGTGTACCGTCAGCTCTACAACGATCTCTACGATGCGATCAACGACTTTATGGTCTCTCACGGAAAGCCACCCATCGGTTTCATCAAGAACTATGCACCCCACTTCCAGAAGCACGAAGTACAAAACGCTCTGCTCAATGCTCTTTCTTCCATGGGACTTTCTCAGGCGAATGTATCTCAGCTGCCGACGGATATCGCAGGACGGACGGCAGACTACAAGCCGATCCAGAGATGGAACCCACACTTCCAGCAAAGAAAAGGCAATAAAACTGACTATGATATTCAAGTAGGTTTTGAGCGGTATATCGACTATGCTGCGGAAGTGTTCTTCCACACGGATGACATCATGAGAGTTCGTGAGATCGTCAACTACTACAGAAGCCAGTATGCCGGAGAAGCCATATCCGAGGCGATTCAAAACGCTCAGATAGACCGCTACAAGGATACAGAGTGGAAAATCGAGTTCTTGAAAAAACAGGGTGAGATCGATCCTCTGAAAAGAACGGACGATATGAGTCCCAAAGAGATTAATGAAAAATACGAGGAGTATATTAGCAAACTTTACAAACAGGCTGAGCCGCAGAATTTGACCAAGTATTCCAACTTTGTTACATGGCTGGACGACTATGCAAACACTCTGGCAGGAAAGCAGAGCTGGATGGACAGAGGCTTTGAAGCATTTGCAGGCAGAGATGCACTTAGATGGTCTCAGCAGGTTGTCAATGCCTTTGCAAAGGCAAATGTGGCAGGTAACCTCAGCACGGTGTTCAATCAGATTGCGCAGGTGCCTATTCTGCAGAGAGATCTCGGCATCTATTATGAACTGGCTCTCATGGATGTCGTCACATTGAAAACAAGACGGGAGGGTTTTTCCAAATCCTCTGATCTGCTGACTGACAGAAAGGGCATTGAAGGCTTTGCGGAAATGCCGACCGGAAAACTGCTTTCCTGGTTGTTCAAGCCTGCGGAGCTGACGGATACCCTTGTGGCGACCATTGCCGTCAGAGGTAAGTACCGGCAGCTGCTTGCACAAAACAAGGGAATGACACCGGAGCAGGCCTTGAAGGAAGCTGATAACTACGGACGCCGGGTGATGGGATCCAGAGCCAAGGGCGCAAAACCCCTTGCGTTCAACAATAAAAACTTCCTTGCAGCACAGTTCAACATGTATCAGCTGGAAGCGCTAAATACGCTGGAATACATGAGAGCGGAGTGGCCCAGACAGTTCAGAGAAACAGCAAAGAAAAGAGGCGTTCCGTACGCTGTTGCAAGAGAAGCGGTAAAAGCGCTGCTGTTCATGCTTTCGACATTCGTCATAAACCGTCTGACGGAAGACAAATACGGTGGAACACCGGCACCTTTGGATATCCTTGGATGGGTGCTGACATTCGTATCCGGTGCATACGATGAGGACGAAGAAGAATTCATGCAGACCTTGCTGGATAATATTTTGGAGAAATCCAGTGGCGAAAGACCCTTCGGAACAGAACCGCTGGAAACGCCGGAAGAAGGTGTCAGTGGGTTGGACTGGGCAGGTGCCTACGAAGATCTAAAGTATAATCTGGTGGATGAAATTCCTGTTGTGCGGAATATCACACAGACACTGGGAATGGGTGACCAGAGCGGAGCAATGGCAGGTGTCGGAGAAGTGTTCCGTTCGCTCAAAGCCGGATTCACCACACTAAAAGATCAGTTACTTAGAGGTGAAGATGAAACAGGCCTTGACTGGGCAGGTGCAGGATGGAAAGCCCTAAGCGAATTTGGTAGCGGTGCTTCGATTTTCATGCCGGGTGGCAGACAGCTAAAGAAAACGGCCCGTGGTGTAACGGCTCTGATCCGCGGAGGAATGTACAGCGGATACGGAGAAAACAAGAGACTGCAGTATCCTGTGGAAGCAACGGCAGGAAATATTGTCCGTGGCGTGATGTTTGGCCCTTCCGGCTTCAGAGAAACCGACGAGTATTATCTGGATGGAAAAGCCCTCAGTGCATCCCAGACCCAAAAGGCAGAAGCTCTGGAAGAAAACGGTG
This sequence comes from Candidatus Avilachnospira sp., assembly GCA_045579045.1. GTDB lineage: Bacteria > Bacillota > Clostridia > Oscillospirales > Oscillospiraceae > Avoscillospira. The sequence continues at coordinate 14,274 of JAZNLL010000090.1, forward strand.
TGGACATTCAGCAGACCTACGATCTGTATCAGGAGTATTCCGATATCAACGAAAACGAGGATAAGGAGCTGCTGACCAGCATCGAAGCAAAAGCTGAAAAGCGGAACGCCATTGCCGAGATGGATCTGAACGACTGGCAGAAGCTGGAAGTCTATCTGCAGACCCTGTACACCGGTAACGATAAGGGCAGAGCAAAGGCCAGAGCAAAGTATGAGGCTCTGATCGGAGAAAATGTCACATGGCAGCAGCTCACCGATCTGGACAACGACTATGCAGCCCTGAACGAAGATGCAGACGGTGACGGTGAAGCGGATATGGACAGTCTGGAGCAGGGTATTGCAAAGCGGAATACCATCGCCATGATGGATCTGACAGACCAACAGAAACTGGAAGTCTATGACCGATACCACCTTGACCGCAGTGCCGACAACTACGAAGAGACCAGAAAAGAGTTTGAAGCCATGCTCAAAGCCGGTCTTTCGTGGGAGGAAATCACCGCTGCTCATAATACTTATGCCAGGCTCAATGCAGATGATGAACTGACAGCCAATCAAAAAGCAACGGAATATGCCAGATGGGCTGACGAACAGGGTTGGAATGAGACCCAAAAGACTGCTATTAAGGAACGGTATATGTTCTGGCAAATGATTCCTGCTGAAGCAACGAAGTATGAAAAATTTACAGAGCAGGGCATGAGTGGATCAGAGGCCCAGAGACTGATCGAACTCCAAGAGAAGATCAACGATATGGGGCTGACTGCCGATAAGGATGCTGACGGAAAGACCATTGCAGGATCGAAGAAAGAGAAAGTTATTAAGGCCATTGGACAAATGAACATTTCCAGTGACATGAAAGACGCTCTTTACTTTGCGTATGGCTATGCCGAAAGCAAACTCGATGAGACGCCTTGGCACTAACACCAACCCCCGGAAAAATCCTCCGGGGGTTACATTTTGTTTTTGACAAAGGTGATATGATGAAAATAAAAAGGACTGAAAACAATTGGAAATTATCTTCTTGTTGTTGTTGATATACCTTTTTTCGATGATACGAGAAAAAATAAAAGAATTATGGAAAAAACTTAGAGAAAAAGCAGAACGAAAAAAAGATATAAAAAAATGGTATCAATATAAACTTCAGGAAGTTAGCACGAATTACGAAGGTAGAATTAAAGAGATTCAAAAGGACTACGAAAAGAGAATTAAATCAATAGAAGAACAATACAAAACAAAAATCAGAATGTTAGAATCGAGTAGAATGCAACTTGAAAGAAATAACAACGAATTACAAGATGAAAAAGAAAAGTATAAAAGAATGTTTGAGAATTACAAGTCAAATCTTACTGCAATACCTTACATGGCGGGTATGATAGCTGATATAGAAACATACGGATTGGAACGACTGGCACTTGGTTTGTCTTGGGGAACGGCAAGGGAACGCTTAAACAAAGTGAAATCTATTAGAGAAATCCGCAAAGATGCAAAAGCCATGGTCGAAAAGAATAAAGAAGCACAGTATCAACTGGCATATTTGATGGAGCTGTTTCCAAATCTTGCGGATGTCATTGAATGTGACTTCAAATCACTTCCGGCTGTAGAGGTAAGTGAGCTGGCAGAATATGACAGCACACGGGAATACCTATCAAAAGAAGAATATGCAGCACTTTCTGTTACGGAAAGAAATCAGCTTGCCTTAGACCGATATATAAACTCACATAATAAAACAAAGTGGCAAATCGGACGGGACTACGAACAATATGTGGGTTATCAGTATCGAAAAAAAGGATATGATGTAGACGATTTCGGCTCGTACATGGGCATGGAAGACCTTGGCAGAGATATTATTGCAAAAAAAGATGGAATCGTATTGATTATCCAATGCAAATATTGGAGTTCAATAAAGTTAATACACGAAAAACACATCACGCAGCTATATGGAACCATGGTAAGCTACTGCATAGAGAATAAAGTAGATCAAGCGAAAGTGAAGGGTGTTCTGATTACAAACATCGAACTCTCGGAAATGGCAAAGAAAATGGCAGCCTATTTGAATATCCAGTATGTGGAAAACTACGCAATGGGACAGTATCCTTGCATCAAATGCAACATAGGACACGGTGTGGATGGTGAAACAAAGATATACCATTTGCCGTTTGACCAGCAGTATGATGCAACAAAGATAAAAAAGAAAGGCGAGTTCTACGCCATGACTGTTTCAGAAGCGGAAGCTGCCGGGTTCAGAAGAACATATAAGTGGTTTGGAAGCAAACAATAATAAACAGGCACCAAAACGGTGCCTGTTTATTATTTTGCTTATTGACAAAATGTAGCAACAATAATATACTATATGTAGCAACAAAAAAGGAGGTGAAATAGTGGTTGCTAAAATGGGAAGACCGATTTCAGAAAAGCCAAAGGATTATATGCTCCGAGTTCGAATGGATCAAGAAACATTAGAAATGCTGGATAAATGTTGCGAGGCAGAAAATAAGTCCAGATCGGAGGTTGTTAGAGAAGGCGTTAAAGATCGGTACAAGAAGATAAAATAGAGTGTTGGAGCCCATGTCCAAGGATCTCCAACACTCTACCCATACCGTTTTAGAAAGGAATTTGCATTATGTCCAACATGCAATGCCAACGGTAAATCTACTATACCACAGGCAATCCTTTCACACAAGATTTATTTTGAGGAAGGAACTATAATTATGTCTAATATCTCCACAAATTACAAAGATTTGACCGGCGAATGGTCATCCGTTGAGGATGTCGGTGTTCGACTGGCTATTGCAAGAGGTGCCTTAAAAGTCGGTGCCATGGCCGTCCACGATCATGACGGCTGCGTGGGAACAATCTCTGAGGAAATGGATGATTTTACATTCGTTCTGGATTATTTTCTGGAAGGATTGGAAATCAGATGTACGGAGATCTGTGATGTTCTAAGAGCGAAGAACAACGCTGCGAAGGAAGGGGTGGCGTAAATGGCTATGGAGCTTATGACCTTCCAGAATGAAGAATTTGGAGAGATCAGAACCTTGGAGCGGGCAGGAGAGCCTTGGTTCTGTTTGGCAGATATTTGCAGACCGCTTGGGATAAAAGCGTATGACTGCAGAAAGAGACTAAAAGAAGAGGGTATTGATACAATCCATACCCCTACAACCGGCGGCATACAAGCAATGTTGTTCGTCAACGAAGCAAATCTGTACCGAGCTATCTTCCAGAGCCGCAAGCCGGAAGCGGAACGCTTCACCGACTGGGTGACGGAAGAAGTGCTGCCGTCCATCCGCCGCACCGGCAGCTATACGGCAAAACCTGCCATGACCCCGGTGCAGCTGCTTGCCAATCAAGCCCAGCTCCTTGTGGAGCAGGAACGGCGGATCGCCATCGTGGAAGATAAACTGGATCGTGCCATGGTCGCCATGGCCGGTCCCCAGGGAGACAGATGGTTGGAGGATATGAAAGAAGCCATTGCACAATACTGCAAGCTCACCGGCCTCACTCAGACCTCCGGCAGAGGTCGCCTGTATGCAGAACTTGACCGGGAAGCCAAGTGCAACACAGATGCCCGGCTGAAGCACCTCCGGGAGCGGAAGAAGAAAGCCGGAACCACCAGACGGGAATACATGGCAATGACCAAACTGGATGCCATTGCCATAGACGGGCGGCTCCGTGTTGCCTTTGAAGGTGTCGTCCGCCGCATGATCGCCCAAGCGGAATTGACAAAAAGCAATCCGGCATAATCCGAACTTTTTAACAGATTTTTGTTCTTGAAGAAATCTTGCGGAATTACAAACACACTACACACGAAAATCCGCAAACCATTGAAAATACTGGACTTTTTTATGAATGGGGTTCAAGAGGCCCTGAGTTCGAATCTCAGCACTCGGACCAAAACGACCTAAAAACGAAGGTTTTTAGGTCGTTTTTCTATGCTTTTGAGACGGAGTCAGCGTTCGCTGATGTGATAGTCGATCTCCGCAAAAATGTAGTCATCCACATCGCCGCCGGGGCAGCTTAAAGTCTGCAAAATATATCTGTCCATGTAAATTCCTCCTGATTTTGAATACCTGATATTCTATGCCGGAAAGCTGACTGTTATGACGGAATTCTTACCTTGACATAAAAAAGTCTCTGGGATAGAATAGGCACATGCCCCTGTAGCTCACCTGGATAGAGCGTACGCCTCCTAAGCGTAAGGTAGTGAGTTCGAGTCTCGCCGGGGGTGCCAAGGGCGCGCCTTCGGTGCGCCCATTTGATTATCGAAAAGGATGTGCGTTATGGATAAAATCATTCAGGCTGTTGAGAAGTTCAGACCTTTGATTCTGGAAGCGGAACGCTATATCTGGGCCAATCCGGAGACCGGCTATAAAGAATTCAAAACCTCCAAGTATATGGAAGACAAGTTTACCGAACTGGGTTATGACATTGTAAAACCCCATGATATCACCGGTTTTTATACAGTGATCGATACCGGCAGAGAAGGACCGGAACTGCTGATCCTTGGTGAGCTGGATTCCATCATCTGTCCTGCTCATAAGGATGCCGATCCTGTCACCGGTGCAGTACACTCCTGCGGTCACAATGCCCAGTGCGCCGCCCTCTTAGGCGTTGCTGCAGCTCTGAAAGAACCGGGCATGCTGGATGAACTGTCCGGCAGGATTCGTCTGTGTGCCGTACCTGCGGAGGAACTGTTGGAACTCGAATACCGTGCCAAACTGAGAGAGCAAGGGAAGATCAAATACTTCGGCGGCAAAACAGAGTTTCTGCATCGCGGTTATTTTGACGGTGTGGATCTGGCCTTTATGGTGCATACCACGGTTGAACCCAAATTCTATTCCAAACAAGGATCTGTGGGCTGTCTTGCAAAGAGCATCATTTATAAAGGTACAGCAGCTCACGCCGGCGGTACTCCATGGAAAGGACGAAACGCCCTTTACGCCGCAACCTGTGGCTTGAACGCAGTCAATGCCATCCGGGAGACATTTAAGGATTCTGACTGTATTCGTGTCCATCCCATCATCACCCATGGCGGTGACATGGTCAACGCCATTCCCGAAGTCGTAACGCTGGAGAGCTATATCAGAGGTTTGTCTTTTGAGGCAATCGAAGATGCCAATAAAAAGGTAAACCGTGCGTTGACAGGTGCGGCTATCTCTCTGGGTACGAATATTGAGATCATTGATATGCCCGGTTATGCACCTCATCACAATGCATCTGATATGATCGAAGTGGCCAGAGATGCCTACGAACAGCTGACCGGTGAAAGTTTCCCTGTTGACGATGACTATACGACAGGCAGTACCGATATGGGCGATCTTTCCTGCGTAATGCCCATCGTCCATCCTTACGCGCCGGGAGCAGCCGGCAAGAGTCACGGCAACGATTATCAGATTGTTGACCCGGAAAAAGCCTGCGTGACCAATGCCAAATGGCAGCTTGCCATGGTGAAGCTGCTGCTTGGCAACGGTGCCGAACGGGCCAAGCAGATCGTGGCGAATTTCAAGCCCCAATTCGAATCCAAGGAAGCCTACCTGGCCTATATGGACAGTCTGAATACCAACGGAGACAGAATTGATTACCACGAGGACGGAACCGCCTTTGCAAAGCTTGATTAAGCCTGTTTGATGCCAGAATTCTTCTTGACACAACCCCTGTTTGCCCCTATAATAGGATGGCAATCGGGGTGTGGCGAAGTTTGGTATCGCGCTTGGTTCGGGTCCAAGAGGCCTCGGGTTCGAATCCCGACACTCCGACCAAAAAAGAAAGTTCACCGAAAGGTGAGCTTTCTTTTTTGTATGAAATGGTCGACGAACCCGAGGCCTCTTGCATTTCAATCCATGGCCTCGGGAACAAAGTGCGAAGCACTGCCGGTTCCCTCGGGTTCGAATCCCGACACTCCGCTCCGGATAGAAAGATTGTTGATTAAATTTGCTTAATATGGTACGATAAAGCCCAAGTCGGAGGTGGGCTTTCTTGAATTTCTTGGATAGCATTTTCTTGCTTTTTGTTGGATTGGGAGGGGGATTCGTGCAAAGAGTCAGCGGTTTTGGACTTGGAATATTTGCTATGATGTTCTTACCGTTTATCCTGCCATCGCACACGGCAGCTGCAACGATTTCCACACTCTTTTCATGCGTGACATCGACTTATAATGCCATTCGACACAGAAGAAATGTGGCTTACAGGACAGTTTTGCCTATGTTGGTGGCTGCTCTGATTACCATTCCCATTGCCGTTTATTTCTCTGCAAAAGTTCCGACAGCAACATTCAAACGTCTGCTTGGTGCCATATTGATCCTTTTAAGCATCTATTTTATATTTTTCAGCAAGCATTTCCGTGTAGCTCCCACTCGTTTGAATGGAGCGATTGCCGGCACGTTGGGAGGTACCTTAAGTGGACTTTTTTCCACAGGAGGTCCACCGGCCGTTCTATATCTCAGCAATGCGACCGAAAATAATATTACCTATTTTGCCTCAATCCAGTTTTACTTTTGTTTCACTAATTTATATTCAACGGCTACACGGGTTCTGAATGGTATGATTACCACCGAGATACTCCTATACGCAATTGTAGGTACAATCGGTTGTATGGCCGGCGATTTACTTGGCAGAGCTGTATTTGAAAAGCTTAACAGCATCCGACTGAAGCAAATCATATACCTCGGTATGATCATCAGCGGCTGCACAATGCTTTTTTAAGTACAAATTATGCTTAATGGGAGATGTTGATATACTGAAAAAGATAAAGGCATTTATTGCAAAAGAAACGGTGCTGTGTATTGCTGCAGTCTGCGCTGTTCTGACCATGTTCCTCGTTCCGCCGGATGCGGAATACCTGCACTATATTGATTTTCGTGTGCTGTGTCTGTTGTTTTGCCTGATGGCGGTGGTTGCAGGCCTGAAGGCGATCGGCTCCTTTGAATGGCTGACCTATCAGCTTCTCCGCCGCATTCAAAGCGGACGGATTTTAAGTGTGACCTTGGTCCTGCTTCCGTTTTTCTGTTCCATGTTCGTCACCAACGATGTGGCACTGATCATCTTCATTCCCTTTACGCTCATGCTGTTGGAGCAGCTCGGTTGCGGAATGAATATCGTCCCTGTGACCGTTCTGCAGACCATTGCTGCCAATCTGGGCAGTATGGCTACCCCTGTGGGCAATCCCCAGAACCTTTACCTTTATGCGTTTTACAACATGAATATCGGTGACTTTTTCTCCGTCACTCTGCCCCTAACGGCTGTCAGTTTTGTGGTTTTGGCTGCTGCATCTGTTCCGCTGCTGCCGAAAAAACTCCCGGAGCAGAAGCTGGAACGTGCCGAGATCAGCAGCATCGGCCATCTGCTTGCCTATCTGGCTTTGTTTGCGCTGTGTCTGCTCACGGTTTTCAGAGTGGTTCCGTATACTGTAACAACGGCAGTCACAGTTGTTGTTCTTCTGGTGATTGCACGGAAGCTGTTCCGTGAGATCGATTTTATGCTGCTGCTGACCTTTGTCTGTTTCTTTGTGGTGTCTGAAAATTTGGGTCGTGTGGATGCCATCCGCAGTTTCCTGCAGAGACTTCTGCAGGCTAACACCCTTCTGACCGCCGTGGGCACCAGTCAGGTGATCAGCAATGTCCCTGCCGCTGTGGTCCTGTCCGGTTTTACGGATCAATGGCAGCAAATGCTTGCCGGTGTCAATATTGGCGGTCTGGGTACACCCATTGCATCTCTTGCCAGTTTGATCACTTTGAAATTCTATATGCGCTGGCCTGATGCAAAAATCGGAAGATTCCTCGGTTTCTTCATGGCAGCAAACATCATCGGTCTTGCAATTTTGCTGGCTGTATCTGTTATTTGATTGCAAAAAAAGAAAGTTCACAAAAGGTGAACTTTCTTTTTTGTTAAGTCTTGCAATAGAACAAATTCTGCGATACAATAGCACCCGAATGTTTTTTAGGAGAAATTTGTCATGATTTATCAGAATGTTTTGACTGCCATGGGCAATACGCCCCTCATTCAGCTGAATCGTATGGTTCCCAAGGATGCTGCAAGGGTTCTCGTCAAGTATGAAGGACTGAATGTTGGCGGTTCCATCAAAACCCGTGTGGCCTACAACATGGTCAAAGATGCCATCAAGAGAGGCAAGATCACGAAGGATACTGTCATTGTCGAGCCGACTTCCGGTAATCAGGGCATCGGTTTGGCGCTGGTCGGTGCCGTTTTGGGCTATAAGGTTCGTATCATCATGCCCGATTCCGTTAGTGTGGAGCGTCGGAAGCTGATGAAGCACTACGGCGCTGAGGTGGTGCTGATTCACGATAAGGGCAATATCGGCGATGCCATTGAAGAATGTCTGCAAACTGCCCTGCGGATGCAGAGAGAGGAACCCAATGTCTATGTTCCTCAGCAGTTTGAGAATCCCGCCAATCCTATGATCCACCGCTATCAGACCGGTCTGGAGATTTTGGAGCAGGTAGGCGGCCCCATTGATGGTTTCTGTTCCGGTATCGGTACCGGCGGTACCATCACCGGTATCGGTGAGACTTTGAAGGCACTCAATCCCCACATGACGATCTGGGCAGTGGAACCGGAAAATGCAGCTTTCCTTGCCGGCGGTACTGTTGGCTCTCATCTGCAGATGGGCATCGGTGATGGTTTGATTCCTGAGATTCTGAATCAGAATATCTATGAGTATATCTATATCGTCAGTGACGAAGAAGCTTTGGATACTGCCCGCAGACTGGCCCGGGAAGAAGGTCTCATGTGCGGCATTTCCTCCGGTACCAACGTGGCAGCTGCCATTCAGCTGGCGAAGAAGCTTGGCCCCGGTAAGACCGTCGTCACCATTCTGCCCGATACGGCAGAGCGTTATTTCTCTACTCCCTTGTTTGATGAATGATAAAAAGAGCCGCATTGCGGCTCTTTTTTTGTTACGTTCTTGCCATACCGTCCACACGGAGGACAACACCTGTGATATAGGATGCTTCATCGGATGCGAGGAAGGCGAATGCGTTTGCAATATCCTCCGGCTGACCCAATCTGCGAAGCGGAATTTGGTTGATCAGAGGTTCAATGACCTCCTTGGGAACGGCCTTCATCATGTCCGTTTCTGTGATACCCGGAGCTACGGCATTGACCCGAATGCCCTTGGGACCCAGTTCTCTTGCCAGAGAAGTGGTCAGGCCGTTGACGGCGAATTTGGAAGCCGGGTATGCAAAGCCGCTGGGCTGACCGTAGAAGCTGACCACAGAAGAGGTGGAGAGAATGACACCGCTGCCTTGCTTCTCCATGTATTCCGCAGCGACCTTTGTGGCGATGAATACACCCTTGACGTTGAGGTCCATAACCTTGTCAAAGGTCTCTTCCCTATATTGACTGAGAGGTGTGCTTTCGGAGACACCGGCATTGTTGATCAGAATATCGATTCTTCCGTACTTTTCAACGATGCCTGCAAAGACATTTTTTACATCCTCCAAGCGGGTCAGATCGGGGCTGATGCCTTCAACCGAAGCGGTTGGGTATTGCGCTCTCAGCTTTTCTGCTGCCTTGTCTGCGTTCTTCTGGGAACTGGCGGTCAGAATGACAGCTGCACCCTCCTGCAAAAATCTCTCAGCGGTAGCAAAGCCAATTCCTCGGCTTCCGCCGGTAATCACAGCGACTTTATTTTTCAGTTTCATAGGAGTTCCTCCTTTGTTTTTTCTTTATTATATATGGCCTATATCAGAAGTTCTGTGATTTAATCACAAAAGAAATTGCCTTTGGAATGTGAATTTGTTATACTGAAGAAAATAGATTCAGAGGTAACACTATGAAAGAAATTCTTTCCTATGTCATTGAGCATAAATTGCTGACGAAACTGACTCTGAGCAAGAGTGGAAGCCCGGAAATGCTTCGTGCTTCCGGTCGTCTCATTGAGATCAAAGGCGAATGTTATCTGGCCTTGGAACAGTTTTTGTCTGACGGCAAAGCGGTGCAGAAGAATATCCCCGCAGCCGATGCGACAGAGGAAATTGCAAACCTGCTGCCCGATGCTTTCAAACAGCTGAATATGATGACCTCTGCCGGTTCCTGTGAGGTAAAGGTGTCCAAGAAGGGTAAGATCACCGTCATCGATAAAATCAAGCGGGAGGCCGCAGAAGCCGTTTTGCTGAACCATAACCGCGAAAAGCAGTATATCATTCCTGCTGACCGACCTGTGGATTTTCTGGTGGCGTTGGGTGTGCAGGATGCCGATGGACGCATCTATGATAAGAAACGTTCCAAGTTCCGTCAGATCAACCGCTTTCTGGAGATGGTTGCCGATGTGGAAGACCGAATCGTTTCCGGCGATGACCTGTATATTCTGGATCTCTGCTGCGGCAAGAGCTATCTGAGCTTCGCTGTTTACTATTATTTCACCCGGATCAAGCACTATTCCGTGACCATGGACTGCGTGGATCTGAAGAGGGATGTCATTGCATTCTGTTCCGATCTGGCACAGAAATTGAATTATACGGGTCTGCATTTTACGGCAGGGGATATCCGTGAATTTTCCATACGCAGAACCCCTGATCTGACGGTGTCGCTTCATGCCTGCGATATCGCAACGGATATTGTTCTCGCCAAGGCCATGGATTCCGGCTCCCGTGTGATTTTGTCCACACCCTGTTGCCACCATGAGATGATGCACCAGCTGAAAGCCGGAGGCGCTGCAACCGATCTGCTGATGGAACATTCCATTTTGAAGCAGAAGTTTGCCGATGCCGCCACAGATGCCTTGCGCTGCAAGGTGCTGGAGATCAATGGCTACGATGTGCAGGCCTTGGAACTGATTGACCCGGAGGAAACTCCTAAAAATGTTCTTATCCGTGGCGTGAAGCGTTCTCAGACCAGTCCCAAGCGGAGAGAAAAACTGAAAGGGGAGTACCAAGCCCTTTGCGAACTCCTTGGGGTGGAGCCCTATCTGAAAAAGGAATATGTGAAATAATCGGGACCGATGGAGTGTTTGCTCCATCGGTCTTTTCATATACATCTGAAAGAGGTGATCGAATGAAATTGGCAAATTTTTTCAGCGGCATATATGTGTTGCTGGCATTGGTACTTCTCTTGCGTGTCTGCAGTTATTGCTATCCATCCGTGCAGCGGGAAATCAAAGCCGTGCTTGGGGGAATGGAAGGCGGTGCCGTACGTCAGGCCTTTGGTGTTCTGGCAGAGGGGTTGGAAAGCGGAGAGCCGATCCGTGAAACCTTTGCCCAGTCTGTGCAGGTATTATTTTATGAAAAAGGTTAACATAACGTTTTCTTTTCTTTCGGTGGCATGTATATCGGCATGGTTGGATCATCGGGTCTGCGTCTGCTTTCTGCTGGCTTTGTTTTGTCATGAACTGGGGCACCTTCTTGCCATGAATTTCAGCGGAGCCTCTGTGTATTGCTTTCGGCTGTCAGCGGCAGGTGCGGTGATTTCCGGTGGCTTCACAGGCTACCGGCAGGAATTGGCCTGTGCTGCTGCAGGGCCGCTGTTCAGTTTGCTGCTTTGCCTTTGCTCCTGTCGATGGCATCCGCTACTCTCTGTTGTATCTGCAATTCTGGGAGCCGTAAATTTGCTCCCTGTCTATCCTCTGGACGGAGGGCGGATTTTTCGCTGTGCATTATTGCTTCATTTGGATTATGACAAGGCAGATCGGATTTTACGTGTCACGGCAGGGACTGTCTGCTGCCTGTTGATGATCGGAGCGTGCTGGGCAACTGCGGCCCTGCAGGCAGGTCTTTGGCCGGTGTTTGCAGCCCTTGTTATTTTGTGGAGAGTGGGTCAGGGTGACTGGCAGGAACGATAATACTGTTGCTTTTCCGCAGGAAAAAAGTTAAAATAGAAAAATAACGCATACAAAAGAGGATAACCTATGAAACAGTTATTGCAAAGAATTTTGCCTCTGGTGCAAAAGCCTGCCCGATATGTGGGCGGTGAGTACGGCCAGATCGTAAAGGATAAGGAGAATGTCCGCCTGCGTGTGGCATTCTGTTTTCCGGATACCTATGAAATCGGTATGTCCAACGTGGGCATGCGTATTCTCTATGGTCTGATGAATGAAATGGATGGCATCTGGTGTGAGCGCGTGTTTGCTCCCTGGGGTGATATGGAGGAGCAGATGCGCAAGCATCATCTGCCTCTTTTTGCGCTGGAAAGCCATGATCCTGTAAAAGATTTTGATATTCTTGCCTTTACTGTCGGCTATGAGATGAGCTATACTAATCTTCTCAACATGCTGGATCTGGCAGAGATCCCACTCTATGCCAAGGATCGGACGGGACTTGAAAATCTGGTTTTCTGCGGCGGTATCTGTACCGTCAACCCGGAACCCCTTTCTGATTTTGTGGATATCTTTGCCATTGGAGAAGGGGAGGAGCTCACTCCCGAAGTCCTGAACCTCTATCAGAAGGCCAAGGATGAAGGCTGGACGAAGAACGCCTTTTTGCTGGAAGCTTCCAAAATCCCCGGAATCTATGTCCCGTCCCTTTATGAGCATCAGTATGATGAAAACGGCAAACTGAAGGCCATCATTCCTATGGACGGAGCACCGGAAAAGGTGGTCAAGAGAATCATTAAAGATCTGGACAAGGCTTACTATCCCACCAATACCATTGTACCTTCCACGGAGATCGTCCATGACCGTACCAATCTGGAAGTCTTCCGTGGCTGCATCCGTGGCTGCCGTTTCTGTCAGGCAGGCTTCTGCTACCGTCCTGTCCGTCCCAGAAATGCCGATACCCTGTACAAGCAGGCGGTAGAATCTCTGGAAAATTCCGGTAATCATGAGATCACCCTGTCCAGTCTGTCTACCTCTGATTATAAACAGCTGGAACCTTTGGCTGATCAGTTGATGGATTACTGTGAGCAGAAGAAAATCAACCTGTCTCTGCCTTCTCTCCGCGCAGATAACTTCTCCCGGGAACTGATGCTCCGCGTCCAGCGCATCCGCAAGAGCAGCCTGACCTTTGCACCGGAAGCAGGAACACAGCGCCTTCGTGATGCCATCAATAAAAATGTCACGGAGGAAGAAATTCTTACCACTTGTGCCAATGCCTTTTCCGGCGGTTGGAACAATGTGAAGCTGTACTTCATGTTGGGCCTTCCTACGGAGACCGATGAAGATGTGGAAGGCATTGCAGAGCTGGTCTGGAAGATCGTCAAGCTCTGGAAAGAGACTGCCACCAATAAAAAGCGCGGTCTATCCATCAATCTGGCAACGGCCTTCTTTGTGCCAAAGCCCTTTACACCCTTCCAGTGGGAAGCCCAGATCACCCCTGAGGAGTATATGCGCAGAGTCCATCTGCTGCAGGAGAAGATCCATAGCAAATCTGTGGACTACCGTTATCACGGCAGCGATCTGAGTTATCTGGAAGCGGTTCTGGCCCGTGGCGATCGCCGCCTTTCCAAGGTTCTGGAATATGCCGTGCAGCATGGTGCAAGACTGGATGGCTGGGATGAATACTTTAATAATGATGTCTGGATGGATGCATTCCGTGCCTGCGGAATTGACCCGGCCTTTTATGCCCAGAGAGCCTACGAAAAGGATGAAGTCCTGCCCTGGCAGACCATTGATGTGGGTGTCAGCAGGGAATTCCTCTGGCGGGAACGGGAACTGTCCTATGAGTCTCAGATCACACCGGACTGCCGTACCCATTGCAGCGGCTGCGGTGCCAACTGTCTGGAAGGTGGGGTGAAGTGCGATGCTTAGATTACTGTTTGAAAAGACCGGGGACAGCGTTTGGATCTCTCATCTGGATCTCATGCGTGTGTTCCAGAGAGCCTTCCGCCGTGCAGGCCTGCTGCTGAAGCACTCCCAGGGCTTTACCCCCAGAGCTATCGTTTCCATCGCTTTGCCTTTGTCTGTGGGCATGGAGAGCCAATGTGAGTTGCTTGACTTTGAACTGGAGGATGGAACCGTTCCTACGGCAGAGCAGCTCAATGAGAAACTGCCGGAGGGCATCCGTGTGCGAAAGGTTTACGAAGCGAAGCGGAAGATTAAAGAATTGACCCATCTTCATGCTGAAGTGGTGTTGACCTATGACAACGGAGTACCGGAAGGTGCGGAAGCCGGTATCCGGGAACTGTTTTCCCGGCAGGAGCTGATTATGGAGAAACATTCCCGGAAGGGAAGGACGGAAACCAACATTCTGCCGATGCTCCGTGACTTTCTTATGACCCGTCCCGATGACAATACACTGAAGTGGAATGTGTTCGTCTGCGCCCAAAATCCTTCGTTGAATCCCCAACTTCTGGTCTCTGCACTGGAGATTTATGCCCCTCAGTGGAAGCCTGACTGCGTTTTCAGCCGCCGTGTAGAGATTTATGACGAAGAAGAACGGGTTTTCCGTTAAAAAACTGCAAAAAATATAAAAATACTGCTTGCTTTTTCCAAGTGGTTATGTTAATATGTTTTGGTCTGTGAAATGGATGGCCCGCTGCCACAGCCGGTACGAGAGTACAGCGGCACTTCCTGTGGGTATGGACATCTAAATAATAAGGAGGACAAAACAATGGATTTGATGAAGGCTTTGACCAGCCAGTACATGAAGGCTGAAGCTCCCGAAGTTCATGTCGGTGACACTGTTCGCGTTCATGTGAAGATCAAGGAAGGTTCCCGAGAGAGAGTTCAGGTTTTCGAAGGCACTGTCATCGCTAAGAAGCATGGCGGTCTGGAAGAGACCTTCACCGTTCGCCGTATCAGCTACGGTGTCGGCTGCGAAAAGGTTTTCCTGCTGCACTCTCCCAGCATCGTGAAGGTCGAGACTGTCCGTCGCGGTAAGGTTCGCAGAGCAAAGCTCTACTACCTGCGCGATCGCCTGGGCAAGGCTGCCAAGGTCAAGGAAAGAGTCTAATTCTTCTCAAAGAAAAAAGTACTGCAAATGCAGTACTTTTTTCTTTATTTTCTGGAGAATTACTCTTTCTTTTTAAAGATATTTTGTGTATAATATCGGAGAATGGGTGTACCATGACCAAATATTGGATGGTGTGATATAAATGGAACAAGATAAGAATGTGTTTATCGATGATACAATCGATCTGGATGAGATCCGGGAATTGCTTAGAGAACAGCCTGAAAATGAAATGAATGGCGAGTTTGCCCAGATAACTACGGAGGAAGAAGTTCTGCAGAAGGAGTTTATTGCTGAAGAAACTGCAGATGAAGTTTCTGCCGATGTAGATGCACCTGCAGAAGAGGAAACGGATGTCTTAGCCGAAGATGACGCGGCTTCTGCCGATATGCCCGAAAAGACGAGTGAGAAAAAGAAGAAGCAGAATTTCCTTTTCGAATTGTACGGGATGCTTCACGATGTCGTTTATCTTCTGGCAGCAGTTACACTTGTGTTTGTGTTTGTTGTTCGCCTTGTAGGTGTGCAGGGTGATTCTATGCTCCCTACGCTGCACAACAAGGATTATCTCGTGCTGGAGAGTAATTTCCTCTTTGGCGGCAATGATTTGAAATACGGCGATGTTGTGGTTCTGAATGTACCGCACTATCAGCACGGCGGAGACGGACCCATTGTGAAGCGCGTGATTGCCACAGAGGGTCAGACCATTGATATCGATTTTGATACCGGTGTTGTCTATGTGGATGGTGTTCGTCTGGTGGAAGACTATGTCAATGCGCCTACCCTCTATAATTGGGAAGGCGAGCTTGCTATGGACTATCCTGCGACGGTGCCTGAGGGCTGCGTGTTCGTTCTTGGAGACAACCGAAACAACTCTATGGACAGCCGCTATGCTCCCATCGGTATGGTGGACGAGCAGTATGTGCTGGGTAAAGTTCTGTTTATTGTTCTGCCCGGACAGACGACGGATGACGCAGGAAATGTGATTGAACCCCGGGATTGGGGAAGAATTGGATTGGTATCTTGAAATGCAGAATGAACATCAGATGAATATTCAATGGTATCCCGGTCATATGACCAAGACCCGGCGGATGATGGAAGAAAATCTGAAGCTGGTGGACGCGGTCTGTGAAATTCTGGATGCCAGAATCCCGATTTCCAGCAGAAATCCGGATCTGGACGCCATTTGCGGAAGTAAGCCCAGACTGGTCATTCTGAACCGTATTGATCTGGCAGATCCGGAACTTGTACGTCGCTGGTCGGCCTATTTCCGTGAAAAAGGTATGGCCGTGGTGGCAACAGATTGTAAGAGCAAAAAAGGTATCAACGGCTTTGTCCCTGCCGTTCGCGAGCTGCTTTCTGAAAAATTGAAGCGGTATGCGGAAAAGGGGCAGGTGGGAAGACCCCTCAAGATCATGGTGGTCGGTATCCCCAATGTAGGAAAATCCACCTTTATCAATCAGATTTCCGGACGAAAAGGTGCCAAGGCAGAAAACCGACCCGGCGTGACCCGTGGCAAGCAGTGGGTGACAGTGGATCAGGGGTTGCTGATGCTGGATACCCCCGGTATTCTGTGGCCGAAATTTGAAGATCCTAATGTTGGCATCCGTTTGGCATACACCGGAGCCGTCAAGGATGATGTTCTGGATGTGGAAGGCCTTGCCTGCCATTTGATTCAAATGCTTTGGCAGCGATATCCCGATGCTGTTCGGGAACGGTATAAAGTGGATCTTGCACCGGAAGCCGAGGGCTGGGAACTGCTGGAAGCAGCCGGACGCAAGCGGGGCTTTTTGGTCTCCGGCGGCGAGGTAAATACGGAGCGTATGGCCCGTGTGCTGTTGGAAGAATACCGCAGCTGCAAGCTGGGGCGCTTCACTTTGGAAACTCCTGAGATGTTGGAGGCGGAACATGGATAAAATCGACCTCTGGGAAATTGAACGGGATCATTTTGCGCAGGGTTGTGAATGTATCTGCGGTGTAGATGAAGCAGGCCGTGGACCTCTGGCAGGTCCTGTCTGCGCCGCTGCAGTGATTTTGCCTGAAGGTATTGAAATCCCCGGTCTCAATGATTCAAAAAAGCTGACAGATAAAAAACGCCGGGAATTGTTTGATATTATTACTTTTGAAGCTGTTGACTTTGGAATTGCTATAGCAACAGCACAGGAAATTGATGAAATCAATATTCTGCAGGCAACCTTTCTGGCTATGGAGCGTGCAGTCGCACAGCTTCCCGTGCAGCCCAAACTGGTCCTTGTGGACGGCAACCGGGAACCCAATCTGCCAATGGAAGTAAAGACTGTCATCAAGGGTGACAGCCGCAGCGCCAATATTGCCGCTGCTTCTATTCTGGCAAAGGTTACCCGTGACCGCCTGATGGAAGAACTGGATGAGACTTATCCCGCATACGGCTTTGCAGTACATAAGGGCTACGGTACCAAGCGGCATTATGAAGCCCTGCGGGAGCACGGTCCCTGTCCCATCCACCGCATGACCTTTCTTAAAAAGTTCTATGGGGAAAAGTAATCTCCTTGGAACCTGGGGCGAGAGCCTTGCGGCGGAGTATATGAAGAAAAAGCGGTATCGCCTTGTTGCCTGCAATTATCATTGTAGGTTAGGTGAGATCGACTTGATCTGTCAGAACCGAAAGTACTTGGTATTCGTGGAAGTGAAGCTGCGAAAGACCGACACATTCGGTACTGCCGGAGAATTTGTCGGAGCGGATAAGCAGGGAAAGCTCCTTGCAGCCGCATCCATGTGGCTGCAGCAGAATCCAACGGATCTGCAGCCCCGATTTGATGTGATCGAAATATATGCACCTCAGGGCATGGAAACAGAGAAACCTGTTATCAATCACCTGGAGGATGCCTTTCAATAAAGCGAAAAGGAAATGAATACCATGCGTTATGTAAGTACAAGAGATCAATCTCTGCGTTTTATGCCTGCACAGGCCATTGAGCAGGGTCTGAGCCGTGAGGGCGGTTTGTTTTTGCCCGAATCCTTCCCCAAGCTGCCGGAATTGGAAAAGCTGATTCCTATGACCTATCAGCAGCGTGCTGTGGAGATCATGAAGCTGTTTTTGGAAGATTTTTCCGAAGAGGAACTGGCTTCCTTTGCGGAGCAGGCTTACGGCTCTGAGAAGTTTGACTGCAAGGAAGTTGCTCCTGTGGTCAAGCTCCATTGCAAGACCCATGTTCTGGAGCTGTGGCACGGTCCTACCTGTGCATTTAAGGATATGGCACTGCAGATGCTGCCCTATCTGCTGACGGCTTCTATGAAGAAGAACGGCGAAGATAAGACGGTCTGTATTCTGGTCGCCACCTCCGGTGATACGGGCAAGGCTGCTTTGGAGGGCTTTAAGGATGTTCCCGGCACCAAGATACTGGTGTTCTATCCCAAGGATGGCGTTTCCGACATCCAGGAGTTGCAGATGGTTTCTCAGGAAGGCGAAAATGTCGGTGTCTGTTCCGTGGTTGGCAACTTTGATGATGCCCAGACCGGCGTGAAAAAGATCTTCTCCGATGCCGATTTCCGTAAGGAACTGCTGGAGCGGGGTTATGTCCTTTCTTCCGCCAACTCCATCAACTGGGGTCGTGTGCTGCCGCAGCTGGTCTATTATATCTCTGCTTACTGTGATCTGCTGGCTTCCGGCGAGATCAAGAACGGTGATCCTATCAATGTCTGTGTGCCTACCGGCAACTTCGGCAATATTCTGGCTTGCTACTATGCAAAGAAAATGGGCCTGCCTGTCAAAACCATGCTCTGCGCATCCAATGCCAATAATGTGCTGACAGATTTTATCAAAACCGGTATCTACGACAGAAACCGTCCTTTCTATACCACAACTTCTCCCTCTATGGATATTCTGATCTCCTCCAATCTGGAGCGTCTGCTCTTTGACCTGTGCGGATCTGACGAGGAAGTTCGTGGCTATATGCAGTCCCTCAATGAGACCGGACGCTACGAGGTCTCCGAAAGCATCAAAGAAAAGATCAAGGAGAATTTCGCCTGCGGTTTCTGCGATGATACCCGTACGCTGAATACCATAGAAAAGGTATTCTCTTCCACCGGATATCTGATGGATACTCATACGGCTGTTGCATACACAGTCCTGCAGGACTACCGTGCTGCCACTGCCGATGATACGCCTGCAGTGATCGCTTCCACAGCCAGCCCCTTCAAATTCTCTGACAGCGTTTTGACGGCTCTGGGCGAAACAGAGCTGAAAAAGGGAACTGATATTCTCGCTCAGCTGACCGACCGTACCGGCAAGCCTGCACCCAAGCCTCTGGCAGCACTGGCAGGCAAGGCTGTCCGTTTCACTCAGGTGACGGAGAAGGAAGCCATGCCCAAGGTCGTTGGCGACCTGCTTCGCTGATGGCACTGTATGCACTGGCTGACCTGCACCTTGCCTTTGGTGCGGACAAGCCCATGGATGTGTTTGGCGGTCGCTGGACGGGCTATGCAGACAAACTCCGTGAGAATCTTTCCGTTTTGAAAGAAGAGGACACCCTGGTCATTCCCGGCGATTTCTGCTGGGCATTGGGTCTGGAGGAAGCGGCGGCGGACTTCGAGTTTCTCAACTCCTTTCCCGGCAGAAAACTGCTGGTGAAGGGCAACCATGATTACTGGTGGAATACAGCGGCAAAAATGAATTCATTTTTCGAAGAAAATGGATTTAAAACACTTTCCTTGCTTCACAACAATTGCGGATCCTACGGAGACATCGCTTTGTGTGGTACCCGTGGATGGTTTTACGAGGAAGACAGGGGAGAGCATAGTAAGAAGATATTTAACCGTGAGCTGATTCGATTGGAAGCATCCCTGAAAGCGGGGGGAGAGAAGGATAAGATATGTTTTTTCCACTACCCACCGCTGGCTCACGGATA
>JAZNLL010000091.1:0-46638 GCA_045579045.1 Candidatus Avilachnospira sp.
GTGCTGGCGGACGGTGTGGAGATCGGCAAAATCACCGAGGTCCTGACCCCTCCGGGCAACGATGTCTATGTAGTCAAGGGCGAGCATGAATATATGATCCCCGCCGTGCAGGAATTTATCGAGACTCTGAACCCCGATGACGGCTGCATCCGGGTCAGACTCATCGAAGGGATGCGGACCGATGCGGATTGATATTATGACCCTGTTCCCCGACACCGTGGGGGACATGATGAACGAAAGCATTCTGGGCCGCGCCCAGGAGCGGGATCTGATCCGCATTGAGGCGTGGCAGATCCGGGATTACACCACCAACAAGCAAAATCAGGTGGATGACTACCCCTACGGCGGCGGTCACGGCGCTGTCCTCCAGGCAGACCCTCTTTACAACTGCTGGAAAGCCATCTGCGATGAAGTGGGCGCTCCCGTCCATACGATCTTCATGTCCCCCTGCGGCAAGACCTTCACCCAGTCTGACGCCGTCCGCCTCCGGGATGAACACGAAAATATCATTCTGGTCTGCGGTCACTACGAGGGCATCGACCAGCGGTTCATTGATGAATGTGTGGACGAAGAAATTTCCATAGGCGATTTCGTCCTCACCGGCGGTGAGATTCCTGCCATGGCAGTGGCCGATGCGGTCTGCCGTCTTGTCCCCGGTGTGTTGGGCGATGAGGAATGCTTCACCGATGAAAGCCACTGGGCAGGCACTTTGGAATACCCTCAGTATTCCCGTCCCGAAATCTGGCACGGTCTGTCCGTGCCGAAAATTCTCCTCTCCGGCAACCATCAGCTGGTGGACCGCTGGCGGAGAAAGCAGTCCCTCTACCGCACCTATGAACGCAGACCGGATATGTACCGAAAACTCCGCTTTGAAACCAAACAGGAAAGGAAACTCCTGAAGGAGATGGAGGAAGAATATGGACAACCTCTCGACCCTCAGAAACTGGATCAGGGAAAGTAACTCCATCGTCTTTTTCGGCGGTGCCGGTGTCAGCACAGAATCGGGCATCCCCGACTTCCGCAGTGTGGACGGTCTGTATCACCAGAAATTTGACTATCCCCCGGAGACCATCCTCAGCCACAGCTTTTTCTTCTCTCACACAGAGGATTTTTACAAATTTTACCGAGAAAAAATGCTGGTGACGGATATCGAACCCAATCGGGCCCATCTGGCGCTTGCCAAGCTGGAACAGCAGGGAAGGCTCTCCGGTGTGGTGACCCAGAACATTGACGGTCTGCACCAGAAGGCCGGAAGCCAGCAGGTTTTTGAGCTGCACGGCTCCGTCCACCGGAACTACTGCCAGCACTGCAAAAAATTCTTTTCCGCCGAAGACCTGCAAAAAACAGAAGGTATCCCCCACTGCACGTGCGGCGGTCTTATCAAGCCCGATGTGGTGCTCTACGAAGAAGCCCTCAATGATGCCTGTGTGGAAGGTGCAGTTGCCGCCATTTCTCAGGCAGATCTGCTGATCGTCGGCGGCACCAGTCTGACGGTATACCCGGCAGCCGGTCTCATCCGCTATTACCGGGGCAGCCGACTGGTACTCATCAACCGGGATGAAACGCCCTATGACAGCTACGCCAATTTGGTTTTCCGGGAAAGCATCGGAAAAGTGCTGTCAGAAGCGGTTTTATAAATTGATTTGGAGATTTGATTATGTACGAACTCATTACGCAGGAAACCCTGCAGGAATATGAAACCTTTGTCCAGTCCCATCCCAAGGGCAACTTCGCCCAGAGCTATCTCTGGGGCAAGCAGAAGCCCATGTGGGTGTGGAAAGCCATCGCCGCCCGCGGTGAGAATGGAAAAATCAAGGGCACCATGGCGGTGATGATCCGCAAGATGCCTCTGGTTGGACTCACCCTCATGTATGCCTGCCGTGGCCCCGTCTGTGATCTGGATGACCGGGAGACTTTCGGTCAGCTGCTGGAGGGCGCAAAAGCATTGGCAAAGGAATACAATTCCTATGCCATCAAAATCGATCCCGATGTCCCCTCCTCCAACACCGAGTTTGCCGAAATGCTCCGCAGCTTCGGCTTCCGTGGCAAGGAAGGCGGCAAGAATTTTGAAGCCATCCAGCCCCGTTATGTCTTCCGTCTCAATGTAGAAGGCAAAACCGAAGAGGAAGTGCAGGCAGACTTCCACCAGAAGTGGCGCTACAACATCCGTGTAGCCGTGAAAAAGGGCGTGGAAGTGAAGATCTGCGGCAAGGAAATGATCCCTGCCTTTTCCGATCTTATGTTAACCACCGGTGTCCGTGACGGCTTCGTCACCCGTCAGCCGGAATACTTCGCCGCCATGCTGGACAATCTTGGTGAACACTGCCGCCTGTACATGGCCTTCCATGAAGGTCAGCCCATTGCCGGCACTCTTGCCATCCACTACGGTGACAAGGTCTGGTACCTCTACGGTGCCTCTTCCAATGAGCATCGCAACCTGATGCCCAACTATCTGCTCCAGTGGGAGATGATCCGCTGGGCCATCGAGACCGGCTGCCGCATCTATGACTTCCGCGGCGTCTCCGGCGATGTCAGCGAGGACAACCCCCTCTACGGTCTCTACCGCTTCAAAAAGGGCTTCGGCGGCGACTTTACGGAGTTTGTGGGCGAAATGGATCTGGTGCTGAACAAGGCCGTTTATCTGTTCACCGAAAAGGCGACCGGTCTGTTCAAGGATTTGAGAAAAGTTGCATATCTGATCAAAAACAGAGGAAAGTAAAGCTATGAAAGCCTACATTGTCGAAAAAGAAGCGATTTTGCACAACCTGTCCGTTCTGACCAAAAAGGCCGGAGATGTGCCCCTTTGGGCAGTGCTCAAGGGCAACGGCTACGGTTTGGGTCTTGTGCCCATGGCGGAACTGTGCATAGAAGCCGGTGTCCACCACTTTGCCGTGACGGAGCTGGACGAAGTAGAGGCTCTGCGGCAGCTGGCACCGCAGGCGCAGATTCTCCTTCTGCGCCCCACCACCGATGAAAATGAGCTTTCCCGTCTGCTGGCAGCCGACGGCATTGCTACCGTCGGTTCTGTGCAGGATGCCGCCGCCCTCAATGCCCTTGCCATTCAAAAGGATGTGATCGCCCCTGTCCATGTGAAGATCGACACGGGCATGGGTCGCTACGGCTTCTTGCCGGAGGAGCTGCAGGACATTCTCTCCGTCTACCGCCGTCACGACCATCTGGCAGTCTCCGGGATCTATACCCACTTCCCCTGCGCCTTCTGCAGCGGAAAAGCCACCTACCGCCAGTACGAAGCCTTCCGTCAGACCATCGTTTCCATTGCCGAGGCAGGCATCGAGCCCGGTGCCGCCCACTGCTGCAATTCCAACGCCTTTATGCGTTACAGCGATTTGAAAATGGAAGGTGTCCGTGTGGGCTCTGCCTTGCTTGGCCGAGTAGCCGCCAAGAAGAACCTCCGCCGGGTCGGTCGCTGTGAGGCCACCGTGGAGCAGGTTCGCTGGCTGCCCAAGGGTCATGCCACCGGCTACGGCTCTGCATGGCAGGCCAAGCGTCCCACCCAGATCGCCGTCATCCCTGTGGGCTGGTACCACGGCTTCAGTGCCCAATACGGCAACGATATTTCCCGTTTCCGTGACTGCCTGCGGCAGGTTTTCAGCGCTCTGAAGCACATGGTTTTCCCGAAAAAACTGTATGTTTCCATTAACGGAAAAGCCTGCCCGGTTCTGGGTCATGTGGGCATGCTCCACACAGTCTGCGATGTGACCAAAGTCACCTGCCAGCCCGGCGACACCGCCATATTGGATATCAATCCCCTGCAGCTCCACGGCATGGAGATAAAATTCCAGTAATATCTATCGACAAATTTTTCTTCATAGTTTATAATGAAATCACTCTAAGGAAGGAGTTGACCGCCAATGGAACTGACATGGTTCGTATGGGTAGGCGTCATGATCGCCTTTGGAATCCTTGAGGTCGCCACTGTAAACATGGTGTCCCTTTGGTTCGTGGGCGGTGCGGCAGCAGCCCTTGTGGCGCAGCTGCTGGGCGGCGGCATTTGGGTGCAGATCATCGCATTTTTCGTGATCTCCATTGCATTGCTTGCCTGTCTGCGTCCTTTTGTCCGTAAATATGTGACCCCCAACAAAACCGCCACCAATGCCGATACGGCTTTGGGGCAGCAGGCCTATCTGACGGAAACAGTTGACAATCTCCGGGGCACCGGTGCATTGAAGCTGGACGGCAAGGAATGGACTGCCCGCTCTGCAAACGGTGAAGTGCTGCCGGAAGGTATGCTGGTCACCGTTGTGAAACTGGAAGGAGTCAAGCTCTATGTGGAGCCTGCTCAAGTCACCGCCGTTGTTTGATAAGAAAGGAGATTCTTATGGAAATTATTGCTGTTCTTGTTGTCATCGTACTGGTACTCATTGCCATCATCCGCAACATTCATGTGGTTCAGCAGTCCAAGGCCTATGTCATTGAGCGCATGGGTGCCTTCTCTGCCGTGTGGGAAGTGGGTCTGCACTTCAAGATCCCCTTCATTGAAAAAATCGCCAAGAAAGTCAGCTTGAAGGAGCAGGTTCTGGACTATCCTCCTCAGCCTGTTATCACCAAGGATAACGTCACCATGCAGATCGACACGGTGGTCTACTTCCAGATCACCGATCCCAAGCTGTACACCTACGGTGTGGAATATCCCATGGTGGCCATGGAGACCCTCACCGCCACCACGCTGCGTAACATCATCGGCGATCTGGAACTGGATCAGACCCTGACCAGCCGTGATGTGATCAACACCAAGATGCGTGCCATTCTGGACGAAGTCACCGATCCCTGGGGCATCAAGGTCAACCGCGTGGAGCTGAAGAACATTCTGCCTCCTGCCGATATCCAGAGTTCCATGGAAAAGCAGATGAAGGCCGAGCGTGACCGCCGTCAGGCCATCCTGCAGGCAGAGGGCACCAAGCACTCCGCCATTCTGGTGGCAGAAGGTGAAAAGGAATCCGCCATCCTCCGTGCCGATGCAGAAAAGCAGTCCGCCATTCTCCGTGCACAGGGCGAAGCCGAGGCCATTCTGGCTGTCCAGAAGGCGCTGGCAGACTCCATGAAGCTGCTGAACGAAGCCTGCCCCAACGACCAGGTCATCAAGCTGAAGGCGCTGGAAGCCATGCAGAAGGTGGCAGACGGTCAGGCCACCAAGATCATCATCCCCTCCGAAATTCAGGGTCTTGCCGGTCTTGCCGCAGGTCTTACCGAAACCGCAAAGAACTGATTGCCAAGCACCATACGCACTGCCAGACTATACCTGGCAGTGCGTATTGATTCCTATCGACTACCACCCAAAGGAACGACAAGAAGCCGGGAGGGGGGACATGGGGGGAGAGTGGCTATTTTGTGATGTAAAACGGTACGACCGCATCCGCAGAAACGATCACAAAATCCGGACAACGCTCTCCCCCCATGTGCCTTTTTCATCCAATACTTTTGTGGCATGACAAAAGTATTGGCCGCCGAAGGCTGACAAGCTATCGTTTACATCCAAGATTGCCGTTTTTGTTTTCCATCACTGACTTTTGGAAACATACTGCTAAAGTGTGGTTTTTTATGTTGGCAACGGCTCTCAAAAGTGCTATAATACATCTATTATAGAGAAGTATACCCATAAGAAGGGAGGATGGGCTTTGAACAAAAAAGTTTCCCGATTGCTGGAACCGGGGATGTGGCTGTATTTCGTCATGCTGTTTTCCTTTGCCGGCATCAGCATTGCCCTGAAGCAATATTATGTGGCAGGTCTGGAGCTTGCATTGACCATCCTGCTTCTGGTCTATAACCGGGTGGCCAGCGGCAAGCGGAAAAAGGCGCTGATGGCCTATGTCCAGAGTACCACCGATTCTCTCGGCACCGCCTTCAAGACAGGTTCTCCCTTCCCCATGGCAGTTATTAAAATGAGTGACAGTGAGATCGTCTGGGCGAACCCCTCCTTCTATAGAATTTCCGGACTCCGGGATTCCTTTCTCCATCAGAAAATGGAAGATGTGGTCCCCAACTTCTCCACCCGATGGCTCTCCGAAGGTCACAATGAATGTCCTCAGGACGTGGTCATCGACAGCCGCCGCTATAAGGTCTTCGGCAACCTGATCCGCTCCGAGGATGAACATGCCTCTCTGCTGTTGGCAAACCTCTATCTGGTGGACATGACGGAAATGTTCCATGTCCGGGATGAATATATCCGTTCCCGTCCCATCGTGGCAGTGATTCTGGTGGATAACTACGATGAACTGACCAACAACCTGCCGGACAGCACCATTTCCAGTCTGGATGCCAAGATCAATGACCGCATCGGCGCATGGTGCGAAGGCTGTGCCGGACTGCTGCGTAAATACGAGCGAAACCGCTACCTCTTTATTTTCGAGGCCAAGGATCTGCCCCGACTGCAGGAAGGCAAATTCTCTATTCTGGATGAGATCCGCACCATCATCAACCCTTCCGGTGTTGCCGCTACTCTGTCCATCGGCTTCGGCAAGGACGGTTCCGGCTTTGAAGAAAACTTCACCTTCGCCTCTTTGTCCATTGAAATGGCCCTTTCCAGAGGCGGCGATCAGGTGGTCATCAAAGACCGCTATAACTTCAACTTCTTCGGCGGCCGTACCAAGGAAATGGAACGCCGCACCAAGGTGAAAGCCCGTGTCATCGCCAACTCTCTGACGGAGCTGATCAACCAGTCCAGCCATGTGTTCATCATGGGTCATAAAATGGCAGATCTGGACGCGCTGGGTGCCGCCATGGGTCTTGTGACCATCTGCCGCAAGCTAAGCAAGCCGGTCCATGTGGTGCTGGATTTGAAAAACAATGCCGTGGGGCCGCTGCTGGAGCTGCTGGCAGAGCAGCCGGAATATGACGGACTGTTCCTCTCCGGCGAAGATGCCCTGCTGCAGGCAGACAACAAGAGCCTTCTGATGGTGGTGGATACCAATCGCCCCGATCAGGTAGAAAACCGTGCTCTGTTGGAGAGTATCTCCCGTGTGGCAGTCATCGACCATCACCGCCGTGCCGCCGATTACATTGAGCAGGTGGTTTTGAACCTCCATGAGCCCTTCGCCTCCTCGGCTTCGGAGCTGGTCTGTGAAATTCTCCAGTACGCCGTGGAGCCCAAGGACATCCGTCCCATGGAGGCCAGAGCCCTCCTTGCCGGCATCGTGCTGGATACCAAGAACTTCTCCGTCCGCACCGGTTCCAGAACCTTTGAGGCCGCAGCCTTCCTGCGGAGAGCCGGTGCCGATACGGTGGATGTGAAAAAGCTGTTCCAGAACGATCTGGACAGCACCGTTTCCCGTTATCAGATCGTCCAGGCCGCCCGGCTCTACCGCAACGAGATCGCCATTGCGGCTCTGGATTATACCGTCACCCGTCCTCTGGCTGCCCAGGCAGCCGATGAGCTGCTGAACATCCGGGGTATTACCGCTTCCTTTGTTCTGTTCCCCGACGGAAACCGCACAATCATTTCCGCCCGCTCCATCGGCGAAGCCAATGTGCAGGTGATTTTGGAAGCCCTCGGCGGCGGCGGCAATGCTGCCACAGCAGGCGCCCAGATTGAGGACAAGGCCGTCCGGGATGTCCTGACAGAACTGGTGGCAAGTATCGATAAATTCTACGGAAATTAAGGAGTCAGTATTATGAAAGTTATTCTTCTGCAAGATGTAAAAGGTCAGGGCAAAAAAGGCCAGCTGGTGGATGTTTCTGATGGCTACGCCCGTAACTTCCTTCTGCCCAAAAAGCTGGCACAGGAAGCCACTGCCGACAATGTCAACACCATGAAAATGAACGATAAGGCCCTGCAGGAAAAGCGCCAGAAGGAGCGGGAAGCCGCTCTGGCTCTTTCCAAGGTTCTGAAGGAAATGACCCTCACCGTCATGGCCAAGGGCGGCGGCGCAGGCCGTCTGTTCGGCTCCGTCACCAACGCGGAAATCGCCGATGCTCTTGCCAAACAGCACAAAATCGAACTGGACAAGCGGAAAATCGTCCTGAAGGACGCCATCAAGAATGTGGGCACCTACACCGTCACCTGCAAGCTGGGCTACGAGATCAATGCCGACCTGACCGTCGAGATCAAAGAGCTGTAATTTCACCATCCCGGAGGTTCGACCATGGAAGAACTGTTATCCCGCCAGCTCCCCCATTCTCTGGAAGCTGAGCAGTCCGTACTGGGCTCCATGCTCATTGACAGCCGCTGTGTAGCGGAGGTCATCGGCATCCTGCGCCCCGACGACTTTTTCCTGCAGCAGAATAAGGACATCTATGAAACGGTGTATACCATGTTCAACTTCTCCGAGACCATTGACCCGGTGACGGTGCTGGAAAAGCTGAAGCAGAAGGGACTGGGCGGCGACAAGACCGCCTCCTACCTGATGCAGCTCATGGAGATCACCCCCACCGCCGCCAATGTGGCCCAGTATGCCAACATCGTCAAGGAAAAATCCATGATGCGCGGTCTGGCTGTGGCTGCCGAGGATATCCGGGAAACCGTCTATGACGGCACCGGCACGCCTTCGGAGATCATGGAAAATGCCGAGAAGAAGATCTATGCCCTCCGCAATGGCGTTGCCGGCGACAATCTGGAACACATTGGCACCATTATGGTGGGTGTCTTTGACCGTCTGGACGAGCTGTCCCGTTCCGACAACGATTTCCCCGGTCTCAGCACCGGTCTGCGTGATCTGGACAAGAAGATCAACGGTCTGAACAAGTCCGACCTGATGATCTTGGCTGCCCGTCCTGCCATGGGTAAGACCTCTCTGGCTTTGAACATCGCCCTTGCCGTAGCCAAAAAAAGCGGCAAAACCGTGGCCATTTTCTCTTTGGAAATGTCCAAAGAACAGCTTGCCACCAGACTGCTTTCCAACGAGAGCTTTGTGGACAACACCAAGCTGACCACCGGCAAGCTCTCCGAGGAGGACTGGAACAAGATCGCTGTGGCCTCTGCTGCTCTGAGCCAGACAGACATCCGTGTGGACGACAACCCTTCCATTTCCGTTGCGGAAATGAATGCCAAGTGCCGCCGTCTGGAAAATCTGGGTCTGGTGGTCATCGACTATCTGCAGTTGATGACCTCTGCCGGTATGGGTCAGAGTTCCAACAACGCCAACCGTGTGCAGGTGGTCAGTGATATTTCCCGTGCCCTGAAGATCATGGCAAAGGAACTGAATGTCCCCGTCATCTGCCTCAGCCAGCTTTCCCGTGCCAACGAAAGCCGAACGGACAAGCGTCCCATGCTGTCCGACCTGCGTGAATCCGGCGCCATCGAACAGGACGCCGATGAAGTCATGTTCATCCACCGGGAGGATTACTACAATCCCGATACAGAAAAGAAAAACATCGCCGAGCTGATCGTGGCAAAGAACCGCCATGGCGAAGTGGGCACCGTGGAAACCCAGTGGCTGCCTCAGTTCACCACCTTTGCTGACCGGGAGTGGAGACACAGTGATCCGTAAACTATCCGAGGCGCTGAAAGCCCTTTGCAGCCCCGGTGATCGGGTGGTCTGCGCCCTTTCCGGCGGTGCCGATTCCGTGGCACTACTCCATGGACTGCTGCAGGTGAAAGAGAGTTTTTCCATCACCGTTGCCGCCGCCCATTTTAACCATTGCTTAAGAGGGGAAGAATCTGACCGGGAGGAAGCCTTTGTCCGCGACCTCTGCGCCCAATGGGGTGTAGAGCTGGCAGTGGGACGGGGCGACCCCAGAACTCTCACCGGCAAGAGTCCGGAGGAGGCTGCCCGGGAGCTTCGCTATAAATTTTTGCGCAGTCAGCCGGGTCTCATTGCCACCGCCCATCATGCCGACGATCAGGCAGAGACGGTACTTCTGAACCTGCTGCGAGGCACCGGTCTCAAGGGACTGTGCGCCATGGAACCCAAACAGGGACAGGTGATCCGTCCCCTGCTGGAAGTCACCAAGGCAGAGATTTTGACCTATGTGGAAACCCACGGTCTTCCCTACTGCACCGACAGCAGCAATCTTTCTGACGATGCCCTGCGAAACCGTCTGCGGCATCATGTATTTCCCCTTTTGCAGGCAGAAAACCCCAATCTGACCGACACCCTCAGCCGCATGACCAAACTTCTGCGGCAGGAGGAAGCCTACCTCCAAAGGCAGGTGGACAATTTGCTTGCCGAAGCTGCCCGGGAGGAGGGCTATGACTGCCCCACCCTGCTGGCTGCAGATCCGGTGCTGCGCCGCCGTGCCATCCGTCAGCTTTTACCCAACGCCAAGCCTGCCATGGTCCATGTGGAGGCTGTGGAGCAGCTGCTGTCCCGACTGGACGGCTCTGCCTATGTGGAACTGCCCGGCGGTTATGTGGCCCAGCGGACCTATGACCGGCTGACTTTCGAAACCGCTGAAACGAAAGACCCCTTTCAGCCCTTCACCCTCTCGGCCAACGAGACGGTTACCATTCCGGAATTGGGTATGACCGTTTCTCTCACAGGGCCGACGGTGCTGACCGAACCGGTGGATCATTGCAGGATTTTTTCGCTGATTTTTGAAAAAAAACCGCTTATTTTTGTGCGAACACGGCGTCCGGGAGACACGATTTCCCTGTCGGGAGGCCGAAAAACCTTAAAAAAATGGATGATTGACCGAAAAATTCCGGCAAAAGAACGGGATTTTTTACCGGTTTTTGCCGATGACAAAGGCGTTTTTGCCGTTTTCGGACTGGGTGCAGCAGTTGACCGCACTGCCAAAGTCGGAGAACAGGCTTGGATATTGCAGATCATAACAGAGGAGAGAGAACTATGATCCATCCCACAGACATGATGCAAGATATTGAAAAAGTTTTGGTTTCCGAGGATGACCTGAAGGCCGCTATTCACAAAATGGCCGGAAGAATCAGTGACGATTATCGAGGAAAATGCCCCATTCTGGTGGGTATTCTGAAGGGTGTCGTCCCCTTCTATGCCGCCATGACCCAGGCCATGGACATCCCCATGCAGCAGGATTTTATGAGTGTTTCCTCCTACGAAGGCGGTACCTGCTCCACAGGCAAGCTGACCTTCCGTAAGGATCTGGACCACGACATCAAAGGCCGTCACGTGCTGATTTTGGAGGACATTCTGGACTCCGGACGGACTTTGAAGCAGATCGTGGAGCTGCTCCGTCAGCGGGAACCTGCCTCCATCAAGATCTGCACCATGCTGGATAAGCCCTCCGGTCGGAAGGAAAATCTGGAGGCAGACTATGTCTGCTTCACCATCCCCGACGGTTTTGTGGTGGGCATGGGTCTGGACTATCAGGACTATTACCGCAATCTCCCCTTTGTGGGCATCCTGAAAGAAGATGTTTACACAAAATAAACCTAAGGAGCGAACCCCTTGAAACAACACAAAAGCCCTCTGAACATCCTTCCCCTTTTGCTTATCATTCTGCTGCTGGCCAGTTTCTTCTGGAATCCCTTGTCCGGCAGTGAGCAGCCCCTTTCCTATGCACAGGTTCTGGCTCTGTTTGAAGCCGAGGATGTCCGTGTCTTTTCTCTGTCTGCCGACGGCGATCTGGCACTGCAGCTCCACTCCGGCAAGGAGAATGAGATCCTCTCCGCAAAAATCGGCAGCGTGGAGCAATTCCACGCCGATCTGGACGAAACCATCCGGAGCCAGCATGAAGCCGGTATTCTGGAGGATTATCACTATCCTCCTGCCGAGGAGAAAATCTCCTGGGTCTCCATCGTCACCATGGTACTGCTGGGTATCGGTCTGATCGTCATGATCGTCACCCTCGTCGGCAGAGCCAACGGCGGACAGAACCCCATGGGCAAGTTCACCAAGGCCAATGCCCGTCTGGGAGACGACCAGAAGGTCACCTTCTCCGATGTAGCCGGTGCCGATGAAGAAAAGGCAGAGCTGCAGGAAGTGGTGGACTTCCTGAAAGATCCCGATAAATTCACCCGTCTGGGTGCCAGAATCCCCAAAGGCATTCTGCTGGTAGGCCCTCCCGGCACCGGCAAGACCCTCCTTGCCAAGGCCGTAGCCGGAGAAGCCGGTGTGCCCTTCCTGTCCATCTCCGGTTCCGATTTTGTGGAACTGTATGTAGGCGTGGGCGCAGGCCGTGTCCGTGACTTGTTCGATCAGGCCAAAAAGACTGCCCCTGCCATTGTCTTTATCGACGAGATCGATGCTGTGGGTCGGCGCAGAGGCGCCGGTCTGGGCGGCGGTCACGACGAAAGAGAACAGACCCTCAACCAGCTGCTGGTGGAAATGGACGGTTTTGGCAAAAACCAGGGCGTCATCGTTCTGGCAGCCACCAACCGGCAGGATATTCTCGTCCCTGCCCTGCTCCGTCCCGGTCGTTTTGACCGGCAGATCTATGTGGGCGCACCGGACTGGCGCGGTCGTGAGGAAATTTTGAAGATTCATGCCCGTCAGAAGCCCCTGGCAGAGGATGTGGATCTGCCCAAGCTGGCAAAGGCCACCGGCGGCTTCACCGGTGCCGATCTGGAAAACCTCATGAATGAAGCCGCCCTGCTGGCAGCCCGTCAGGACAGCCCCGTCATCACCAATACCCATCTGCAGGACGCCATGATGAAGGTCATTGCCGGTCCTGAGAAGCGCAGCCGTGTGGTCAGTGAGCGTGAACGGAAGCTGACTGCCATCCATGAGGCCGGTCACGCTGTGACCATCTATCACCTGCCCACCCATGACCCCGTTCATCACATCACCATCATTCCCAGAGGTTCCGCCGGCGGCATGACCGTGTTCCTGCCGGAGGATGACCACAGCTTCCACTCCCGGAACGAGATGTACGAGCTGATCGTCTCTCTCCTCGGCGGCAGAGTGGCAGAGCAGCTGTGTCTGGGCGATATCTCCACCGGCGCATCCAATGACATTCAAAGAGCCACAGAGATCGCCCGGGATATGGTCAGCAAATACGGCATGAGCGATGCCCTTGGCACCGTTGCCTACGGCAGCGACGGAGAAGTGTTCATCGGCCGTGACTACGAAAAATCCAAATCCTATTCCGAGCAGGTGGCAGGCACCATCGATGCCGAGGTGAAGGCCATCATCGATCAGGCCTATGCCCACTGCACGAAGATCCTGCAGGACAACAAAACCAAGCTGGCGCAGGTCGCCTCTTACCTGTTGGAGCAGGAGAACATGACCAGAGAAGAATTTGAATCCGTAATGAACGAGGAGACAGCATGATGGATGTAAAAACCATTCTCGCCGCCTGTGACCATACTTTGCTGGCACAGACCGCCACCTGGGAACAAGTCAGAGCCATCTGCGACGACGGCATGACCTACGGTACCGCCTCCGTGTGCATCCCGGCCTCCTTCGTGAAGCAGGCCAAGGACTATGTTGGCAGCAAGCTTGCCATCTGCACGGTCATCGGCTTCCCCAACGGTTATTCGACCACTGCCGCCAAGTGCTTTGAGACCGCCGATGCCGTGGCAAACGGTGCCGATGAGATCGATATGGTCATCAACATCGGCTGGCTGAAGGACAGGAAATACGATGACCTTTTGAATGAGATCAAGGCCGTCAAGGAAGCCTGCGGCGGCAAGCTCCTGAAGGTCATCATTGAGACCTGCCTGCTGACGGATGAGGAAAAGATCAAGATGTGCGAAATTGTCTCCCAGTCGGGAGCCGATTACATCAAGACCTCCACCGGCTTCTCCACTGCCGGTGCCACCTTTGCCGATGTGAAGCTGTTTGCAGAGCATGTGGCAGAGCATGTGAAAATCAAGGCCGCCGGCGGCATCGCTTCCATGGAGGATGCAGAGGAATTCCTCAAGCTGGGCGCGTCCCGTCTGGGCACCAGCCGCATTGTGAAAATCGTAAAGCAGAAATAAAAAAGAGAGCATCCATAGGATGCTCTCTTTTTTACATCAAAGGCGACAGCATACGCAGTACCGCAGCCACCAGCCGCTCCGGCAGGGCGGTTTTGCGACATTTTCGCCATGTCATTTCCTCGCAGACAGGGAAGGTCTTTTGGAAATCCTCACTGATCTCACCGACGCAGGCCGTATCGAACAAAAACGCCGCATTCTCAAAGTGGAGATACAGACTGCGGAAATCCAGATTGACCGTTCCTGCCACGGCATAGCGGTCGTCCACCAGATAGATCTTGGAGTGGATGAAGCCGGGACTGTACTCATAGACCCGGACACCGGCTTCCGTCAGCAGCTCATAATGGGCACGGGAAACCGCATGGACATACCACTTATCCGGCACATGGGGGGTAATGATCCGCACATCCAGTCCGGCTTTGGCAGCCGTCAGCAGGGCGTTGGTGATCTTATCATCCAAAATCAGATAAGGGGTCATAATATAGATGGATCGCACCGCTCGCTGGAACAGGCTCAGGAGGGTAGCCTCCGCAATGTCCTCCTCATCCAGAGGTGTATCGGAGAAGGGCTGGACAAAACCTTCTCCCCCTGCCAATCGGTAGGGATATTCGGGGCGGAAGGCAGAGATCTCTTCCTTTTCACCGGTTTGACTGTCCCACATGGAAAGGAACATAACCGTCATGGCCCAGACACCCTCACCACGGAGCAAAATGGCACTGTCCTTCCAGTGTCCGAACCGCTCCACCCGGTTGATGTACTCATCGGCCAGATTAATACCGCCGGTAAAACCCACCTTGCCGTCCACGATCATCAGCTTCCGGTGGTTGCGATTGTTCAGTCTGCCGGAAAGAACGGGAATGAAGGGATTGAACACTTTGGTTTTGATGCCGAAGCTGCGAAGCTGCTTATGATAGTTTCCCGGCAGCTTTTCGATGCAGCCGAAATCATCGTACATGACACGGACATCCACGCCCTGCGCCGCTTTTTCTTTCAGAATCTCTAAGATTCCATTCCACATTTCTCCGGGTTCAATGATAAAATACTCCAGAAAGATGTATTTTTCTGCTTTTTTCAGTTCTGCCAACATCCGGGGATAGACATGGTCACCAAGGGAAAAATATTCTGTTTCCGTATTGTCGTAGACGGGATAGCCGGAGACATTGTAAAGCAGCTGCGCCGTCGCCGCAGCCGGGTCGCTGACCTCTTTCAGAGCTTCATAGGTCACTGCCTCCTGCCAGAGGTTGTCCCGAACCGCATCCTGCATTTTCTGCATCCGCAGGCGAACCGGTCTGCTGAGCCGCCGTCCGCCAAAGGCCAGATAGATACAGATTCCTGCCACCGGAAAGAGCAAAATCAGAATGATCCAAGCGATCTTATAGGAGGAATTGGTGCGGTCATAGAGGATATAGATCACCGATGCCAGCGACAGCACTGTGAGAAATACCCGGATCCACTGCCGGTACTCCGACAGCCACTGGACCATGGAAACCATCAGCGCCAGCTGCAGCAAAATGGACAGAGCCACCGTGGTCACTCTCTGGAACAGAAAGCCAAAGATTTTTTTCATATCCGCACCTCCCTTCGGTATAATGTTATGATACCATATTTTTCTTCATGTGCAACATGTTCACAGAAATTTAAGAACATATGGTTGAGTATAAAAATCGGGTATGATATAATACAATCAAATGTTTGCAAAAGGAGTATTTCCATGCAGGAAACCATTTCCATTCAGGGTGCAAGAGAGAATAATCTGAAGAATATCTCTCTGGAACTGCCCCGTGACAAGCTGGTGGTTCTGACGGGTCTTTCCGGTTCCGGCAAGTCCTCACTGGCCTTTGACACCATCTATGCAGAGGGTCAGCGGCGGTATGTGGAGAGCCTCAGTTCCTACGCCCGGATGTTCCTTGGTCAGATGGATAAGCCCGATGTGGACCAGATCGACGGTCTGTCCCCTGCCATTTCCATTGACCAGAAGACCACTTCCAAGAACCCCCGTTCCACTGTTGGTACAGTGACGGAAATTTACGATTATCTGCGCCTTCTGTGGGCAAGAGTCGGTACGCCTCACTGCCCCAAGTGCGGAAAAGAGATCAAACGGCAGACTGTGGATCAGATCGTGGATCAGATCATGGAACTGCCGGAGGGCAGCCGTTTTCAGCTGTTGGCACCGGTCGTCCGAGGCAAGAAGGGCGAACACACCAAGGTCTTTGAAGATGCCCGAAAGGGCGGCTTTGTCCGTGTCCGTGTAGATGGCAATGTCTATGATCTGACGGAAGAAATTACGCTGGAAAAGAACAAAAAACACCACATTGAGATCGTGGTGGACCGCTTGGTTCGGAAGGATGACATGGCACGGCGGCTGACGGATTCCATCGAAACTGCCTGCAAGCTCTCCGATGGACTGGTGCTGCTCCACAAGATCGCCGACGATTCCATCACCCTGTTCTCCCAGAACTACGCCTGTGATGACTGCGGCATCTCCATGCCGGAGCTGTCCCCCCGGATGTTCTCCTTCAACAATCCCTACGGTGCCTGTCCCATCTGCACGGGCCTTGGTATGCAGCTGGTGGCTGATGAGGAACTGGTGATCCCCGACCCCACAAAATCTCTGGCGGAGGGTGCTGTTCAGGTCAGCGGCTGGAGCAATCCCAAGACCGACAGCATCTGCGGCATGTACTATACCGCTATGGCGGAAAAATACGGCTTCGATTTGACCACTCCGTGGAAGGATCTTTCGGATAAGGCAAAGGATGTGATTCTCAACGGCACCGGCACAGAACCACTGGAACTGCACTATGACCGGGGCAACGGCTACGGCGTTCTGAAACAGCCCTTTGAGGGCATTTTGCCCAATGTTTCCCGCCGCTACGAAGAGACCCAGTCCGACTGGTCGAAAAAGGAATTGGAAGAATGCATGGCTTCCAAACCCTGCCCCCACTGCCACGGGCAGCGGCTTTCTGATGTGAGCCGTGCCGTCACCGTCGGCGGTCTGTCCATCTGGGAATTTTGCGAAAAAAATGTCAACGACGCTCTGGATTTCATTTCTTCTTTGAAATTGGATGGCGCACAGGCCAAAATCGCCGATCAGGTCTTGCGTGAGATCAAAGCCCGTCTGGGCTTTTTGCAGAGTGTGGGTCTGCCCTATCTGACCCTTGCACGGGCTGCCGCCACCCTCTCCGGCGGTGAAGCACAGCGAATCCGTCTGGCGACCCAGATCGGTTCCAGCCTCATGGGCGTTCTGTATATTCTCGATGAACCTTCCATCGGTCTGCACCAGAAGGACAATGACAAGCTCATTGCCACGCTGAAGCGGCTTCGGGATCTGGGCAACACCCTGCTGGTGGTGGAGCACGATGAGGATACCATGCGTGCTGCCGACTATATCGTGGATATTGGACCCGGTGCCGGTGTCCACGGCGGTGAAGTGGTAGCAGCCGGTTCTCTGGAAGACATCATTGCAGAGCCCAGAAGCATCACCGGTCAGTATCTCTCCGGTTTCAAGAAAATCCCTCTGCCCGGCAGCAGACGTCCCGGCAGCGGAAAGGTTCTGAAGGTCTGCGGTGCAAAGGAAAATAACCTGCGGAATGTGGATGTGGAAGTGCCCCTCGGCACCTTCACCTGTGTTACAGGCGTCTCCGGTTCCGGCAAGTCCTCACTGGTCAACGAGATCATTTATAAGACTCTGGCTGCCAAGCTGAACCGGGCTCGCATCCGTCACGGCGACTACGACCGTATGGAAGGCTTGGAGCATCTGGACAAGGTGGTAGGCATCGACCAAAGTCCCATCGGTCGGACGCCCCGTTCCAATCCTGCCACCTACACCGGTCTGTTCAACGATATCCGGGACCTGTTCGCCGCCACCGCCGAAGCAAAAGCCCGTGGCTACGGTCCGGGACGGTTCTCCTTCAATGTGAAGGGCGGACGCTGCGAAGCCTGCAGCGGTGACGGTCTGGTGAAGATCGAAATGCACTTCCTGCCGGATGTGTATGTGCCCTGTGATGTGTGCCACGGCAAGCGGTACAACAGAGAGACTTTGGAAGTCACCTACAAAGGAAAGTCCATTGCTGATGTACTGGAAATGACCGCCGATGAGGCCCTGATCTTCTTTGAAAATCAGCCGAAGCTGCGGAACAAGGTACAGACTTTGGTGGATGTAGGTCTGGGCTATGTGAAGCTGGGTCAAAGCTCCACCACCCTCTCCGGCGGTGAAGCACAGCGAGTGAAGCTGGCGACGGAGCTGAGCCGCAGAGCCACAGGTCGGACGGTCTATATTCTGGATGAACCCACCACCGGTCTGCACATGGCAGATGTCCACAAGCTCATTGATGTTCTGCAGGCGCTGGTCAACACCGGCAACACGGTTTTGGTCATTGAGCACAATCTGGATGTCATCAAGGTGGCAGATCACATCATCGATCTGGGCCCGGAGGGCGGTTCCGGCGGCGGCACCATCGTGGCCTGCGGTACACCGGAGGAAATTGCCGAAAACCCTGCCAGTTATACCGGCGAGTACCTGAAACGGGCATTAAAAGCGTAATTTTACAATATTTTCATGTATTATTTATCCTCCTGTGGTATCATAGCCACAGGAGGATTTCCTTATGAAAAAGAGTTTGCGCCGTTGGGCGACTGCCATTTTTATTGGTGTGGTCGCCGCCGTTTATTGTAATTTTGCCATCGAAACCGATGAATGGATCGTCACCTCCGACCGCCTGCCGGAGCCTTTTGACGGTCTGCGGATCGCCCTGCTGACAGATATCCACGGAGGACAGCTTGGTCCCGACAGCAGTACCCTGCTGGCAGAAGTCAGAAAGACCGCCCCGGACTATATTGCCCTTTCCGGCGATCTGGTGGATGAGGATTCCGACCTCTCCATGCTGGAACCCCTGCTGAAAGGGCTCACCGACATCGCCCCCACACTCTATGTTTCCGGCAATCACGAATGGCGGATGGATGACCCGGAAGCGGTCTTTGCGAAAATTTCTGAGCATGTAACTGCCCTGCGGAATGACTATCTGCTGCTGGAAAAAGAGGGGGTAACCATGGTCCTTGCGGGTGTGGAAGACCCCAACGGCTATGCAGATATGGAAACACCGGAAGATTTTATTTCCCGCATCCGGGAGGAAGTCCCCAACGACCCCTATATCGCCCTGCTTTATCACCGCAATGATATCCTTTCCCGGTGGGCAGAACTGAATGCCGATCTGGTGCTCTCCGGTCACGGACACGGCGGTGTCATCCGTCTGCCCTTTATCGGCGGACTTCTGGGCACAGACCGAACCTTTTTCCCGGATAACGATGAGGGACTGTATGCTCTTGACCGCACCACCATGGCTGTTTCCAGAGGACTGGGCGGTGTGCGGCTGTGGAACCGCCCCCATCTGCCGGTCATCGTGCTGAAGAAAGGGTAAACGATTTGTGAACTTCTGCCCCAAACCCTTGTATTTCGGCCACTTTTCAGTATAATAAACTTATTCTGAAGGTTAGGTGATAAAATGTTCCGCAGAATTGGTGATTGGTTCCGAAATTTCATGCTGGGCCGCTACGGCTCCGACAAGCTGAATAGCACACTGTTGATATTTGGCATTGCGGTCATGATTTTGAGTTCTGTTCTGGGCAGGCACTATCCCGGTTGGGGCAGTGTTCTGACGATCCTGAGCTATGCAGCACTGTTCTGGTGTATTTTCCGGATGTATTCCAGAAACATTGAAGCCAGACGTCGTGAAAACACCACCTTTGTCAACTTCTTTGGTCACTTGAAGGACAAGGAGCACCGTTATTTCCACTGCCCTCAGTGCCGCCAGACCGTCCGTGTTCCCCGTGGACGGGGCAAGATCAATATTCGCTGCCCTCGCTGCAACCGGCAGTTCATCAAGAAAACATAAAAACAGACGCTCAAAAGAGCGGCTGTTTCTTATCCGTAAAAACCTTTTAGCCTTTCGTAGGCATCCACCAGACGGTCTGTCAATGCTGCATATTGCGCGGCCCGTTCTGCATCCGGTTCCCGGACATCATCCACCTGCAGGAACTTGCTGATGGCGGAAGCATCTTCAAAGACACCGGCACCGATACCGGCAGTCATGGCTGCACCCAGAGAGCAGCCCTCTTCCAGCA
This sequence comes from Candidatus Avilachnospira sp., assembly GCA_045579045.1. Taxonomy (GTDB): domain Bacteria; phylum Bacillota; class Clostridia; order Oscillospirales; family Oscillospiraceae; genus Avoscillospira. The sequence goes on from JAZNLL010000091.1 coordinate 19,907, forward strand.
GGTTCAGCTTTTCAATGCGGACATTCAGCACATCTGCCAGCATTTGCCGCCATGTGGGATCCTTGGCACCGCCGCCGATGATCCGAAGGCTGTCAAATTCCCGTTTGCCCCGGAATACGCGCAGAATCAGTGCCAAATTCATGGATACGCCCTCCATGACCGCACGGAGCATTTGGGCATGAGTAGTCTCCTGCTTCAGACCCAGAAATGCACCCTGAATATTGGCATCCCACCAGGGGCTGCGTTCGCCCATGAGATAAGGCATATACAAAACACCGTTTGCGCCTACCGGAACCTCTGCGATCTGGCTGTTGATCTCATGGTAAATGCTCGTCCCCAAGCGGTCTGCATCCAATTTCTCTGCCCGGCACAGCTGGTCACGCATCCAGCTGTAAGAAGAACCGGCGGCCTGCATGGTACCAATGGGGTAGACCCGGTTTTTCTCCATACCGGCCAGATTGAAGGTGCGCTGCTGTTCATCGAGACAGGGGCTGTCATCCAGATAGCTGATCCAGGCAGAAGTGCCAAGACTCAGATAGCCCTGTCCCACTTCGGCAATACCCGTACCCACAGAGGCTGCCGTGCCATCGCCGCAGCCACAGAATACCGGCGTACCCGGCAAAAGGCCGGTGAGCCTTGCAGCTTCTTCGGTGATTTTACCGGCTAAGTCTGTGGAAGCACGGCACTCCGGCATGACCGAAAGAGGCACACCGGCACTTTCCAGCACTTCCTCCGACCACTGGAAAGTATTGATATCAAAGGCACCGGTGCCGGAGGCATCGGAATAATCGGTGCCCAAATGTCCCGTCAGCCGATAGATGATATAATCCTTGCAATTGACAGATTTCCCCAGTTTCCCGGCCACACCGTCATGCTCCAGAGACCACATGATCTTGCAGATGGAATTGGTAGGATTGTTCCGATTGCCGGTGATGGCATAAAATCGGATATCTCCTATAGATTCGGATATCTGCTTCATCTGTTCTGTGGCTCTCTGGTCTGCCCAGATGATGGCAGAACGGAGCAATTCTCCCTTCTGATCCAACAAAACAGAGCCCATCATATGACCGGAGAAGCTGATACCCACGATCTGGGCAGGATCGATGCTTTCAACCAGTTTTTTTGTGGACTTACAGACGGCGGCATACCAGTCCTCCGGGTTCTGCTCTGCCCAGTTGCCGTTGGAGTATTTGCAGGGATAGCCCTCCACCACACTGGCAATGAGCTTGCCCTCCACGGAGAATAAGGTGGCTTTATCACCGGAAGTACCCAGATCATGAGCCAGAAGATACTGCATATAACCGCCTCCTTTGTTTTCTATATTATAGCGGTTTTTGCTTCATGAATCAACAACAGCCTCTCCAATGGAGAGGCTGTTGTTGATTTTATCTTTCTTCCCGGAAGTAGGGCAAGCCCAGATGAGCAGGGGGCTGATTTTCCCGCTTCTTTCGCATACTGACAAAGATCAGCACCAGAATGGTGGCGATATAGGGCAGCATATTAAACAGTTCCTGAGAGCTTCTGTTGAGCTTCAGCAGAGGCAGGGCATCTTCTGCCAGACCCAGCCATTCAATGAGAAGTTCCCGGATCTTGGAAACATACATATACAGCCAGGACAGGAAGCCGAAGAGGTATGCGCCCCAGATGGCATTGAGGCTCTTCCAGGTGGCGAAGATGACCAGAGCCACGGCCAGCCAGCCCAGAGCTTCGATGGTGCCTTCACTGGCCCAGGTGCCCTTGATGTAGTCCATGGTGTAGTACAGACCGCCCAGGCCGGAGATACCGGCACCGATGCAGGTGGCCAGATACTTATAAACCGTGACATTGATACCGGCAGCATCGGCAGTGGCAGGATTTTCGCCCACAGCACGGAGGTTCAGACCCTTTCTGGTCTTGGTGAAGAAGAAGTGAACCAGAATGGCCAGAATGATAGCCAGATAGACCATAAAACCATGGCTCAGGAAGATCTGACCGAACCAGCCGCCCTTGCTGAGGGCACCGAAGATGGGTCTGCGGTAGGCACCGGAAGCAACAGCCACAGAGATCTGACCGACACCGCCGGCCATGGTATTCAGCGCGCCGCCGAAGAAGTTGGCGACACCGCTGCCGAAGATGGTCAGGGTCAAGCCGGTGACGTTCTGATTGGCACGGAGGGTGATGGTCAAAAAGCTGTAAATGAGACCGCCCAGAGCCGCTGCCAGGAATGCAGCAATAAAGCTCAGCAGCAATGCCACAATGGGAATGGGGTTGGCGGCAGCATTTTCATAAGCAAAGGCCACAGCCAGACCGGCAATGCCGCCCAGATACATGACGCCGGGCACGCCCAGGTTCAGATTGCCGGATTTCTCCGTGATGATCTCACCCAGAGCGCCGAAGAGGATGACGGTGCCAAAAACGATGGCAGACATGAACAGATTGATCATTTGCTGTCAGCCCCTTTCTTCTTGCGGATGATCACGCGGTAGTTGATGAAGAACTCACTTGCAATGATGCAGAACAGGATAATGCCGGTGATGACCTGAGAAGCAAAGTCGTTCAGCTGGAAATCCGTTGCGATCTGGATGGCACCCTTTTCCAGGAACACCAGCAGGAAGGAGATCAGCAGCATGACAAAGGTATTGAACTTTGCAAGCCATGCCACGATGATAGCCGTAAAGCCCTGACCGCCGGCAGTGGAGGTGGAGATGGTGTGGGATGCACCGGCAACGGCGATGAAACCGGCCAGACCGCAGATGGCACCGGAAATGGCCATGGTGCGGATAAAGACCTTTGCAGGCTTGATGCCGGCATACCGGGCGGTCCGTTCGCTTTCACCCAGAACAGAGATCTCATAGCCCTGCTTGGAGTACTTCAGATACAGGAACATGCCCACAGTCAATGCCAGAACAATGACAACATTCAAGGTAAAGGTGGTTCCGAAGATCTCCGGGAACCAGCCCAGCTTGGTTTTCTGATTGATAACGCCCACCGTGTTGGAGCCGAAGGGATTCTCCCACAGGGCCACACAGTAGGATGTGATCTGGATAGCCACATAGTTCATCATCAGGGTGAACAGAGTCTCGTTGGTACCCCAGCGGGACTTGAACACGGCAGGGATGATGCCCCAGACAGCACCGGCTACAAGGCTGGCAGCAGCCATAATGAGCAGCATCACAGCCGTGGGCAGGGTGGAACCTGCCTTGCCCAGATAGATCATCAGACCGGCGGTGGCGACGCCGCCCACCAGAATCTGACCTTCGGCACCGATGTTCCAGAATTTCATCTTGAAGGCAGGCGCCAGACCGATACTGATGCACAGCATCATCATGGTATCACGGATGGTGAACCAGATCTTACGCTTACTGCCCAGTGCGCCGTCAAACATGGCCACATAGACCTTCACAGGGTTCAGACCGGTGACGGAATAGATAAACAAGCCGCTGAGCACAAGGGCGATGAGGACGGCAGCAACACGGATTCCAATGCTTTTCCATGTGGCAATGCCATCCCGCTTCGCAAGGCGGATCAAGGGTTCATGATGGCTTTTGATACGGCTCATTCCGCAGCCTCCTTTCCGCTTTCCTGCAGATTGGTCATCAGCAGACCGACCTCTTCCTTGGTGGTGGTACGGGCATCCAGAATGCCGTTGACCTTGCCGCCGCAGAGGACCAGAATCCGGTCACACAGCTCCAGCAGCACATCCAAATCTTCGCCCACATAGACGACGGCGACACCCTTCATTTTCTGCTCGGTCAGCAGATTGTAGATGGTATAAGAAGTGTTGATATCCAGACCGCGGACGGCATAGGCCGTCATCAGCACCTTGGGAGAGGCCGCAATTTCACGACCCACCAGGACCTTCTGGACATTACCGCCGGACAGGCGGCGGACAGGGGTGTTGACACCGGGGGTGACCACTTCCAGCTGCTCGATGATGCTCTCTGCCAGCTTTTTGGGGTTCTTCCGATCGGTGAAGATGGACTTGCCGTTTCGGTAGGAGCGGAGCATCATGTTGCCCGTCATGCCCATGGAGCCTACCAGACCCATGCCCAGACGATCCTCCGGCACAAAGGCGAAGCTGACACCGGCCTTCTTGATCTCCATGGGGTTCATACCCATGAGTTCTGTGGAATTGCTGGTCTCATCGGGATAGTAGCGGACGGAGCTGCCGCTTTCGGCACCGTGAAGACCGGCAATGGCCTCCAGCAGTTCCTTCTGACCACAGCCGGAAATACCGGCAATGCCCAGAATCTCGCCGCCGTTGGCAACAAAGGAAACATTGTCCAGAGCCTTGAGACCGTAGACATTCTTGACTGTCAGATTGTTGACCTCCAGCCGCTTGGTCACATTCACCGGCATGGGTCGGTCAATGTTCAAAGAAACAGCACGGCCAACCATCATATCGGTGAGCTTCTGGGGATCGGTCTCAGAGGTGGGTACATCACCCACATATTCGCCCTTCCGCAGAACTGCCACCCGGTCGGAGATCTCCATGACTTCATGGAGCTTATGGGTAATGATGATGATGGACTTGCCATCTTCCTTCATATTCCGCATGACATCGAAGAGTTTTCTGGTCTCCTGGGGTGTCAGAACGGCAGTGGGTTCGTCCAGAATCAGAATATTTGCACCGCGGTAGAGGACCTTGACGATCTCCACGGTCTGCTTTTCCGAAACGGACATATCGTAAATTTTCTTATTGGGGTCTACCACAAAGCCGTATTTATCGCAGATCTCACTGATCTTTTCCGCAGCAGCCTTGAGGTTCAGTGCGCCCTTTTCCTGGAGACCCAAAAGGATGTTCTCCGTGGCAGTCAGAACATCCACCAGCTTGAAATGCTGGTGAATCATGCCGATGCCCAAATCAAAGGCGTCTTTCGGGGAGCGAATGGTCACAGGCTTGCCGTTGACAAAAATCTCACCCTGATCGGGGAAATAGATGCCGGAAAGCATGTTCATCAATGTGGTCTTGCCGCTGCCGTTCTCGCCCAGCAGAGACAAAATCTCGCCGCGTCGGATGTCCAGGTCCACGGCATTATTGGCCACGGTGGAACCAAAGGTTTTGGTTACGCCCCTCATTTGGACAGCGTTCTCAATCGCCAAGAAAATCACCCTTTCTCCAGAACTCCCATCTGTGTGGGGCCGGGGTTGTTATAATGGACGGTAAATCCCAAAATGGGGGGCAAAATGCCCCCCATTGCTGGGTTGTTGAGTTAAATCAGTTCAGTTCGGTGATGCCGTCGATACGCAGACCGAAGTAAGGAGCGGAACGATGGAAGGATTCCACGAATGCGCCGTCCATAATGGCTTCAGCAGTATCGTTGACCCAGTCGCCGTCGGTATCCAGAGCGAAAGCGGTGGTCACAGCTTCGCCGCCGACAGTGAACTTGGAGGTGTCGAAGACCTTCAGGCTGCCATCAGCGATGGCTGCCCAAGCGGCGTCAACAGCTTCCTGGGTGCCTTCAGCAACATTGGGGCCCAGAGGAGAGATCTGCTGTGCGCCCATAGCAACGCCGCAGGCGAAGTCGGTGGGAACTTCCTCACCGGCGATGAACTTCTCCAGAGTGGCCTGGTACAGGACGGACCAGACGTTCTGAGCAGAGGTCAGAGCTGCATCGGGAGCAACGGCCAGCATGTCGATGTTGTAGCCGACGGAGTAGACCTGGGAACCCTTCTCCCACTCAGCCTGAACGGCAGAGGGAGCGCCGGTGGAGTCAGCGTGCTGACCGATGATGGCGCAGCCGCGGCCCATCAGAGCGATGGCAGCTTCGTTTTCAGCAACGGGATCATACCAGGAATTGGTGTACTGCACATCCATGTGAGCTTCGGGAACGATGCTCTGGATGCCCAGGAAGAATGCAGTGTAGCCGGAGACCACTTCTGCATAGGGGAATGCACCGACATAGCCCACATAGGGATCGGTGACCAGGCCTTCGTCCATGAGAGCCTTCAGCTTCATACCGGCAACGATACCGGAGACATAGCGGGACTCATAGGTGAAGGGGAAGATGTTCTTCAGGTTGGCCAGGCCGGAACCGGCAGCCATGTCGCCGGTGCAGGCAACGAAGGTGACTTCGGGGAACTCCTCAGCAGCCTGCTGCATGTAGGTCTGATGGCCGTAGGAGTCGGAGAAGATGATGGTGCAGCCGTCGTCAGCCAGTTCGGCAGCGGCGTCATAGCAGCTTTCATCTTCGGGGATGTTGTACTTGTAGCTGATAGCAGCAGGGTCCAGACCCAGAGCGGCAGCAGCAGTGTTCAGGCCCTCGATGTGAGCCATATCGTAGCCGGAGTTCTCATCATGGACGAGAATGGCACCGATCTTGACTTCGGGAGCCTCGGGGGCGGGTTCTTCCTCGACAGGAGCTTCCTCAACGGGAGCTTCTTCGACGGGGGCTTCTTCCACGGGAGCTTCTTCCTCGACCTTCTCGGCGCCGCAGGCGACCATGGAGAAGACCATCAGAAGAGCCAGCAGCAGAGCAAGCAGTTTCTTCATAGTTTTTTCCTCCTAAAAATTTTTGTGCACATAATGTAATTCAGCAACCGGCAGAAATACTCCCACCAGATTACTCCTTATGAGACATGAATATTTTACTAAAAAATCGTCTGAGATACAACTACAAATCGAACGCAATTTGATATTTTGTGAAAATCCACGGGAATTGCGCCAAATTTTCTCTGTGATTCTGACCAAATTTTGAGAAATTTTTGCAGTTTCCGTTCCCCGATTGCGATGGCGAGGCTGTTTCCTTATTGATTCTTTTTTCCTGGATATGATAAGATGTGATAAACTCACATTTTTTGTATGACCCGGAGGGTTCTATTATGAAATCTATTTTGCTCCTTGCCACCGGCGGTACCATTGCCACCGCTAAAACCGAAGAAGGTCTTGCCCCCCAGCTGACCTCTCAGGATCTGCTGGAGCAGATCCCGGAGCTTGGTGCCATCTGTGCCGTAGAAGCCCTGCAGCTGTTCAATCTGGACAGTACCAATCTGACCCCCTCCCACTGGCTGCAGATCGCAGAAGCCATCCGGGAGCATTATGATGAATTTGATGGGTTTGTTGTCACTCACGGCACCGATACCATGGCCTATACAGCCAGTGCCCTCAGCTATCTCATTCAAAACAGTCCCAAGCCCATCGTCCTCACCGGCGCCCAGCAGTCCATCGGCAGCCGGGAGACCGATGCCCGGCGCAATCTGCTGGATGCCTTCCGTTTTGCCGCTTCGGATTCTGCCTGGGGCGTCACAGTGGTCTTTGACGGACAGGCGATCCTCGGCACCCGTGCCAGAAAAATGCGCACCAAGAGCTATAACGCCTTTGCCAGCATCGGCTATCCCGAAGCCGCCATCATCCGGGACGGCAATGTCTATCCTATCCTTCCCCGCCCTGCGGGGCTGCAGGTGCAGTTCTGTCTGAAGCTGAATCCCAATGTGTTCGTTCTGAAGCTGACGCCGGGGGTTCGTGCGCATCTGCTGGAGCTGCTGCTGTCGGAATACGATGCCTTGATTCTAGAGGGTTTCGGTGTGGGCGGTGTGCCCAGCTATGCCGATCAGGACTTCATCCGTGCCGTAAAACTCTGGAACGAAGCCGGAAAGCCCGTCATCATGACCACCCAGGTGACCTACGAGGGCAGCGATCTGGGAGTCTATCAGGTGGGTCATGTCATCAAGACCCGTCACGGCGTTCTGGAGGCCTACGATATGACCTTGGAGGCAGTTTTGACCAAAACCATGTGGCTTCTGGGTCAGAGCAAGGACTTGGATACCTTCCGCAGCCGCTTCCATGTGCCGGTGCAGCAGGATATTTTGCTCCCAGAATAATCCAGCGACTTTTTTCAAAAAAGCTCTTGACAAACCATTTCCTTTCGGCTATAATCGTCCTTGCTTGTTGAGCTGCTGGTATAGCTCAGTTGGTAGAGCAGCTGATTTGTAATCAGCAGGTCGGGGGTTCGAGTCCGTCTACCAGCTCCACCTTACAAGCAAAGTGAATATGGGGGAATTCCCGAGTGGCCAAAGGGGGCAGACTGTAAATCTGTTAGCATTGCTTTCGGTGGTTCAAATCCACCTTCCCCCACCAGAAAAAAGCTCATTGCGTCTGCAATGAGCTTTTTTCAACGAAATTTGCCCTTCGGGCAAGTGAAATTCTGCTTCGCAGAGTGAAATAGCTCCGCTGTGAAATATTCGCTAACGCGAATGTGGGCAAATTTTATTTCACTTGTTTCTTCAGAAACAAATTTCACAATGACTGCAGGTCATTATTTCACATTTGCCCAAGGCAAATATTTCACTAATCAGAAAAGCAAATCCACCTTCCCTGCCGGACCAAATAAATCCTCCAGTCCCCCCTTGCAAATACCTTCTTTATCGGTTACACTATTCATGTAGTTTTTTAAGTTTTTATACAAGGAGAACCCTCCATGGAGATTCTGGCATACATATTCAGTATTCTCGGTCAGGTTCTGAACACCACCGCCTCTCTGGTCAGAGGCAGCCGAATGAAGCTGATTTTGCTTTTGGTCTTTGCTGCCAACTTCAGCTTCGCCACCAGTTATCTGCTGAATGACAGCGGCATCAACGGTGCTGCCTCCTGCTATCTGGGGGGTATTCTGGCCATTGTCAATTTCTGGTTCACCGCAAAGAACCGTCCCTTCCCCAAATGGCTGCCCGTTCTCTACGGTGCCTTGTTCGTGGCAGTCAATGTGATCTTCGGCACGGACATTTTGCTGACCGCCATTGCCATTGCAGCCACCATGTGCTTCGTCATGGGTATCGGCCAGTCCAACGGTGCAAAATACCGCTTCTGGACTCTGGGCAATCTGATTCTCTGGGTCACCTTTGATCTGGTCTCCCACAGCATCAGCACCCTGATCCCCCACCTGTTCCAGGTGTGCTGCACCGTACTGGGTATGATCCTCTACGACAGAAAAGCAAATAAGAAATGACGGGTTTGAAACCCGTCATTTCTTATTTGCATTAGTTTTCCAATCTTTCTTTACTTTTTTCCTGTTTCTGTTATAATTTATACTATATAATCAATGAAGGAGAAATGAACTATGGAATACGGAAAATTTCGCTATCTGAGTCTGGCCGATTTGGAGCAGTGCAACCTCCGTGACTGGGATCAGGCTATGGAATGTGCCGAAGCTACTTATAAAGAGCACGGCAAGGGTATGTATGAAATGCCCCCCAAGCCCGGTATCCATCCCAACGCCTGCCCCGGTGCGTTCCTCCACGCCATGCCCGGCTATCTGAAGGAATCCGGCCTCGTTGGTATGAAGTGGGTCAGCGTGTTCGCTCATAACAAGCCCAAGTACGGCGTCAAGGCTCTGGCCGCTCTGATGGTTCTCAATGATGAAGAAACCGGTTATCCCATCGCCATGATGGAAGCCGGCGGCATCACTGCCGTTCGTACCGCAACCGCTTCCGGTGTGTCCGTCAAATACCTGGCTCGCAAGGACTCCAAGGTGCTCGGTTTGGCCGGTGCAGGTGAGCAGGGTGAAAACAATATGTGGATGATCATGCACCAGATGCCCGGCATTGAGGAAATTAAGGTCTACGACCGCTTCCCCGAAGCTGCACAGGCTCTGTGCGACAGGCTGTCCGCAAAGCTGAATGTCAATGCCCATGTGGTCAACAGCTTCGAAGAAGCCGTGACCGGCTGCGATATTTTCGTAGGCGCCGCCCCCACGGGCGAGTACTCCGAGCCTGTCTATTACAAAAAATGGGTCAAGCCCGGTGCACTGATTTTGACCGTTCATTCCAAGGGTTGGGAGTATGACGCCATCAACACCAGCAAGTTCATTGTGGATGACTGGGCACAGTATCTCAACTCCATGTTCGATCCTGTCAGCGGCTACTATGGCAAGCACGGTTATGAGAAGTTCAAGCTCCATGCCCAGCTGGGCGAAGTGGTTCTGGGCAACAAGCCCGGCAGAGAAAGCGATGATGAGATCATCTTCGTTACCAACTACGGCATTGCTCTGCAGGACATCTCTCTTGGCAGCAGACTGCTGAAGGTGGCAGAGGAGAAGGGCATCGGTACCATCCTGAGCCTGTAATACATTTTCTCTGAAAAGATGATAGAAAAAGGACAAGTTTCAAAGAAACTTGTCCTTTTTGATTCTCGGAGTTTACTTTTCGTTCTTATAGACTTCCTTGAAGTACTTGTAGGTATCCACCTTCAGTTCGCCGCAGGCAGCCTCGTCGCAAGCCACGATGCCATCGGGATGGAGCTGCAGAGCGCTGATGGTCCAAGCATGGTCCACGCCGCCTTCCACGCAATGCTTCAGGGCGCGAGCCTTGTTGTGACCGCTAATGAGCAGCAGCACCTGCTTGGAATCGCAGACCGTGCCGACACCGACAGACAGGGCAGTCTTGGGCACCTTGGTGGGATCATTGTCGAAGAAACGGGAGTTGACAAGGAGGGTGTCTTCCGTCAGAGCACGGACGCCGGTACGGGAAGTCAGAGAAGTGAAGGGCTCATTGAATGCAATATGTCCATCCACGCCGCTGCCGCCCAGGAACAGGTCGATGCCGCCGTAGGAAGCGATCTTGTCTTCATAGCGCTTGCACTCGGCTTCCAGATCCTCAGCCATGCCGTTGAGAATGTTGATGTTCTCAGCAGGGATATCAATATGGTTAAAGAAATTATCGTGCATAAAGTACCAGTAGCTCTGGTCATGTTCTCTGGGCAGACCCACATATTCGTCCATATTGAAGGTCACGACATTCTTAAATGTCACAGTGCCGGCCTTGTTCATTTCGATCAGGCGTCTGTACACACCCAGAGGGGAAGAACCGGTAGGCAGTCCCAGAACAAAGGGTCCGTCTCCCTTGTGGCCGTTGATGGCATCGGCGATATGCTGAGCCGCCCATGCACACATTGCCTCATAGTCGTTCTTAATGATCAGTTTCATGTTCTGTCACTCTCCTTGTAGGATTATCTGCAAACCGAAAAAGTTTACGACTTATTATACATCTATCACTTTATAGTTGTAAAGTATTTTTTTGCGACAATCATCAGGCGCGTTTTCCTATTTTGTTTTGCTTTCTGCGGAACGGCATGGTATAATTTGTTATTGGTGATACATTATGGAATATAAACAGAATTTACATACCCACTCCACCTTCTGCGACGGCAAGGATACCCCGGAGGAAATGATCCTCACCGCTCTAGAAAAGGGCTTTCATTCCATCGGCTTTTCTGCCCACAGTACAACCACTTCTCCTTTTTCCATGTCTGCAGAAAACGCTGCAGTGTATTTACCTGCCATTCGTGCACTAAAAGAAGCATACAAAGACCGGATCGATATTTTCTGCGGTCTGGAATTTGATGTGTTCACAGGCGTTTTGCAGGAAGGCTACGACTATGTGATCGGTTCGATCCACTACATTGACACCGAAGTCGGTCTTGTGGGCTTTGACCAATCGCAGGAAGTTGTTTCCAACATCATCCACACCCACTTCGGCGGTGACGGTATGGCCTATGCCAAACAGTATTACAGGCAGCTGGCGGAATTGCCCTCCTTCGGCAAATTTGACATTCTCGGCCACTTTGACATCATCGCCAAACACTGCGAAAATATCCAATTTTTCGATATGGATTCCAAAGAATACCGCAGTTGGGCTATGGAAGCCGCAGAAGCCCTTGCCGGGAAGATTCCCTTCTTTGAGGTCAACACCGGTGCCATCTCCAGAGGCTACCGCACCACCCCCTATCCCGATCCTTTCATCATCAAAGAGCTGAAGCGGCTGGGCTTTGGTGCCGTCATCACCTCCGACTGCCATGACCGGAATCATCTGGACTGTTGGCGGGAAGAGGCCAAGGAACTGCTGAAATCCTGCGGTTTCAAGGAGCATTATGTTTTGAAGCCCACCGGATGGACAGCGCAAGCCCTTTGAGGAACCAATTTATGAGGGATTTTGTAAGCAGAGCGTGTGCCAGCAAGGAATATGGTTTCTCCTATATCCACAGTACCAACCGGGGCAATCAATATTCTGCATCTCACATCGATAAGAATTTGTTTTCGGTTTTTATGCTTTTGGACGGCGAACTGGATTATGTGATTGAGGGCAACCGTCTGCCGATCCGCCCCAATGATATTGTGCTGGTCAGCAACAACGAACTTCATCACAGCATCATCAAGGACGGCTGTGAATGTAACTTCATCCTGCTGATGATCGATCTGGATTTTTTCATCAAAAACAACTGCACGGATTTTGCCGATATGGTATTCCACCGCGTCCGTGGAACAGACAATGTCATTCCTGCCGATCGATTGAAAGACAGCCGCATTTACGATATTTTCAAGCGGCTGGATACCTATATCGGAGAAGAGCCTGTGTGCCTGCCTGTGGTAAAAAGCGTGATCATCGAGCTGCTGTATCATCTGAACAAGCAGGTTTCTGCCCCTCATAAATCCATTTATCAGCAAAAGAACATCAAGCAGATCGTCGAATATATCAACGACCATTTGACGGATGATTTGTCTTTGGATGTGATCGCAGGAACATTCTTTCTGACAAAACAGCATCTTTGTAAAACATTCAAAAAACACACCGGTTTTACCATCAATAAGTATATTTCCTACAAGCGAATCGTGTTGGTGCGGGAGCTGTATTCCAACGGTCTCTCCCTTTCGGAAGCTTGTGAGCGGGCAGGTTTCAGCAATTACTCCTGTTTCTACCGAGCCTATTCCAACATCATGAACGAGCCGCCCCGCAAGAGTCTTTCAAAAATCAATTCGTAAAGTGCTTTCACGCACAAACAAAAAACGACTTGATTGAAAACCAAGTCGTTTTTTGTCTGTTTTATTTCTTGCCGGTGCGAACGTAGGCAAGCAGGGTATCCTTGTCCATACCCGCGATGCCCAGCTGTTCCAGGCTGCGGCCTTCCTTGCGCCAATCCTTCTCATGAACGACATTGATAATATCAATGAAGCCGTTGGTGAGGGGCATAGGAACGCCGAGCATCTCTGCAATGGCTGCCCAGGGCACCAGGCCGTAGGGAATGTCCTCGGTGAGGTAACGGCTGCCCAGATCATTGGGGCCGCAGATGGGGGTCAGACCGATGGAGCCGTGACCTTCCTTATAGAGATCCTGCCAGGTCCATTTATAGTCGGCGGGACGGCCTGCAAAATCCTCCATGGGGCGGAGATTGTAGCCCAAAAGCTCACCGACGGCCTTGCGTTCCTTGTCCATAGCAATGTTCAGGCGGCAGGCAGAGGGCGTCCAGCCATGCTCATACAGGAAGAAGTTGATATGGGGGCTTTCGATGTTGGAAATGTTGAACAGCACGGGGCCTGCATGCCAGTCGGGGTTGACGATTGCAAGACCGCACTCCAGAACATCGGTGTAGATCTTCTCGAAGGGGAAGAGATCCTCACGCATTTCATCGATCAGTTCCGGACCCTTTTCAGCAGGGAGGAAGGCAATGTTGATGGGATTTCTGCCGAACACATTGACCGTATCGGAACCCTTTTCCACCAGACGGGCATCGTAAGGCAGGTTGTTGGCATCGGCAAAGATGGGGCAATCGTCGCCATCCAGTTCTTTCTTCAGAACCAGAGCGGAAAATGCGCCGGGATAGGTCACAACGATCTGATCCTTGTGAACATGACCCTTCAGCAGCTTTGCATAGCCACTGTGAGCAAATGCAGGTGCAACGATGCAGATGTAATGGCAGCCTTCCACTGCTTTTGCAATGTCATCCGTTACCATGTTCAGTTCCACAGGACCCTGCAGTTCCTTGATGTTGCCCTGCAGCTTAATGGTCTTTGTTTCAAAAACCTTTTTCATGTTGTTTTTGAACTGAGGCATTTCGTACAGGTTTACGGTATGTCCCTTCAGGGAGAATTCCGCAGCCATGGTGTGTGCACCGTTACCGCCGCCCAGCACCGCAATTTTCTTGGGAGTCATATGCGTTCATCCTTTCTTTTTATCAATCTCACTATTATATTAAAATAAATACTATTTGTTTTCTGCTTAAAAATTAGCATAAACATTGCAAATATTAGTTTTTGCCAAATTGACAGGAGGTCAACCTACATGCGTTTTATGTCCAAGCTGGCTCTGGTTTTCGCCCTGTTGGGCGCTTTAGACCGGATTCTTGGCAATCACTTCGGTCTGGGCAAGGAGTTTGAAAAAGGTTTTATGCTCCTTGGTTCCATATCCCTTTCTATGCTCGGCATGATCGTTCTGGCTCCGGTTCTGGCCGACCTTCTGCAACCGGTATTTGGATTTGTTTATCATACGCTGAAGCTGGACCCGTCCATTATCCCGGCTTCTCTCTTTGCAAACGACATGGGAGGCACCTCCCTTTCTCTGGAAGTCTATCAGGATGCCGCCATGGGTAAGTTTAACGCGCTGGTGGTCTCCTCTATGATGGGCGCCACCATTTCCTTCAACATTCCCTATGCCATGGCAGTTGTAAAACCGGAGCGATACCGCCATATGCTGTTCGGATTTCTCTGCGGCATCGTCACCATCCCTTTGGGCTGCTTTGTTTCTGGTCTTGTATGCCGCCTGCCCATGGGTGCGCTGCTGCTAAACCTCTTACCTTTGATGCTGCTTTCTGCCCTGATCGCCGCAGGACTTCTCCTGCTTCCCGATCTCAGCGTTAAAATTTTCAATATTTTCGGCATCCTGATCAAGATCTTCATAACCGTCGGTCTGGCTTTGGGTATCCTGCGTTTTATGACAGGTATCGAGCTGATCAAGGGCATGAGCACTCTGGAAGAAGGCGCCCGCATCTGCCTGAACACAGCCGTCGTACTGGCAGGCATGTTCCCCTTTATGTTCGTGGTTTCCAAGCTGCTTTCCAAGCCCCTCCGGGCTGTGGGCAAAAAGCTGGCTGTTTCCGAAACTTCCGTTATGGGTCTTTTGTCCACAATCGTCTCCAACGCCACCACTTTCGAGATGCTCAATTCCATGGACACCAAAGGCATCGTTCTCAACTCTGCCTTTGCCATTTCCGCCGCCTTTTCTCTGGGCAGCCATCTGGCCTTTACCCTTGCCCTTGATCCTTCTTATCTCGGCCCCGTTCTGGTGGGCAAGCTGACTGCCGGTTTTGCCGGTTTGGTATTAGCCGTTGTTCTTTACAAACGCGTTTATAAAAATGAGGAGGCAACAATATGAAAATCTTCTTTTTGGGTACCGGCGCTGCCGACTGGCCTCTGGAGCGTCCGGCTGATTATAAGGAATTCCGCCGTCTGTCCTCTGCCGTCATTGATGACACTCTGCTCATTGATCCCGGTCCTCAGGTTCTGGAGGCGCTGGATACCTATGGCAAGACCGATGTAAAATATATCATCAACACCCACAGCCATGATGACCACTACCGTGAAAAGACCAAGCAGGCCCTGTGCAACCGAGGCGCAAAATTCGTGAAGCTGCAGCCCGGTGAGCAGGTGGAGCTGGGAAAATATTCTGTCACTGCCTACAAGGCCAACCACGGCACCTGCACCGATGCGGTCCATTTCATGATCACCGACGGTGAAAAGACCCTGTTCTACGGTCTGGACAGCGCATGGCTGCTCTATGAAGAAGTGCAGGCCATCAAGATCTGCAAGCCCGATCTGGCTGTTTTCGATGCCACCATCGGCGACTGCCCCGGCGACTACCGCATCTTTGAACACAACAACCTGAATATGGTTCTGGAAATGAAGCAGACCCTTGATCCCTATATGGGAAAAGTCTGCATCAGCCACATGGCCAGAACCCTCCACACAGACCACAAGACCCTTGCCGAAAACATGGCAAAGCACGGCATCATTGCTGCCTGCGACGGTCTGGAACTGGAAGTGTAAAAAAACGGCATCTGCTCACGCAGATGCCGTCATTTTTTATCTGTTCGACCGATGAGATAATCGGCAGACACGCCATAGAGATCGCAGAGCTTGATAAGATCCTCGATCTTCAACTCCGCTCGACCTGCTTCTATATGGTTGTACCCTTGCTGGGACTTCTGAATAACCGCACCCACCTGCGCCTGTGTTAAGTCACGATCCTCTCTCAAATCACGCAATCTTTGCCTGTAATCCACACGATCCCATCCCATTTTCATGATGTATGAACGATAACACACTCAGATATTGAGTATTGACAAATACTCAATATCTGAGTATTTTATTTTTAGGAGGAACTTGCATGTCATATCGAACCAAGCATATAGTCCTATGCATCATCTGCCTATCTCTTGGTGCAAGCCTATATATATTCTTCTGCCCGGATACCTATATCTCCATCTTATTTCAAAAGCTGTTTTCAATACCCGTATTCGAAGTAAAATTGTCATTTCGATATTATTTGTCCGATTTTCTTTGGGGATTGGCTTTTAATTTCGGACTTTTATCAATCTTTGAACCACAAAAGACAGTTTTTCTGTTTTTATGCTGTGTAATACCGGTCTTGATTGGCATTGTGTGGGAATTATTACAGTATTTGGAGTTTATTAACGGCACAGGAGACATCATTGACATTGTAATGTATCTTTCTGCAAGCCTTTTGGCTGTAACAACAAACAGAAAAGAGAGGAATTAAAATGAAAATCCGCAAATCACTTCTAGCTGTTCTCTTGATCATCGTTTTCTTGCTGTTCGCAGTAGCAAGCGGCTCAGACAGTTCTTCGGAAACAGCCAGCCAGGGCAGCGATGCTGCCGTTAGTGTACCCGAAGAAGATAACACAACTCTCGGAGATTATTCCGTTGAAATTGACAGTTGCCGCCTTGCTCAGGATTTCGAGGGCAAGCCCATTGTTATCGTAAAATACATTTTCACCAATGTCTCCGATGACGATGCCGCATCTTTTTCTTTCGCCCTTGATGCAAGTGTATACCAGAACGGCGTGGGATTGAACGAATCCTACTTTGCTGATGATAGTGCCAATTATAATTCGGATAATCAGATGAAGGACATTAAGCAGGGAGCTACTCTGGAAGTAGAAGTTGCTTATGAACTGAACGATACATCCACCGATATCGTCGTAGAAGTTTCTGAATTCATCAGCTTCAGTGACAAAGTCATCACAAAAACATTTTCCATCGCACAATAACTTCAATATGCAAAAAGCACCATCTAAAAGATGGTGCTTTTTCTCTTTTCTGTCTTGCATTTTTTAGGATATCTGCTAAAGTTAAGGAAAACGATACCCACGGAAAATTGAGGTGTTTCTCATGTCCCTTTCCAAACTGAAAACCTCCTTTATCAAGGCCACGGAAGCCTACACCACACTGGAGACTGCTGTACCCGCTCCCTACATCCGCAAGGCATTTTTTGCCGAGCAGGCAGACCTTGCCAAAATTCAGATCGCCTGCTGCGGTTTCTACCGCCTGTTTCTAAACGGCAGAGAGCTGACCAAAGGCTTCCTCTCCCCCTATATCAGCAATCCCGAACACTATATTTATTATGATGAATATGAAGTCCCTGTCCAAAAGGGCGAAAATGTCATCGGTCTCATGCTGGGCAATGGATTTCAGAACTGCCCCGGCTCTTATATCTGGCTTTTTGACGAGGCAGATTTCCGCAGCGCCCCCATGGTCAGCCTGACCCTGACCTTTGGCGATACCTGCATCACCACAGACAGTTCCTTCCGAACCAACTGGTCGCCCATTTTCCGGGATGACTACCGTTGGGGCGAGATCTACGATGCCAGCTTCGAACAGCCCGGCTGGAACGAACCGGGCTTCGACGACAGCAGCTGGAAGCCCGCCATTGAGACCGTCTCTCCCGGCGGAGAGCTGCAGCCGAATAATGTCGAACCCATTGTCATCGAAAAAGAGCTGAAGCCCGTTGCCATCTTCCCTGCTTCTGACGGCGGCTACATCTACGATTTCGGCGAAGTCAATGCCGGTATCTGCCGTCTGACTGTGGAGGCCAAGCCCTATCAGCCCATCCACATGCAGCATGCAGAGATTCTGAAAGACGGCACCATTGATCTGGAGGGGATCTGGTATCCCCATGATGACAGCTGGCGCAGCTGGCAGCGGGACAAGCAGCTGGTCCACAAGGATATTTATGTCTGCAAGGGTGAAGGCAAAGAGACCTACACCCCCAGCTTCACCTATCACGGCTTCCGCTATGTCCATGTGACGGGCATCACGGAAGAACAGGCCACACCTGAACTGCTGACCTATCTGGTCATCCACACAGCCCTTCAAACCAAGGGCGGTTTCGTCTGTGACCACGAGACCGTCAATAAGCTGCAAGAGGCCACCCGCCGCAGCGATGCTTCCAACTTCCACCACATTCCCACCGACTGCCCTCAGAGAGAAAAAAACGGTTGGACGGCAGACTCCGCCCTTTCCGCCGAGCAGATTCTGCTGAATTTCTCCGCAGAAAAAGCCTTCTCTCAGTGGATCAGGAGCGTCTGCAAAGCCCAGAACGAGCAGGGCGCTCTGCCGGGCATCGTTCCCACGCCCGGTTGGGGCTATGACTGGGGCAACGGACCTGCATGGGACTGCGCTCTGGTGGTCGTTCCCTATTATCTGTATACCCTTCGGGGCGAAACAGCACTGATTCCCGAAATTGCCCCCTATGTGATGAAATATCTGCACTACATCCAGACCCGGATGGATGAACAGGGACTGGTTGCCATTGGCCTTGGCGACTGGTGTCAGGTCAATGCCAATCCCACCGCCCCCGGCACGCCCAAAGCCCCTCTGGTGCTGACGGATTCCATCATGGTCATGGACATGGCTGCCAAAGCCGCTGTGCTGTTCGGTGCTGTGGGCCTCAAGGAAGAGCAGGATTTCTGCAATACCATGGCAGAAACCACGCGGCAGAGCATCCGCAGAAACCTCATCGACTTCGACACCGTCACCGCCGCCGGAAACTGCCAGTCTTCTCAGGCCATGTGCATCTTCTACGATGTGTTCACGGAGGCAGAAAAGCCTGCCGCCTTTGAAAAGCTCCTGACCCTCATCCACGAAGCCAACGACTGCTTCGATGTAGGTGTGCTGGGTGCCAGAGTGCTGTTTTATGTCCTCTCCCAATTCGGGTACACGGATCTGGCGCTGAAAATGATCGTCGGTCCCCAGTTCCCCTCCTACGGTTTCTGGATCGCCAAAGGTGCCACCACCCTGTGGGAGGACTTCATGCCCGATTCCATCCGCTCCGCCAACCACCATTTCTGGGGTCATATCAGCGGTTGGTTTATCACCAATCTGGCAGGCATCCGTCCGGTCAACCTTAACCAAGTCCGCATCTGCCCGGAGTTTGCCTCCCAGCTCAATTTTGCCGAAGGCTGGCACGAAGTCCCCTCCGGCAAGATCATCTCCCGCTGGGAGCGCAAGGGTGATGCCGTCGAACTGACCCTCACCGTTCCCGAAACCGTGACCGCCGAAGCCATCCTGCCCACAGGCTGGTGCTTCTCCGACGGAGCAAATCAGAAACTCGTCAAAACCGGCACCTATGCCGTCAAAAACGTATAAAAAGAGGTAATTCTTATGCTGAAATCATCCTTTATCAAAGCCACAGAAGAATTCAACGGTCTCTTTGAAAATCAGGTCCCTGCGCCCTATATCCGCAAAGCATTTGTTGCCGAGCAGGCAGACACTGCCAAAATTCAGATCGCCTGCTGCGGTTTCTACCGCCTGTTTCTCAACGGCGAAGAGCTGACCAAGGGTTTCCTGGCCCCCTACGTCAGCAACCCCAACGACACCGTCTACTATGACTGCTACGAAGTTCCTGTGCAGAAGGGTGAAAATGTCATCGGCCTCATTCTGGGCAACGGCTATCAGAATAACCCCGGCGGCTTTATCTGGAAGTTCGACCAGGCTGACTTCCGCAGCGCTCCTCTGGTGTCCATGACTTTGACCTATGGCGATACCACCGTCACCACTGATACCACCTGGAAAACTGCCCCTTCTGCCATCCGCTGCGACGACTACCGCTTCGGCGAAGTCTATGATGCCACCTGTGAGATTCCCGGCTGGAACCTCCCCGGTTTTGACGACAGCGCATGGACCCCTGTCCTCCATGCTCCCACCCCCAAGGGTGAACTGAAGTTCTGCGCCGTAGAGCCTCTGCGGACGGAAAAGGAACTGAAGCCCATTGCCATTTTCCCCGACAGCGAGGAAGGCTTCATCTATGACTTCGGCGAAGTCAATGCCGGTGTCTGCCGCCTGATCGTCAAGGGCGAGAAGGGTCAGAAGATCGCCTTCCAGCATGCCGATACCCTCAGAGACGGCACCCTGTATCTGGACAAGATCTGGTTTGCCTACAACCATGGCCCCTACCACTGGGACCGTGACAAACACATCGTCCACCGGGATTTCTATACCTGCAAGGGCGAAGGTGTGGAAACCTACACCCCCAGCTTCACTTATCACGGCTTCCGCTATGTAAAGGTCACCGGCATCACTGCCGAACAGGCCACTCCCGACCTGCTGACCTATGTGGTGTTCCACTCCGATTTCGAGACCATGGGCGGCTTCACCTGCTCTGACGACACTCTCAACAAGCTGCAGGCTGCCGTCCGCCGCTCCGATGTCTCCAACTTCCATTACATTCCTCAGGACTGCCCCCAGAGAGAAAAAAACGGCTGGACTGCCGATGCCGCGCTCTCCGCTGAGCAGATGATGCTGAACTTCTCCTGCGAGCACAGCTACGCCGAATGGCTCCGCAACCTCTGCAAAAATCAGACAGAAGCGGGCGCGCTGCCCGGTGTCACCCCCACCACCGGCTACGGCTTTACCTGGGGCAACGGTCCTGCATGGGACAGAGCCCTCATCGCCGTTCCCTATGCCATCTACACCCTTCGGGGCGACATCGGCATCATCAAGGAAACTGCCCCCTACATCAGCAAGTATCTGACTTATCTGGAAAGCCGCATGGACGAAAGAGGTCTGCTGGAATTCGGTCTGGGCGACTGGTGTCAGGTCACCAAGGAAAGCCGGGAAGAGCCCATCAAGGCACCTCTGGTGGTCACCGATTCCATCATGTCTCTGGACATCGCCCTCAAGTCCGCCGTCCTCTTTGAAGCTGTGGGCTTCAAGAAGGAACAGCAGGCCGCTCTGGAGCTGGAAGAAAAGCTCCGCGCTTCTATCCGCAAGCACCTCATCGACTTTGACACCATGACCGTGCTGGGCAACTGCCAGTCCTCTCAGGCTCTGGCCATCTACTATGACCTGTTCACCGAAGAAGAACTGCCCAAAGCACTGGATAAGTATCTGGAACTGATTCACGAAGCCAATGACCACATCGATGTGGGCGTGGTGGGTGCCCGAATCATGTTCTATGTCCTCTCCAAGTACGGCTACACCGATCTGGCTCTGCACATGATCGCAAGACCCGACTATCCCTCCTTCGGCAACTGGATCGCCAGAGGCGCCACCACCCTGTGGGAGGACTTCCTGCCCACCTCTGCCAACTCAACCAACCATCATTTCTGGGGCGGTGCTTTTGCAGGCTGGTTCTATACCAATCTGGCAGGTATCGGTCTGAACCCCACCCAGCACAATGTGAACGAAGTCCGCATCCAGCCGGAATTCGCAAGCCAACTGACCTTTGTGGAAGCATGGCATGAAGCCCCTGCCGGCAAGATCGTCTCCCGCTGGGAGCGGAAGGGCGAAACCATCGAGCTGACCCTCACCATCCCCGAAGCCATGACTGCCGAGGCCGTCCTGCCCAAGGGTTACTGCTTCACCGACGGCGCAACTGCCAAGCCCGTCACTTCCGGCAACTATACTGTAAAGAAGGCATAAAACCATGAAAGTTTCCACCGAGATCAGCTCCGCCGCCAGACTGGTAGGCGAAGAAAAGGCCATCGAACTCTGCGCCAAAGCAGGGTTCGACGGCTGGGATTTCTCCATGTTCAAAATGCGCACCTACCATTGGCCCACGGGCACTTGGCTGGACAGCGGTCACCCGCTCGGCAAGCCCACCTATCAGCAATTCTATGACTGGAACAAAAGTGCCTGGATTCCCAAAGAGGAGATCGGCACACCTGAATATCTGCGCTTTTCCCGTCAGCTGAAAAAAGTGGCCGATGACAACGGCATCGTCTGCAACCAGTCCCATGCCCCCTTCCCCACCAAGGGTCTGGGCTTCATGGACTATCTGAAGCGAGCCATTGAATGCACCGCCGAAGTGGGCGGCAAAATCATCATCATCCATCCGGACAACGACAAGACCCCGGAGGGCAATGCGGAAATCTACAACGAGCTGCTGCCCTTTGCCAAAGGTCACGGGGTCAAGATCGCCACGGAGAATATGTATAACTGGAAACCGGAACTGGATCAGGCAGGCTTCGCCGCCTGCGCCACCGCTGAGAGCTTTGTTGCCCATCTGAATGCTGTGAATGATGAGGATTTCGTGGCCTGTCTGGACTTGGGTCATGCAGAAATGCGGCCTGCCGGTGACGGTGCTGTGAAGATGATTCACGCCTTGGGCGACAAGTTGCAGGCTCTCCACATCCATGACACCGACTGCCGCCACGACAACCACCAGATTCCTTTCTCTCTGCAGCAGGATTTTGCCGCCATGGCAAAAGCCCTGAAAGAGATCGGTTACAAGGGCTGGTTCACTCTGGAAGCAGACTCCTATCTGGGCAAGTTCACCGCCGAAACGGCTCTGGACGGTCTGAAGGATCTCCATGCCGCCGTCCGTAAATTTGCAGCCATGTTTGAGGAGGCATAATCATGCGTACATCCACAGAGATCGGTTCTGTCGCCAAGCTCATCGGCGAGGAAAAAGCCATTGAACTCTATGCCAAAGCCGGTTTTGACGGCTGGGATTTTTCCATGTTTGCCCCCTTTATGTGCAAACACCACTATTTCACCAACAGCTGGATCGACGGTCTTTACGGCTCCGACTATCTGAAAATCGCAAGGCGGTTAAAGCAGGTTGGTCTGGATAACGGCATCGTCTGCAACCAGTCCCATGCCCCCTTCCCCTTCTACGGCAAGAACATCCGCACCTATATCATGCGTGCCATCGAGTGTACCGCCGAAGTGGGTGCAGAGATCTGCGTGGTCCATCCCAACAATCAGCTTGGTCCGGAAGAAAATGCCATGCTCTATGCCTCTTTGCTGCCCTTTGCCAAGGAACACGGGGTCAAGCTGGCAGCAGAGAATATGTACAGCTGGGACAGCGAACATGACCATGCCGTCTTTGCCTCCTGCGCCACTGCCGAAGGTTTCCGGGAAGTGCTGGATGCTGTAGACGATGACTATCTGGTGGCCTGTCTGGATATCGGACATGCAGAGATGGAATATATCAGCGGCAACCCCGGCGCGGCGAATCTGGTTCGTGCCCTGGGTAAAAAGCTCCAGTGCCTCCACATCCACGACAATGACAAATGGCACGACAGCCATCAGCTGCCCTTCACCATGTCCATCGACTTCGTGCCCATCGTCAAAGCATTGAAAGACATGGGTTATGACGGTTGGTTCACCATGGAAGCAGGCTCTTTCTACAAGGACTTTGACGAAACCAACATCTATTCCGGCATGGAGCAGATGTACGCCGCCGCCAGAAAACTGGCAGATATGTTTGAAGAAGCGTAAAGAAAACCGCCCGTTTGGGCGGTTTTCTTCTTGACATATAATACTATGCGTGATATAGTGTTATGCAAAAGGAGGTATTGTATGGATATCCAATTGAAACGAGGCTTGCTGGATGTATGCGTGCTGGCGGCCATCAAAGACGAAGATTCCTACGGCTATCAGATCATTAAAGATATGAAACCCTATGTGGACATTTCCGAATCCACCCTGTAC
Organism: Candidatus Avilachnospira sp.; assembly: GCA_045579045.1. Classification (GTDB taxonomy): domain Bacteria; phylum Bacillota; class Clostridia; order Oscillospirales; family Oscillospiraceae; genus Avoscillospira. Next base: position 43,603 of record JAZNLL010000091.1, read on the forward strand.
CCCATCCTCCGCCGTTTGGAAGCGAATAAACTTCTGACTGTCCGCACCGCCGAACACAACGGCCGCCTGCGGAAATATTACAGCATCACCACTCTGGGTCTTGCCCGGATCGAAACCTTCAAGGAAGAATGGGCAGAGCTTTTGTCCATCTATCGGTTTATTGCAAAGGAGCAGATGCCTTATGAATAAAAAGAAATTCCTTTCCGCTTTGGAGCAGGCTTTGGCAGTTCTGCCCCGGAAAGACAGAAAGAAAACCCTTGACTTTTACAGAGAGTTGATTGATGATAGGCTGGAAGAAGGTCTGACGGAAGAAGCCGTCATTGCCGACATCGGCACACCGCAAATCATTGCAGCGCAGGTGCTTTCCGAACTGCCTCCCAAAAAGAAAATCTCCTGGGGTATCATCCTGCTGCTGATTTTGGGTTTTCCCCTGTGGTTCCCCCTGCTCATCACCGCTGCCGTTCTGCTGCTGACCGCTGTCATCATCCTGTTTGCCGCGGAACTGACCTTTGCCGCCTGCGGCATCGCCGGTGTTCTGGGCGGACTGGTTCTGCTGACCCTCTGGAAGCCCTATGCCGCCCTTGCCATGATCGGTCCCGGACTGGTCTGTCTCGGTCTGGCCATCCCCCTCTGGTTCTTCTGTATTCTGACAGCCAAAGCCATCTGGCGGCTGACGGTCAAGACCTGCCGCTCCATCTTCCGAAAGGGGTAATGCTATGAAAAAAACACTTCTCATCCTCGCCGCCGGTTTGGTGGTTCTGGGACTTGTTCTCACCGCCGCCGCTTTGTTTGCCACAGATTTTACGTTCAATTTTTTTCAGACGGAAACAATCGAACGAACCATTGATCTGACCGAAGAGTTCCAGAACATCGCCATCTATGTGGATACCAGTGATGTGCATTTCCTCCCTGCTCTGGACGGCAAAGGCAGAATTTACCTGACAGAAACGGAGAACTGTTTCCACGATGTCTCTGTTGTCAACGACACTCTGACCGTGAGAACGGTGGACACCCGACGCTGGTATGAGCAGCCGTTCTCCTCCGGCACCATGTCCGTGGAGATTTATCTGCCCCAGAGCCGCTATGTCAATTTCCTCTGTGAAACCGACACCGGCAATCTTCATATGCCCGGTGCATTTCTCTTCTCCATTGCCGATATCGAAACCGACACCGGTGACGTGGACTGGCAGACCGATCTCTCCGGCAGACTTTCCGTCTCCACCGATACCGGTGATACCCTGCTGTTGGGTCTCAGTGCCGGTTCTCTGGAACTGGACAGCGACACCGGCGATATGCAGATCGTCAACACCGTTACTCTCAAAGAGATGAAAATTGAGAACGATACCGGCGATGTGACCTTCGACAAAGCCGATGCCGAAAGTCTCTATGTAGAGACCGACACCGGCGATGTGACCGGCACCCTTTTGACCGACAAACTCTTCCGTGCCGAAAGTGACACCGGCAGAGTGGAAATTCCCTGGGATACCCGAGGCGGCGACTGCATTGTCCTCACCGACACCGGCGACATCAAACTCTCCATTGCAGAATAATCAAGCAAAAAGTCCTCACAGTTAGCTGTGAGGACTTTTATTTCGGACTGTTTTTCTGTACTGAGAGGGGGAGCAGCCGTTTTTCTTTCGGAAAACATCGCTAAAATAGTTGGCTGTGGAAAAACCGCAGGCTTCCGCCACCCGGTTCACAGGCAGATCGCTGTGCTCCAGCAGCTGCTCCGCCTTCCACAGGCGCACCTTCGTCAGATATTCCTGAAAGCCTTCTCCCGTGGCCGCCTTAAAGGCTTTGGAGAAATAAGTGGCCTCCATGTGGGCCATCTTCGCCGCATCCTGCAGGCCAATGGGAGAGGACAGGTTCTTGTTGATATAGTGGGCGACCTCCTGCATTTTGGAGACCGTCTTCTCCGTAACAGGAGATTTCGGTGTGCCATGCCGCAGGGCCAGAAGCAGAATATTCTCCAGCAGATAGGTATTCACAACATGGGAATACCCATCGGGATCACGCTGCTCCTGTTCCATCTGCATGAGATTGAACCGGATCTGCCCGGAGATCTCCTCCGGCAGACGGATGCTTTTGGGCTGGAGCAGACTTTCATAGTGCGCTCTGCCTACTTTATCGATAAAAGACTGGACCGCAGCATCTTCAAAATACACCACATATCGGGTATGGGCACCCTTACCGCCGGGCAGTGTCCGATGGAGCTTTGTTTGAGGGATAAAGACCAGCTCTCCCTCCGCTACATCGTAGAGGGTATCTTCAATAAAATACCGCCGCGTACCGGAGACGAGAAAATACATCTCATGGAAATTATGGGCATGCATTTTCACCATTTCCCAAGCACCGGCACTGGCGCTTTTTTCCACATAAATCCTATTGTATGATTCTATCATGAGCATCACCTTCTCCGCCATTATAGCATAAAAACGTATGATTACAATTTTTAGACAATATTTCAGAGGTTTTTTCAAATTCTTCACAATATTCAAGATGTACATTTGAAAATTTGGCAGTATAATGAAGGCATTACAATGGGAAAGGTGTGGAATAAATGGCAAAAATTTCTTCCATTGACTATATTTACCGCGTGATGCAAAAGGTAAAACCCACCATGTCCTACAACGGAAATTTGGAACAGTGGCAGCCTGCGGCAAAGGAAAAGCTGGCAGAGCTGCTGGGTCTGGATTGCTTCACAAAGGTCGATCCTCAGACCCATATGGAATACGAAACCAAAATTGACGGCGCAACGGAGATCCGTTTCGAGTTTTACAGTGAGGAAGGCTTCGCCATTCCCTGCCACCTCTTCCTGCCGGACGGCATCGAAAAGCCCCCTGTCATGATCTGCCTGCAGGGACATTCCTCCGGCATGCACATTTCCATGGACCGGGACAAGTTCTCCCGGGATCACTATTTCAAAAAATACTCCGCCCAGTTCTGCCTCCATGCTCTGAAAAACGGCTTCGCCGCCATCGCTATGGAGCAGCGGAATTTCGGTGAGCTGAGCGGCGACCCCGATGGCATGACACT